>JANXYN010000040.1 GCA_025356035.1 Geobacteraceae bacterium
GATCCGGTGCCAGGCCCGCTCCAGGACCGGATGGAAGTGATCAACCTCTCAGGTTATACCGAGGAAGAAAAGCTCCAGATCGCCAAGCGTTATTTGGTCCCGCGCCAGTTGCAGGAGAACGGCATTACCGAGCAGGAGCTGGTTTTTTCCGATGAGTCCCTGAAAGCGATTATCAGCAAATATACCCGTGAGGCGGGGCTGCGTAACCTGGAGCGGGAGATCGGCACGGTCTGTCGCAAGATTGCCCGGCGGATTGCCGAGGGGGAAAAGAAGAAGACCGTGATCAGTGCCACGTCGGTTGGCAAGTACTTGGGCCCCCCCAAGTTTCTCCGGGAAGTGGAAATGGAGAAGAACGAGGTGGGAGTGGCCACTGGTCTTGCCTGGACTCCGGTCGGCGGCGAAGTACTGTTTGTAGAAGCCACGGTAATGAAGGGGAAGGGGGGCCTCACGCTGACCGGCTCACTCGGGGATGTGATGAAGGAGTCGGTACAGGCGGCCCTTTCCTATATCCGTTCCAAGGCGGCCGAGCTCCATCTCGAGGAGGACTTTTACCAAAACCTGGAGATCCATGTACACGTTCCCGCCGGCGCCATTCCAAAGGACGGTCCGTCAGCGGGTGTTACTATGGCCACTGCCCTTGTTTCGGCTTTAACCAAGGTGGCGGTCAAACGGAATGTTGCCATGACCGGGGAGATAACCTTGCGCGGCAAGGTACTTCCTATCGGCGGGTTGAAGGAGAAGATGCTTGCCGCCATCAGAGCAGGGATCACCACCATCATTATCCCCGAGCAGAACCGGAAAGACCTGGAGGAGATTCCCAAGCACATCCTGAAGAAAGTGCGAATTGTCTCGGCCAGAGTGATTGATGATGTGCTGAAGGTGGCGTTGGAAAAGTATCCCCCGGCGGGTGCCGCCAAGAATCTGACACCCAAGGGGAAAGCCACGTCGGGGCGGGTTATAGTGACTCCGCGCAAGGGGATCGTGGCTTGAATGAAGGAGAGCAGCTGCTGGAGCTTGGCGAATTCGGCCTGATTAAGCGGATTGCCGTTCAGGTGAAGAACGCCAGCGGGGTTATTCTCGGCATAGGCGATGATTGTGCCGCCATCGAGCCGACACCGGGGCTGCTCACCCTCACCACAGCGGATATGCTGGTGGAGGGGGTGCATTTCGATCTCGCCTTCTCTGACCCGTTGACCTTGGGGAGGAAGGCGCTGGCTGTGAATTTATCAGATCTCGCCGCCATGGGTGCCAATCCCCGCCATTTTCTGTTGGCCTTGGCCATCCCGCCGTCTCTTTCCCTGGAATTTATCGACCGCTTCATTGCCGGTGTATTGGAGCGGGCCAACCAATTCAAGATTTGCCTGATTGGTGGTGATACCTGCGCCTCATCGGCTGGCCTGGTAATTGCAATAACCGCCATGGGCGAGCAGGCGCCGGCTAAAATAGTGCAGCGTGCCGGGGCCATGGTTGGCGATCTGATCTTTGTTACTGGCACGCTTGGTGATGCTGCCCTCGGTCTGGAACTGCTGAGAGGGGGTGAACGGGTGGGGGAGGCCATTGACCGGCACCTTGACCCCATCCCGCGGGTAGTGGAAGGGGTGGCACTGGCCGAGGCAAAATTGCCGACGGCAATGATCGATGTGAGTGACGGCCTTTTGGCAGACCTTGGCCATATTCTTGACCGTTCAAAGGTTGGCGCCCGGCTGCAACTGGCGGCGATCCCCCTCTCCGCCGCATTTCTTTCGTCGACGCCTGCCCTTGGCGGTGATCCGAACGCGTTGGCACTCGCCGGCGGCGAAGATTATGAACTGCTGTTCACCGCACCCCCTGATCGAAAAGGCGACGTGGTTGCGCTTTTGACAAAAATAGGCACGCCGGTCTCAATAATAGGGGAGATTACCGCTGACCCTGGACTGGCGGTCATTGCCGCCGATGGCAGCGACTACCAGGTGACCGCCCACGGTTACAATCACTTCGCACGGCGTTAGCCCGTCAGTCACTGCAGGAAAGTGGCCAACTAATGCAGCCCCATCACCCTGAGAGGAGCGCCACTATCCGGAATTTTCCCCTGCCGCCAGTACGCATCGACCGATTGATGGACTCCAGGCCGCAATGGCTTCCCGTTGTCAGCTCTTTACCCCAGTCAGGATGAATCCTGCCATGGAAACTCCACTCCCCGTTCAAATCAAGCCGGAAGTCAGCCCCAGCGATTTACCTGATCTTTCGTTTGCCGCTATCAAGGAGGTTTTACAGGAGTGCCGGGGGTTCGATCTCGGCAGCTACAAGGACAAGTGCATGAAACGGCGGATTGCCATCAGGATGAGGGCAACCCGTTGCCAGACTGCCGATGACTACTGCGCCCTCATTCGGCGCGATCAGCTGGAGTTGGATCGGCTCCTCAAGGTGCTGACCATCCATGTTACCCAATTCTTCCGCAATCCTTCCGCCTTCGGTAAAATGCAGAGTGAGATTTTTCCTTACCTGTTCGCCCGGGCTGTGCAGCATGGGCGTGACCGGCTCAGACTCTGGAGTGTCGGCTGTGCCAGCGGCGAAGAACCATATACGCTGGCACTGATTTTGAAGGAGTCATTTACAGAAGAGCTGGAGCAGGTCTCCGCCACGCTTCTTGCCACCGACGTTAATGTCGAGATCTTGGAGGTGGCCAGGACCGCAATCTTTGGCCCGGAACGGCTTAATGAGGCGCCACCGGGTATCAGGGAAAAATATTTTACCTTGCTTGACGGCAGGTACCATCTCCAGCCGGAGATCAAGGCGATGGTGGAGTTTCAGCAGGGGGACCTCAATCATACGGGAAACTATCCGCCCAGCGATCTGATCCTTTGCCGCAACGTTTTGATCTATTTTGAACGGAAACAGCAGGAAAAGATCATGCATGGTTTTGCGGACGCCTTGGACACCGGGGGGATCCTGGTGCTGGGGAAATCGGAAACTCTGGTGGGGGAAAGCCGGGCGCGCTTTGAGACGCTCTGCCCCGTCGAGCGGATCTACCGGAAATGTTAACTATGTCTTCATTCATCAATAGAAGGAGAGCTAGATGCGAATTCCCATAGGCTACAAGTTCATTTTAGGCTTTGCGGTGGTGGTTGGCGCGGTCGGCCTGGTTCCCGCCTGGGTGGCGCGGCTTGATTATGCGCCGGAGATAACCAATATCCTCACCTACCTGGTTGCCATGACCATCGGGCTGGTCCTCGGGGTGGCATTCTCCAGGAGTTTCGCGGCCAATATCTCCCGGCTGACTAGGTCCACCGAAGCCATCAGCCAGGGAGACCTGACCCACGAGGTAGTGATCGGCAAGTCGTTTTTGCCCGATGAGACCCATGACCTGGCGCATTCCGTCAACCTGATGGCCGAAAGTCTCCGGGAGCTGGTCAGAAGGATCAAACAGACCGCCGGGAAGGTGACTGAATCGGCCAAGACCCTCTCCTCCTCCTCGTTGGAGATAAATGCTTCTACCGAAGAGGTGGCGCAGGCCATGGAGCAGATTTCCAAGGGGGCCGAGACCCAGTCGGAAATGGTGGAAAAAAGCTCCAAGGCGATCCGGGAGATGGCCATTTCCATCGAACTGGTGGCGACCAAGGCCAAGGAAGCGGCAAAGAGTGCCAGGGAAACCAGCCAAACCGCCCAGCGCGGCGGCGAGCTGGCCAAGGAATCGCTGGAGCGGACCAAAGGATTGCTCGATGTCGTCGAATTGAGTGGCCAGCAGTTTCAGAGCTTCAATGCCAAACTGCAGCATGTGGGGAAGATTGCCGATTTTATCAGTGACATCGCCCGGCAGACCAACCTGCTCGCCTTGAATGCCTCCATCGAGGCTGCCCGTGCCGGCGAGTATGGCAAAGGGTTCGCGGTGGTGGCGGATGAGGTGCGCAAGCTCGCCGAAGGTACGGCAAAATCGGCGGCAGAGATAATCGAACTGCTCGGTGTCTTGAAAGACGAGAGCCGCAAGGTGCAAGAGACCATCGCCGAGGGTTCCCGGCACGTTAGCGAGGGGAAGCGGAGTATCGACACCACCGCCACCACCTTCCAGGAAATCGTGAAGACGGTCCTCGAAACCGAGCGCAAGGCCAACAGCATTGCCGACCTTTCCCAGATGCAGACCGATGGCGCGGAAAAAATGGTGCAGGCGGTGGATGAAATCGCCAAGGTGGCGGAGGATAATGCGGCGTCCACCGAGCAGGTTTCTGCGGCAACCGAAGAGCAATCGGCTGCCATGCAGGAGATGACGTATGCGGCACAGGAGCTGTCAAAACTTGCCGAGGAGCTAATGCAGGTGGTAATGCCATTCAAGGTCAACAGGGAAGAGACACTGGCATATGAACAACAGTGAGCGGCGCCTCCTCATTTTTCATCTGAAGGGGGAGAAATACGCCCTGAAGCTGTACGATGCGGCAGAGGTGATGGAGCCGCCGCTGCTCTTCCCCATTCCCAAGGCCCCCCTTTATTTCCTCGGAGTGATGAACTTCCATGGCAGCCTGGTGCCGATTCTCGATCTGGCGGCCGCCCTGTTTGATCTGGGCTCCCATCCAGAGGGGGGGAAGGTGGTCGTACTCGGGATCCACCAGGTGAATCTCGCCCTCTGGATTGATGCGATCGTCGACATAATTTCCGAGGAACTGGTCATTGCTGAGCATGAAAGTTTTGACGAGATGGTGGAAAAGTTTTTGGTGCTGCCCGATCAGGAGCTCCGCTTGCTTTCGATTGAGAATCTGCTCGACAGGTTGGAACAACACATAAACAGCTGAATATGAGAGGGGAGGCAGAGATGAGTTTGAAGATTATGGTGGTAGACGATGCCCTGTTCATGAGAAATCTGCTCCGCGGCATCCTGGAAGAGGAAGGGTGGGAAGTGGTCGGTGAGGCTGCCGATGGTGTGGAGGCGGTGCAGAAATACCGGGAACTGAAGCCGGACCTGACCACCATGGATATTGTCATGCCGCTTAAAAGTGGTATCGAAGCCCTGAGCGAAATCATCAAGGGTGACAAAGGCGCCAAAGTGGTGGTCTGTAGTGCCATGGGCCAGGAAGCCCTGGTCAAGGAAGCGCAATTGGCCGGTGCCAAGGGGTACATCCTTAAGCCTTTCGATCCCCAGCGGGTGAAAGAGGTAATCAAGAAGGTGGCGGGCCGCTGAGTATGGACATGTCCCAGTATAAAGAGATGTTCATCTCTGAAGCCAGAGAACATCTCCGCGTCATCAGCGATAATATCGTTGCCCTGGAACAGGACACCGCTGACCGGGAGCAGATCGATTCGCTGTTTCGCAAGGCGCATTCCATCAAAGGGATGGCTGCCTCCATGGGATATGATGCGGTTGCGGAGCTGGCCCATAAGATGGAAGATTTCATGGATCAGATTCGCAAGGGGACCCACGCCTTTGGGTCAGCTGCGGCTGACTTGATGCTGGAAGGTACTGATCAGCTCTCTCTAATGCTGAAGGATGTGGAGTCTGGCGGGAACGGCGGCCTGGATAGTGGCGATCTGCTGCAACGGTTGATTTCCCAGCTGCCGGCGGCCACGGCGCAGATATTTGAGTTGCCTGGCGGCGGGGTTTTCGAAGATGCGGGCGAGACTGCAGCAGTTGAGCCGCCGCTGGTTCTGTCAGCAATGGCGCCGGCAAGAAGCGAACCCGTCAAGGAAAAGCTCGAAACCCAGCAGACGGTGCGGGTCAAAACCGAGCTGCTTGACCACCTGATCAATATCACCGGGGCCCTGGTTACCAATAAGCAGCGGCTCAAGGATATCGGTGGAGAGCTCGGTTCGGCCAGGCTGGATGATGCCATTGCGGATCTGGCCAAGGACCTCAGGCAGCTGCATAATGAGGTGCTGAAGGTCCGCATGATGCCGCTTGCAGCAATTACCGAAAGATTCCCCCGAGTGGTGCGGGATCTGGCGAAAAAAACCGGCAAAGATGTCGTATTTGAGATGGAAGGGAAAAACATCGAGTTTGACCGGGGGATCATCGAGGAGCTTTCCGATCCTCTCATCCACATTCTGCGCAATGCCGTCGATCACGGGTTGGAAACGGCAGCAGAACGAAGAGCCGCCGGCAAGGATGAGACCGGCAGGATAAAGCTGGTCGCCCTGCGGGAAAAGGATCAGGTTTTCCTGACGATCTCCGATGACGGGCGGGGCATGGACCCGGCCAAGCTGATCGCATCGGCAGTGGCCAAGGAGTTCATCCGGCCGGAGGAAGCAAGCGCCATTTCTCCCCGGGATGCGTTCATGCTTACCTGTATCCCCGGTTTTTCAACCGCCAGCGAGATTACCGATGTTTCAGGCCGCGGCGTCGGCATGGATGCGGTGCAATCGACGATAAAGTCCCTGGGCGGGAGTCTGACCATTGAGTCGCAGCTGGGGGAGGGAACCCGGATCATCCTGAAGCTGCCGCTGACCAATGCCATCATTAATATCCTGCTGGTCAAATGCCAGTCGCTGATTGTCGGTGTGCCGGTCACCAATGTGTTGCGGACCCTGGAAATTGACCGTTCACTCATCACCAAGCGGGGCAAGCGCAAGGTGTTTTATCTGGAGGACGAAATTGTGCCGCTGTTGAGCCTGGGGCGCATCCTTGGCCAGGTGCCGAAACCGCTCACCGGCAAGTATGTCCCGACATTGGTGACCGAAATGAAAGGGCTCAAGGTCGGACTGGTTG
Source organism: Geobacteraceae bacterium (assembly GCA_025356035.1). GTDB lineage: Bacteria > Desulfobacterota > Desulfuromonadia > Geobacterales > Geobacteraceae > JANXYN01. Next base: position 6,668 of record JANXYN010000040.1, read on the forward strand.
TCGATGGTTTTATGGGACAGCAGGAAGCGTTTGTTAAGCCGTTGGGAAGGCCGTTGACTAGGTTGAAGGGGGTGAACGGCGGGGCGATTCTCGGTGATGGACGGGTGATTTTTCTGCTGGACGTTTCAAATCTTGTCTAGTGCCGGCGTGAATGCGATGAGCCGCAAGGAAAGGAAGGCTGATGAGTTTGCCCCGTTTGACAGATGAGCAGTTGGATGTGCTGCGCGAAATGAGCAATATCGGGATGGGACACGCGGCCACGGCCCTTTCCCAAATGATTGGCAAGACCATCTACCTGAAAGTGCCCCAGGCGACAGTGGTCGATTTTGCCGACACCTCGGCGCTTTTTGGCGGCGACAAGCGGCTGGTGGCCAGTATCCATCTGCAGATTCTGGGAGAGGCGCGCGGCGACATTGTGCTGGTTTTCCCCATGGAAAGCGCCATCACCCTCATCGGCGACCTCCTTCCACAGCAGAAGACGCGGGGTGCCATTCTGACCGAACTCGAACTTTCTTCACTGAAGGAGGTTGGCAATATTTTGGCATCGGCCTTTCTCAATGCCCTCGGGACAATGCTGAGGCTGAGCCTCATTCCTTCGACCCCGGTTCTTTCCTTCGACTTGGCAGGGGCGGTCGTTACCAACATCATTGGCAATGGCGAGGAGCTGTCAGTCTTGGCAGAGACCGAGTTCCATTGCCAGGAAGGCCAGATCAATGGGCACTTTTTCCTGCTGCCGGACGCCGCTTCGTTACAGAAGATCCTTGAGCTGGCGGGGGTGGCAGGGCCCGCCCCAGGCCACTCATCCCTTTAAATTGGTTGCGCCATCTGGCGAGTTATGGCAAAATGCAACGAAAGAACCGCGGCGTATTCCCCGATCCGGGAGCGGGGAAACCACCGAGAGGAGCTACCATGAACAGTTTCAGGCTGCTGCTGGCCGGCACGTTGCTGGCGCTGGTTGCTGTTTCCGCTGAGGCAGGGGTTGTGGAGCCGGTCAACATCGGCCTTAACGATGTCATCGCTACGGTGGAAAAATCCTATGCGGGGCCACTCCAGAGCGTGACCGCAGACTTTGTCCAACGCTCGACCTTGACGGCGAAGCAGCGGGAGCTGCGGGCCGACGGCCAGATGTTTCTGAAAACCGCCACTACCAGCACCCCGCTGAAGTTCCGCTTCGATTACTTCCGCCCCACCGCCCAGCAGATCGTCTGCAATGGTAAAACCATGTGGATGTATATGCCGGAGAACCGCCAGGTGATCCTGAGCGATGTCAGCTTCGTCTTCAACCCGTTCAATTATGACCCGTCCCGGGACCGGGCAACCAATTTTCTGCAGGGGTTGGGGCGGATCTCGAAAGATTTCCAGATCAACTTTTCCTCCCAACGCCAGGATATCGATGGCAATTATATCCTTGAGCTCACCCCGCGGCGCTCCAGTATCACCATTGAAAAACTGTTTATGGTGGTGAACCGTAGCGCCGTCATGCTCTATGTGCAGGGGGGGAGAAATATCGCCATCCTGAATAACCCGAGCCGGCCGGAATTATTGTTTCCGCTTCTCTCCACCACCATGGTCGATCATCAGGGGAACACCACCCTAATGGAGTTCAGCAATATCAAGGCCAATGTCTGGCTGGCAGACAGCCTGTTCGATTTCATTATCCCGGCCGGGGTACAGTTGGTTCGTCCACCCAGGGGGTGGCAGTAAAACACCAGCACGGCTGGGGCGGTTAGAGAAATCAGCAAAGGCGGCGGCGGTCAGGTCGCCTTTGCATTTTGGCCACTGCTCCGCTTGGGCGGACGGCGAAGGATAATATTCATGAAACAACGACAATTTATCATTCTGCT
>JANXYN010000043.1 GCA_025356035.1 Geobacteraceae bacterium
TCCTCGAAGTCGGCAAACGTGCGTTCGATCGTTATCGCGCGCGTTTCGATGGATGTGAGGCCAGCGTCGGCCCAGAGGCTGCGGAGGACATCGACGCGGGAGGCGTCGACGCTCGGCGGGAACAGTGGTTGCAGGCCAGCCGCGCGAATTTCCTCGTAGATTGGTTCCAATGGAAATCCGCCGCCGAACATGTCCCAGGCGTATGCCGCGACGGTCCCGCCGGGGCGCACCACGCGAACCATTTCGGCGACGCCTTTGGCGGGGGTTGGGACGAAGAAGATCACCAGCGCCATGACGGCTGCATCGAAGCTGGCATTCGGATGGGGAAGCGCCATCGCGTCGCCCAACTGGAACGTCGAAATGCGGGCCGAGGCCCGCGTGCGGGCGAACGCGAGTTGTCCTTCCGACGGATCGATGCCCGCAATCGCTGCTGGGGCACACCGCTCGGCGATCAGTTCGGTGAACGCGCCGTTGCCGCAGCCGACATCGACCCAATTCATGGCCGGCGGCGGTGCCAACCATGTTGGCCTCGGCAATCCCCATATTGAAGAAGCGCTCGGGGAATTTCTTGGCAAACACCCCGGTCTTGGTGGAGCCTGACAGGTCGGCGTCCAGTACTACGATCTCGTTATTTTCCGCACCCAGCTCCAGCAGCGTTTCGCCATAGGCGTCCCGCGTTGCGATCATGCTCATAAGTCAATTCCTTTTCTGAATAGGTCCTATAAGTCCCATAGGACCTATGATGATTATCTTACTACTCTTCGTGGAACCCCAGACATTGCAATGCCTTTGGCAGCTCCTCGTCGCTTGGGGGAACCCCATGGTAGGAGGCCTTGTTCTCGAAGAACGAGACACCTTTCCCCTTCACCGTCCGGGCGACCACCATCGTCGGCTTACCCTTGATGGTTTCCGCCACGTCGAGGGCGGCCAGAATCGCCTGGATATCATGGCCGTCAATCTCCAGCACGTGCCAGCCGAAGGCCTTGAACTTGTCGGCAATGGGGGCAACATTCATCACCTTAGCCACCTCTCCATCAATCTGCAGGGCATTGGCGTCAACCATCGCACAGAGATTGTCGAGCTGGTAGTGGGCTGCTGCCATTGCCGCCTCCCAGACCTGCCCCTCCTGCAACTCGCCGTCACCGAGAATGGCATAAACCCGGTTCGGCTTTTGATCGAGCCTGAGCCCAAGCGCGATGCCATTGGCCATGGAAAGCCCCTGCCCAAGGGAGCCGGTACAGACCTCGACACCGGGGGTGACTTTGCTGTCCGGATGCCCTTGCAGATGGCTCCCCAGGCGGCGCAGCGTCATCAGGTCCTCCCGTGGGAAATAGCCGGCTGCGGCCAGCGCCACATACTGGGCCGGAGCAGCATGCCCCTTGCAGAGGACAAAGCGGTCGCGCCCTTCCCAGCCTGGATTTGCTGGGTCATGTTTCATCTTGCTGAAATAGAGGGCGGTGATCATGTCAATGACGGAGAGGGAGCCTCCGGTATGACCGGACTGGGACCGGTGCAACATCTTGACGATGTCGGCCCGCAGCTCCCTGGCCCGTTCTTCTAATTTGCTGATATTTATTTCCAAAACAGTTCCTCTCCTGAATACCCCGTGGGGCTAGTTAGTTTTCATCCGGAAACGGTCTTTTTCCGTCCTGGCTGTGTCAATCTGCGGGCTTGCTTGTGCGGCGTACTTGTGTACGCCTCCGCGCAACCCCTTGATTTCCTTGCCATGACAAAAAAATCCTCGTTTCCGAATTGAAAACATAACCAGTGCCGATCCAAGTTTCCGGATGGACACTAGTTAGTCGTCGGCGGCCAGATAATCCAGAATGACCTCATCCAGGTTCCGCGTGATCGCCTGGGTATTCGGCGAAGCCGGGGCGGCTTTGCCGGCAATTATTCCGGCTGCGGGGAACTTCTTGCCGGGGAACGCACGTTCATCGAATTCACCGGCCTTAAGGCGCAACAGCATCCCTTTATGCTGCTCCTTCATCAGCTCCTCTATCACCTGCTCAAGGTTCTCCATCTTGATGATGTCATCGTAGCTGGTCTTCTTCGAGGAGATGATGGTGCCACCAAGGTAGAGCAGGGTCATGATATAGGGATTGGCGAGCCCACTGTCCTCGGTCTGCACGTGGAACACTTCGCCCCGATACCTGACGTTATGATTGAAGCCAACGACCATGTTTAATTCCCGTCCGTCAAATGACGTAGCTTGTCCAAACTATCATACACAGTCATGGGTTGCAAGAGTTTATTGGTAGGGGCACCCCCGCGTGGGTGCCCTTGAATTGGGCGGCCACATGGGGCCGCCCCTACCTGGCCAGTAGCTGCTTGATCCTCGCCACCGCTTCCATGGCGTCCTTGGCATAGAGGTCGGCGCCGATCTCTTTGGCGTACTCCTCGGTCACCACCGCCCCCCCCACCATGGTAAAGGTCTTGACCCCCTGGGCACGGAGCTGGCCGATAACACTCTCCATCTCGGCCATGGTGGTGGTCATCAGCGCCGACAGGCCAACGGCATCGACCTGCTGTGCCAACGCCTCGGCAATGATCCGTTGCGCCGGGACATTCTTCCCCAGGTCGATCACCTCAAAACCATGATTTTCCAGGAGCGTGCAGACAATATTTTTGCCGATATCGTGGATATCCCCCTCCACCGTGGCCATCAGGATCTTGCCAAGACTCTTGAATGAGCCCCCCTTCATCGCTACCTTCAATCGGGCAAAGGCTGTCTGCATGGTCTCTGCGGAGCGGAGCACCTGGGGCAGAAAGCAGAGGTTCTTATCGAACCGCCGCCCCACCTCTTCCAAACCCGGCAACAGGGCTTCATTACTGATTCGTTCGGGAGAGAGTCCCTCCCCGAGCGCCTCTTCCACCAACGTCACGGCATTCTCCACGTCGCCCTGGATAACGGCCCGGCTCAGGCGCTGTTTGATATCCAGCGGTTCGGCTGCGCCTTTCGCGTCTGCTGCTGGAGCAGTGCTATTGCCAGCAGTGGCCATGTGATGTGCGATATAATCGGCTGCCTGTGGGTCCCGGTTCAGCAGCACCATGGCGGAGCGCCAGGCGTCCATCATCGGCTGCTCCTTCGGGTTGATGATCGCTGCATCCAGCCCGGCCTCCATCGCCATGGCAAAGAAGGCGGAGGAGATCAGTGGCCGCTGGGGCAAGCCGAACGAGATATTGCTAACCCCCAGTACCGTCTTTACCCCCAAGCGTCCCTTCACCAGCCGGATCGCCCTAAGGGTTTCCATGGCCCGCTTCTGCTCGGCGCTGACCGTGAGGGTGAGACAGTCGATTACCAGATCCGCGAGGTTGATCCCAACCCGACCGGCGGCCGCGAAAATTTTATCCGCCACTGCCAGCCGCCCCTCGGCACTCTCTGGAATGCCGTTTTCGTCCAGGGTGAGGCCGATCACCGCCGCGCCGTATTTTTTGGCCAGCGGTAGAATCCTGGCCAAGCTCTTGGCCTCTCCGTTCACCGAATTGATCAGCACCTTGCCGTCTGCCGCCTTGAGTCCGCGTTCCAAGGCTTCCGGGCTGGATGAATCCAGTACCAGCGGCGTTGCTGTGGCCCCGGTCACGCAGAAAACCGCCTGTTCCATCATGGCTGGCTCGTCAATCCCCGGCGCCCCGACATTGACGTCAAGGAGGGTTGCGCCGGCAGCGGTCTGCTCCAGTGCCTCACGGCGGATATGGGAAACTTTCCCCTCCCGCAGCTCCGCAACAAAAGCCTTTTTCCCGGTCGGATTGATCCGCTCGCCGATAATCGCCACCGGCCACCCACCGCCGATGGCGGCAAAGCCCGTGCGACTGGAAAGCCAGGTGGTCGTCGGCCCGGCAGTAGTAACCGGCGCCGGCCGGTTTTTGCCGGCGAGCGCACCCTTGATCGCCTGGATATGCAGGGGAGTTGTGCCGCAGCAACCGCCGATGATCCGGACGCCAAGTTCCAACATTTTGTCGTGGTAGCTGGTCATCTCCTGGGGGGAGGCGGGAAAAACGGTTTTGCCATCCTTCAGCTGGGGGAGGCCGGCGTTGGCCTGGGAGATGAGCGGCAGGGAGGTGACCCGGCGCATGGCGGTGAGGATCTGAAAAATGCCGTCCGGGCCGAGACCGCAATTGGAACCGACGATATTAGCACCCGCTGCTTCCAGGGTTATGGCTGCCGCTTCCGGTGGGGTGCCGAGGATGCTGCGCCCCTTGTCGTCAAAGGTGAGCATGGCGACGATCGGAATCTGCGGGGCAAGCTCGCGAATGGCGATGACAGCGGCACGCAGCTCCTTGATGTCGAGAAAGGTCTCCAGTGAGATGAAGTCGGCGCCAGCTCCGAGCAGCGCCTCAGCCTGCTCCCGGTAGATCGCCGCCATGGCGTCGAAAGAAATGTCGCCGACCGGCTCGACAAATTTACCGGTGGGTCCGATTGACGCTCCCACATAAGCGCCGTCCCCGGCAACCTGCCTGGCAATAGCCACACCACCGGCATTGATCTCTCGCAGCCTCTCCTCCAGGCCATAATGGGCAAGCTTCAGCCGGTTACCGCCGAAGGTGTTGGCGACAATGATGTCGGCGCCTGCTTGCAGATACTCGCGATGCACGCCGGCCACAACCTCCGGCATGGTCAGATTAAGTTCCTCAGGGGACTGGCCAGGCTTCAGCCCGCGTTCCTGGAGCATGGTGCCCATAGCGCCGTCCAAAACCAGCACCCGTTCTTGTAGCGCAGCTAAAAAGGGGAGTTTCACGCGGTTGGTCCTTTATAATTATACTGTAGGGGCGATAGCATTTCGTTTTTTGAAATGCTTCGCCCGATCATTTCGCTTTTTGAAATGCCGCCCATCCGTGGCTAATCTCTAGCGCTTTTCCATTCTTAAATCCGGCCCAATCGGCCCAGTCAGAGCGGCGTGTCCCTTCAGGGTCGCAACTGCGCTCCCCTCCAGGAGAAACTGTACCTTTTTTATCGCCGGGAAATTGACCGTGATGGTGTTGACCATGGAATTGACTGCCGCCAGCTCGGCCGTGCGGCCGTCAGGTAACCCTTCCCGCAGCTCCCTCCCCAGGTCGATCACCGCCAGATCGGCATTTACCTGCACCGAACGGATGATGGTTTCCGGCGGGAGCGTGGCGTTCAACTCCCCCATTGGGCCGTTCACCAGCTCCTGAAGAGCGGCTGTGACACATTCCGCCAGTTCACTGCACGCGTCGATTTCCCGCGCTTCGCGGATCAAGCCGGCGTGGTCGGGTGCGGCAAAAAACAGGGTAATGACCCGGGTACCGACCGTTTCAACCGCCACCGGTGCTGCTGGCTGCCGGTATTTTGCCTGATAGTATTTTTGCAGCATCAAGGCACCCAGAACCAGCGCTGTAACGACGAAAGCGATGGCAATGAGCCGTTTCCCCATACGTTGCACCTTAACTCCCGTCATCTGCCATCTCCTCATTCATCACCGGCTCTTCCACACTCACCTGGTGAACATCACCCAATTCTCCCCCCATGAGACGCTTGCCAATCCTGATGAAGCCGGCCGGGACGTCGGTCACGAAGTAATGGTGATTACCTTTTTCCGACGAGGGGCGAAGCATCCCTCCGCTCCGAAGGATGTCGGCAACGGTGGAGGCCGTCTCCTCAGCGGAATCGACCAGCCTTACCCCTGTCCCCATCACCTCGGCGATTATCTCTTTCAGCAGCGGATAATGGGTACAGCCGAGCACCAGAGTATCGGCCTTCTCCTCCCGCAGACCAGTCAGGTAGGTCCGGCTGGCAAGTCTCGCCACCTCGTTGTCAATCCACCCCTCCTCCACAAGGGGGACGAAGAGTGGGCAAGCCTGGGTTATTACCTCCACATCAGGGTTGAGCCTCTTTATCGCCTTTGTGTAGGCGCTGCTCCGAATGGTTCCCTCAGTGCCGATGACCCCAACCTTCCTGCTCCTGGTTGTAGACACGGCTCGGCGGGCTCCCGGCTCGATGACACCAACAACGGGGATGGAAAGCTTTTTGGTGAGGGCCTCTAGCGAGACGGCTGAGGCTGTGTTGCAGGCCACCACCAGTAGCTTTATGTCGCGCTTGACGAGGAAAGAGGCGATCTCAAGGCTGTAACGGATGATAGTTTCCGGCGACTTAGTCCCGTAGGGGAAGCGGGCCGTATCGCCGAAATAGATGGTATCTTCCTGCGGTAACGCCTTGATTATCTCTTTGAGGACGGTCAGTCCGCCAACTCCCGAATCGAATATGCCAATGGCTTTCCAGGGCAAAACTATCTCCCGCAGCAGTCAGTTACTTGGTTCAGTGAATTGTTAATACTACTTTTATGGGCCCTTCCTTGTCAAGGGATTTGGCGTATTTTCCCGGCGCGCTGCAACATTTAAAACTTTAACTTCACCGGAAAATTTGCTATTGATTATCGGTAGCTCCGTTTTTTTCGACAAAGCCCTTTTTCATTATAGCGACCCACCTGGAGGTGAGATGGAAACGCAAACCTGGCTTGAGAAACTCAAAGACCTGTTGAACCCCTTTGAAACCGAACATATTGCCAACTTCATCCGCACCATGAACGCCAAGACCGTCATGGAAAACCCCTGGATTATCGGCGTGTTCGTCGTCATCTTTTTTTATGCGGTGGTCAAACGGTCCAAATTCGTCCTCCTCTTCCTCTTCGCCTGTATCACCATCGCCGTGCTGGTCCGCTTCACCATGCCGGCCGAGGGGGACTCCTTTACGCTCAGCACCACACTCCCCTTCGCCTTCGGCGCGTTGGCCATCGGCGCCGTGATCATTTATATCACCTTCATCAAATCGGAATAAGGCTTGAACAGGGTAGGTTTCACCACAACTATACCGCTGGAAGTACTGGTGGCAGCCGGCAGGCAGCCGGTTGATCTGAACAACCTCTTCATCGGCAGCGGCAGGAGCCACCAGCTCATTGAAGAAGCCGAGCTCGAGGGATTCCCGCGTAATATCTGCGGCTGGATCAAGGGGATCTACGCAGCGGTGCTGGAAAGCGGCATCAAAGAGGTGATCGCTGTTACCGAAGGGGATTGCAGTAACACCCGCGCCCTGATGGAGGTTCTCTCCCTGAAGGGGGTGACCCTGATCCCCTTCGCCTACCCCCATGACCGGGACCGACAAAGCCTCCATCACGAAATCGAAAAACTGCTCCGCCATTTCGACATTAGCTGGGATGCGGTCAATGCAGCCAAAGAGCGGCTCGATCGGATCCGGCGCAAACTCCGGGAACTGGACCGGCTCACCTGGGAAGCAAACCTGGTGACCGGCGCAGAAAATCACGCCTTCCAGGTGGCGTCCTCCGATATGAACGGTGACCCGGACCACTTCGAAGCCGGCCTGGATGATTTTCTGCGCGAGGCAAGCAGCCGCGCCCCTTTGCCGGCAGGACTCAGGCTTGCCTATATCGGCGTTCCCCCCATTATCGAGGGCCTTTACCCATTTCTGGAGGCGCGTGGGGGGCGGGTCGTCTTCAATGAGACCCAACGCCAGTTTGCCATGCCCTACGAGACCAGCGATCTGGTGGAACAGTACCGACTCTACACCTACCCCTATGACATCTTCTTCCGCCTTACCGATATTTTGCTCGAGCTGCAAAGGCGCCGGGTCGACGCGGTGATCCACTATGTCCAGTCGTTCTGCTTCAGACAGATCGAGGATATGATCGTCCGGCAGAAACTCCCCCTGCCGATACTGACCCTGGAGGGGGACAAGCCGATGCCCCTCGATGCCCGGACCAAGATCAGAATCGAGGGGTTCCTGGAGATGCTCGCTTGAAATACCGTGCGACGCAACACCTTTTCCGCAACACGCAGCACGTCGCACGAGCCACGTCGCACGAAAGGGCACGACCATGAAGCTCGGCATCGATCTGGGGAGCAGAAAAGCCAAGTTCGCCCTACTGGATGGCGACAGGATTGTCCGGCTTGCCGATTTTGACACCATTCCCCTGTATAAGCGCTTCGGTCGCATGGCCGGCGAGGAGCTGACCCTCGACCTGGCCGGTGCGCAACTCTTTGAAGCCAGCGAAATTGCCGCTGCCGCCTTTGTGGTCACCGGCTACGGCCGCAACACCCTCTGCCTGAAAGGTGCCACGGTAATCTCCGAAATCAGGGCCCATGTGACGGGGGCGCAGTTCCAGACGGGACTCCACGATTTCACCCTGCTCGACATGGGGGGCCAGGATACCAAGGTGGCTCAGGTTCGGGGTGGCAGGCTTGTGGACTTTGTGATGAACGACAAATGCGCCGCCTCCAGCGGTCGCTATCTGGAAAATATGGCGGCGGTCCTCGAAGTGTCCCTGGTCGAGCTTGCCTCCCATTGGGAAGAGCCGGTGGAGCTGGACGCCACCTGCGGTATCTTCGGCGAATCGGAACTGATTGGCCAGATCCTGCACGGCTATCCACTGGCGAGGCTCTGCGCCGGGGTGAACCGGACCCTGGTGAAACGGGTCCTTCCCATGCTCAGGCGCTTTCCTGCACCAAATCTGGTGCTCACCGGTGGCGTTGCGCTGAACCAGGCACTGGTCAGGATTCTGCAGCAGGAAACCGCCTTTAACGTGATTGTGCCAGAGCACCCCCAGCATAACGGGGCGATCGGCTGCGCCACGTTGAATCCGTGATCCGTGATCCGTGATCCGTGATCCGAGTTCCGAGTTCCGAGTTCCGAGTTCCGAGTCCCGAGTCCCGAGTCCCGAGTCCCGAGTCCCGAGTCCCGAGTCCCGA
>JANXYN010000045.1 GCA_025356035.1 Geobacteraceae bacterium
CTAGATTTTCTCATTATTATCAGAAAATCTAGGATTCAAGCGGAGTTTCACGAGGTGACCGACGCCCAGTTGCAGCTTTTATACTCTCCGGAGAGGATTGCAGCCGAGATTGAGCGTCTGGCTGGACAAATAACCGCAGATTATGCCGGCGAAGAGCTGGTGATGGTTGTGGTTTTAAAGGGCGCTTTCATCTTCGCTGCCGATCTTGCCCGGCTGGTGCGTGTCCCTTTGCTGGTCGATTTTGTAAGGCTTTCCAGTTACAACGGCACCGATACCACCGGCAGCGTAGTCATCACCAAGGATGTCGCCGGCGCCCTGGCGGGGAAAAGCGTGCTGGTGGTTGAAGACATCGTCGATACCGGTTTGACCCTGGCGTTCCTGTTGGAGAACCTCCAGCAGCGAGGGGTCAAAAGCCTCAGGGTCTGTACCCTCATCAACAAAACGGCACGCCGGCGGATCGGGATTACTCCCGATTACGTTGGAATCGAGTGCGACGGCGGGTTTCTGGTCGGTTACGGGCTTGATCTGGATGAACGCTACCGTGAACTGGCGGCAATTTATGAAATCAGATAACTCTCTTGGCGGAGAACACCATGATTGTGCAATGTGAACAATGCAGCACCAAATTCAAGCTGGATGACAGCAAGATTACCGATATCGGGGTCAGAGTACGCTGCGCCAAGTGCAAACATGTCTTTCTGGTGAAAAAGGAGGCCGAGGAGGCCAATTACGAAAAGCTCCTGGGTGGGCTGGACGTCCCGGAGGGGGGTGAAGAAGGAGCGCAGGACTCTCCTGCATTCGATCTGTCAGCCTTTGGTGCCGACATGGAGAATCAGTCGCCGGCCGGTGAACAGCCCCCGGTAGCTGATGCACCCAGAAAAAAATCGGCCATGGAAATTCGCGGTACTCCGGTCAGTGTGCTAACAGAGGATGCCAGTCGCTTATTGCCGCCCGACGAAGCAGATGCCGGGTTGGCCGATATATTTGCGGCCGCTGGTGGGGGTGAACAATCCGCCCCGCCGGAGATGCATAACGAGTTTGATCTCTCTGCCGCTTTTGCCGACGGTTCCATTCCCCCGGAACAGCAGGGGGGAGCAACTGAAGCTCCCTCTACGGGTACTCCGGATGAGGGGATGCACGGGGAAGTTTCCCTGCAGCACTTTGACGCGGAGGAGCGGGGGACTGGGGCCGACGGATCGGCGGATACTGACGCTGACTCCGCGTTTGGCCAGCTACCGGATGGTTTTTCTGAGGAACACTTGGCATCAACCATTAATGGGGTTTTTGCGACGGACCATGATGATTCGCCGGCGCCGGTAGCTTCTGCAGGGCCGCAAAAGATCGAGGCGGGAGACATTGACTCCCTTGACCTTGGTGGCGATGGCTGGGATTCACCCGCGTCGCTGGACAGTGAGCATGAGGTGCCGGCTGCGGGGGAGAACGCGGATCACGATGCCGCTGCGCTGGGGTTTGATTTCAATGCCGAGGCCTTCGGCGATTCTCCAGCAGTGAAGCCACAAGATGAGGATGCGTCGATGTCGGCACCGGCAGTACAGTGGGAGGCGAGTGACGAAAGTGCCGTTCCTGCAGTTGGGAATGGCGGCGCTAGTGTCAATGGCAGTATAGATGCAGGGACAGTGGCAACGATGGGGGAAACGATGACGGACGGGAGGCAGGTTGAAGCCAACAGATCGGCAGCAGCTGGCGACAGGCAGGATGAGTCGCTTGCCATTGTTTTTCCCGACGCGGTGCCTCCTTCTGCCTCGATGAAGGGGAAGAAGACGGATTTTTCTTTCGACGAAGATCTCCCGCCACTTTCCATTCCTTCCAGGCGTAAGGAGAGTACTAGCATGGTGACCACCATCCTGCTCGTATTAGTGCTGATTGTCGCTGGTGTTGCCGGAGGCGGTTACTATCTGCTCCAGGAGGACCCCGCTCTTTTCAACAGGCTGGGATTGGGCGAGGCGGTAAAGTTGTTCCAGCTGGTAGGTGGCAAGGATGCCGGGATCGCTATTCAGGGGGTGCAGGGGAGGTTCGTGACTAGCGTCACCGATGGCGCCCTTCTGGTAATCAGGGGGGAGGTCGTCAATAATTCCAGGAAGCCACACAGCACGGTCCAGGTCCGGGTGACTCTGGTCCGGGCCAAGGGCGCGGCTCCATTGCAAAAAACCGCCTACTGCGGCAAAGCCTTGGCCGATGAGGAGCTGGTCACCCTCCCCATAGTCGAGATCGATAAACGCTTGAATGATCCGGCCGGTGCTCCCGCCGCCATGGAACTGGCGCCGGGCAAAAAGATCCCGTTTGTTGCGGTCTTTTCCCAGGTCCCCGATGACGCGTCGGATTACGGAGTTGAGGTGGTCGGGGCAAACAAATAACAGGGAAGCGATGAGTGTCAACTCCTCGGGGAAAGGTCGGCATTCATGCCGGCCTTTTGCTTTTGGTGCGCCCGGTTGTTGAAAAATCACGGCGGAGAAGGGGAGTTTTACTGCAAGAGGCGGGGTGTGTGGAAAGTTTGCCAACGTGGGCGGGCCAGAAGACCCGCCCACGTTGGCATGGCATTAGGCATGAATAGCGTTGACCGGACAGGTATCAACACAGGCGCCGCAGTCGATGCAGGTAGCGGCATCGATGCTCCGCTTGTCTCCTGCTTCACTGATAGCGTTAACTGGGCAGGATTCGTCACATGCGCCGCAGTTGATGCATTCTTCGGTAATCGTGTGTGCCATGGTTTCACCCCTTCTTTTTTGTTGTGGAATTAAGACGTTTTTTTTACAGAACTAGAACTATCATATATCTGTGAAAAAGTCCAGAGGAAAGGTGAACCCGGCTTTGCTGTCCCTATGTTTAGAAAAATCTTGAATTCGGAGTGGTGCTGGTGTATTATAAAAAAGAGTTTTATTTTTTCACTATGCTTTAAAATAATTTACTGAGCCTACTGGTCGGGAGGAAGTAAATGGTTATTTTAGCCCTTAACTGCGGCAGTTCATCGGTCAAATATCAACTCTTTGACTGGGATAAAAAAGAGGTTATTGCCAAGGGGATGGTGGAGCGGGTGATCGTCGGTGACTCATTCATCATCCATGAGGTTCCCGGTCGTGAAACCTACCGCAAGGATTCGGATTGCGCGGATCATCATATTGCCATCGATCTCATCATAAAAACGATTGTGGAAGCCGAACATGGGGTGCTGAAGGATATCAAACAGATCTCGGCAGTGGGGCATCGGGTCGTCCATGGTGGGGAGAAATTCACCTGCTCCGTGCTGATCGACGAAAAGGTGCTGGATGCCGTCAAGGAAGTGCAGCACCTGGCACCGCTCCACAATCCTCCCAACATCGCCGGTATCGAAGCCGCCCAGGCGGTCCTCCCCGATGTGCCCCATGTGGCCATCTTCGACACCGCTTTCCATCAGACCATGCCGCAGCACGCCTATCTCTACCCATTGCCCTATGACTGGTACGAAAAATACGGGGTGCGTCGCTACGGTTTCCATGGCACCTCGCACCTGTATGTGTCGAAACGGGCGGCGGCCATCCTTGGCAAGAAGCCGGCCGACTGCAATATAGTCACCATGCATATCGGCAACGGGGTTTCCCACTGTGCCATCAAAAACGGCATATCCGTGGATACCAGCATGGGGCTCACCCCGTTGGAGGGAGCGGTAATGGGAACCCGCTGCGGCGACATCGATCCGGCCATCCCCGCCTTCATGATGCAGAAGGAGAACTTCTCCGCCAAGGAGATCGACAGCATCCTCAACAAGAAGAGTGGCGTGCTCGGCATCACTGGCCGCTTCACCGACCGGCGCGACGTGATCCAGCATGCGGAAAACGGTGATGAGCGCTGCCGGCTGGCACTGGAAATTGAGGCCTATCGCCTGAAAAAGTACATCGGTTCCTACATGGCTGCCATCGGCCGGCTTGACGCCGTGGTCTTCACCGCCGGGGTGGGCGAGATGGGGTGGCAAATCAGGGAGAAGTCGATCGAGGGGCTGGAGCAGCTGGGAATAAAGCTTGACCGGGAGCGGAACAGGTCGGCCATGACCAGGAAGCGCGAAACCCTGATCACCACCGATGACTCAAAGGTCAAGGTCTATGTGATTCCCACCGACGAGGAGCTGGTCTTCACCGAAGATGTGGCGGCCATCCTGGCCGGGACCTATACCGATCACATGCAGTTTGAATACTCTTTCGCCCGGGCCGATTTCGTCAGGAGTTAGATACACCAGGCTGAAGTGCGGAAGGCTGAAGGCTGAAGGATTAGCACGACAATTTTACAGAAAAAGGTCGTCAGGTTGATACCTGACGGCCTTTTTGTATGTGCGTCTTCCGTCTTCTGCCTTCCGTCTTCTGCCTTCCGTCTTCTGCCTTCCGTCTTCTGCCTTCCGTCTTCTGCCTTCCGTCTTCTGCCTTCTGACTTCTGACTTCTGACTTCTGACTTCTGCCTCCTGCCTCCTGACTCCTGACTCCTGACTCCTGACTCCTGACTCCTGACTCCTGACTCCTGACTCCTGACTTCCGCCTGGTGCCTTACCCCTGCGCCTGCACTGCGGTGATCGCCGCCACATTGACGATATCCTCCACCGAACAGCCCCGGGACAGGTCATTGATTGGCTTGGCCAGCCCCTGGATAACCGGGCCGACCGCCTCTGCACCCGCCACGCGCTCCACCAGCTTGTAGCCGATATTGCCGGCATCCAGGTCGGGGAAGATCAGGACGTTGGCCTTCCCCGCCACCGGACTCCCCGGCGCCTTCCGCTCGCCAACCTTCGGGAGGAGTGCCGCGTCCGCTTGCAGTTCGCCGTCGATCTGCAGCTTGGGATCGATTTTTTTGGCGATTGCAATTGCCTGCAGCACTTTGTCCACGTCGGCGTGGGCGGCGCTCCCCTTGGTGGAGAACGAGAGCATGGCGACCCGCGCCTCCACATCGAGGAAAGACTTGCAGCTTCTGGCCGTGGCCACCGCAATTTCGGCCAGGGCCTGGGCATCGGGGTTGGGATTCACCGCGCAGTCGGCAAAGAGAATGATGCCGTTCTCGCCGAAGCTCGGGTCTTTGGTTATCATCAGGAATACCGAAGAGACCGTCTTGATGCCGGGGGCCGGGCCTACGGTCTGGAAGGCCGCTTTGAGCACGTCACCGGTAGTGCTGGTGGCGCCGGCCACTTCTCCCCCCGCATCCCCCAACCTGACCATCATCCCCGCGTAATAGAGGTTATCCTTGGCAGTCAGGAGCTTGAGCGCCTCGTCCTTGCTGAGCCCTTTGCTCTTGCGCAGCTCCACCAGAGCGTCCGCATACTGCTGGAGTTTTGGCGAAGAGGCCGGCTCAAGGATCTCCACCCCGGCCAGGTTGACCCCCTTGGCCGTCGCCGCTTTTTGCACCGCATCGACATTGCCGAGGATCACGATTTTAGCCAAACCCTGTTCCACAATCTGCTGGGCGGCTGATAGCATCCGCTCGTCATAGCTCTCCGGCAGTACCACTGTCTGGAGATTTTTTTTCGCCTTTGCCTTGATTTGATCGACAAGGTGCATGGTGTATTCCTCCTTGGAAGATGCTAAAACAAGATTTTATTTTATAGCGCAAGCGCCGGGTCTGGTCAACAAAAAACAGATTGGCGTTATTCGTCTCCCATCTCGAAGCTGCGGTCGAGAAGGTGAACCTCCACTTCGGTGCCGGCCCTGAAGAGACTCTGGTCGGCGAGGAGAAGCGCCAGGCCGTTGGCCAGCAGCATGGTCTTTAAAATGCCGGTGTTCTGGTCCCCCGCCAGCTGTGCCCGATAGCCGCCATTCTCGGCAGTCACCATGACGCGCAGCAGATGGAGCCGGCCCGGCTTCTTTTTGACCTCTTCCTGCAGCACCGCCTTGATGCTCGGTCTAAACAGCTTTCGGTGCCCCATCATCTTCAGCAGGGCAGGTCTGACGAACTCCTCAAAGGTAACCAGGCTTGAGACCGGGTTACCGGGGAGCGAGAAAACGGCTTTGCCATCTTTAGTGCCGAAGGCTGTGGGGCGCCCCGGCTTGATATCGATCTTCCAGAAGACGGGCGTAACGCCCAGCTCTGTCAAAACTGACCGGACCAGGTCACGGTCGCCGCTGGAAACGCCGGCGGAGGTGATGAAGAGGTCGGCCTTGAGCCCTTCGGCCATCATGGCCAGATGGCTTTCCCGGTTGTCGCGTGCAATCCCCAGGATGATCGGTTCGGCGCCTGTTTCCCGGACGGCTGCTGCCAGTGCCATGGAGTTGCTGTTGATGATCTTGCCCGGTGCCAGCGGTTCGCCCACCTCCAGCAGTTCGTCGCCGGTGGCCAGGATTGCCACCCGGGGAAGGCGGAACAGTGGAACCAGCAGCTGGCCGCAGGAGGCGAGCATGCTGATGGCCGCAGGACGGAGCAGGGTCCCTGCGGGAATGATCTCAGTACCAGCCTTGACATCTTCCCCCCTGAAACGGATATGCTGTCGGGGGGGGACCGGTTTAGGCACGACCACCCAGCCGTCCTCCTCTTCTGCCTCTTCAATCGGTACCACCGCGTTGGCGCCGGCAGGAATGGGGGCGCCGGTCATGATTTTCACGGCAGTCCCGGCGGTTACTGCAGTAGTGGGTGTTTCGCCGGCAGGAAGGTAACCGGCCAGTCGAAGCCGCTCATCGCCCTGGCAATCCTCGGCGCGGAGGGCGAAGCCGTCCATGGCCGAATTGTCCCAGAGGGGCATATCCCAGGGGGCAACCAGCGCCTCGGCCAGTATCCTTCCGCCAGCCGCGGGAAGCTTGACCAGTTCGACGCCGAGCGGAGTCACGTGGTCCAGGATGGTCTTGCGCGCTTCTGAATAGGTGGGCATGGTCAGTCTCCGAATTAGTTTTAGGCTTGCCTGGGAGTAGTGAAAAAATGTGCGATTCAGCCAGCGGGGGTCTGACGCCAGGGCGGCAATTTCGCCCAATATTGCCCATAATAACGTATCTGTCAATATTATATCGCAATCGGCTGGGGCCTCTCTGCAACCAACGCAAAAGTCGGCGACTGGATATAATATCTTGCATTGACGAAATGGGACGGTATACAATATTAACAAAAATTAGCCAGCGATTGGCAAAACCGGCTAAACGGTCGACCCGAGCGCCTTGCCGGGCTGTGAGCAGTTCAAGGGGAGCCAGAAGATGGAAATGGGGCTCGACAGGAAAGATAAATCGGATCGCTGCGCCCTCAGATTCGAGGAGGAACGGCTTGCTTCCAGCGATAGTCATCCCCAGCGGCTCGAACTTGGCCCTGGCGAGGGGCTGATCGCGGGGGTCAGTGCGGTGATCCTGGCCGGCGGCGAATCCCGCCGGATGGGGAACAACAAGGCGCTCCTCCCTTACCGGAACGGCCGGTTCATCGATGCGGTCCACCGGCAGATGGCGGCCATTTTCCCGGAGGTGATCCTGGTTACCAATACCCCTGAGCTCTACCAGGCTCTCCCCTGCAGGAAAGTTGTCGACCTCTATCCAGGGATGGGGGCCCTGGCCGGGATCCATTCCGGACTCCATCACAGCGGCAATCCCCGCATCTTTGTGGTGGCCTGCGACATGCCCTGTCTCAACAGCCGGTTAATCCGCCATCTGGCCGCCAGGGGCGAGGGGCACGCGGTGGTGGTTGCCGAGAGTGACAGTGGCGTGGAGCCACTCCATGCCCTTTACAGCAAAGAAAGCCTGGCCACTATCGAGCAAATGCTGGTTGCCGGAGAGAAGCGGGTGACGGCGCTTTATCCTAAAGTTCGGCTGCTGCTACTCCCCGCCGCAGAAATTGCCCGGCTGGATCCGGCATTCGCCTCCTTCCGCAACATCAACACGCGGGAAGAGTATACTCTCCTCCGGGAGGAAGAAAACGCAGGCGCAGGCTCGCCAGGGGACGCCCCATGCAGCTGACAGACTCATTTGGCCGAAAAATCAATTACCTGCGTTTATCGGTGACTGATCGTTGCAATCTCCGTTGCAGTTATTGCATGCCGGCCGCTGGCGTCCCGTCTCTGAAACATCATGAAATCCTGAGTTATGAAGAACTGCTCCAGGTGAGTCAGGCTGCGGTTGCACTTGGCGTGGAGAAAATCCGGATTACCGGCGGCGAGCCCCTGGTCAGGAAAGGGATAACCGGCTTTCTCCGTGAGCTGGGAGGTATAGAGGGTCTGCGACACCTAGTCTTGACCACCAATGGTCTGCTCCTTGCTGAAATGGTGGACGAGCTCCGTGCTGCCGGGGTCCAGCGGCTCAACATCAGCCTTGACTCCCTCCGGGACACGACCTTTACCACGATCACGCGCGGTGGCGATCTGCGAAGAGTCCTGGCGGGGATTGCCGCCGCTGAAAAAGTGGGGATTCCGCTCAAGCTCAACATGGTGGTCATGCGTGGCGTCAATGATGACGAGCTCCTCGATTTTGCCGCCATGACCCTGGATCGGCCATTGTCGGTCCGTTTTATCGAGTACATGCCTGCTGCGGGTGGTGATGGTTGGCGATCGCTCCTTGTTCCCGGTGGCGAGATCCTTTCCCGCATCGCCACACGGTTCAAGCTGGTGCCGGTCTTTCGCGACAGCAAGCTGACCGGCCCGGCCAGGAATTACAAGATCGAGGGGGCCGCCGGCATGGTCGGGGTTATCACCCCGGTTTCCGGCCATTTTTGTGGAGAGTGCAACCGGATACGGGTGACCTCCTCCGGCATGGCAAAGAGCTGCCTGTTCGGCCACGAAGAGGAGGACCTGAAGCCGATCATCAGAAGTGGTGACCGGGCGTTACTCGAAGGGACCCTGCGCAGGCTGGTCAGTAGCAAACCGCTAAAGCACCCCCTCTCCGAGACGAATTGCCGTTGTGACCCCTTTGCCATGTCGCGGATCGGGGGGTAAGCATAGTTTCAGGTAAGAGTTACGAGCTGGAAGTGGGCATTACATCAGGTAAGGAACCAAGCCATGACGGTAAAGGTCGCCGCGGTCTGTACAAGTTTGCACAAGGGGGAACGGAAGACTCCCGTCGCCGTCGTCGAATTGCGCGAGAACCACGGCATTGTTGGTGACGCCCATGCCGGTGACTGGCACCGGCAGGTGAGTCTGCTTGCTCTGGAGAGTGTGCGGAAGATGCAGCAGCGGGGACTAACGGTGGCGGCGGGTGATTTCGCCGAGAACATCACCACCGAAGGGGTCGAGCTCTTTACCCTCCCGATCGGGACCCGCCTGGAGATTGGCGCGGCGCTGCTGGAGGTTACTCAGATCGGCAAGGAGTGCCACAACCGCTGCAATATCTTCTATCAGGCCGGTGACTGTGTGATGCCGAAGGAAGGTATCTTCGCTCGGGTCCTCAGGGGGGGGATGGTGAAGGCCGGTGACAGTATTCGGTTGGTAGCGGTTGACCCTTCTTGAACCCTATTCAGTCAATCTCCACTTACTATCCAACACAGGAGTTTAAATGTCGTTCAACCACTTTGACGAACGGGGGGCGGCGGTGATGGTGGATGTCAGCGCCAAGGTGCCGACCCTGCGGACCGCCATTGCGGCGGCAAAGGTCATGCTCAGACCGCAAACGCTTGCTGCCATCTTGGAGGGGGAGATCACCAAGGGGGATGTCTTCGCCGTGGCCCGGCTGGCCGGAATTTCCGCCGCGAAGAAGACTTCCGAGCTGATTCCGCTCTCCCATCCGCTTGCCATTCACCACGTGGCGATCAGCTTCTCCACCGACAGGGCCAGCGGCATGGTCCGGGTGGAGAGTACGGTGAAGGCCATGGAGCGGACCGGCGTGGAGATGGAGGCGATGGTGGCCGCGTCGGTGACGGCGCTGACCATTTATGACATGTGCAAGGGGACGGACAAGGGGATCACCATCGGCGAGGTGGCGCTGTTGTTCAAGGAGGGGGGGAAGAGCGGCATTTACCGGAGGGAGGAACACCGATGAACGCCGCTATTCTGACTTTGAGCGATAAGGGTGCCCGCGGCGAACGCGTCGACCTGAGAGGCCCGGCCCTTGTGGACTGGCTGGCCGGCCAGGGAGT
>JANXYN010000069.1 GCA_025356035.1 Geobacteraceae bacterium
GTAAATGTCTCAGTTACCAGACTCCACATGAGGTTTTCACCCAAGCTCTACATGGTGCACTTGCAATTTGAATTCACCAAGTTTCCCACAGTTCCCGGCAACTGCAAGTGGAGCGAGGCGCAGCGCTTATATATATTAATGGTCTTTTTCGACTTTTCTCTTCTCATAGGTCGGCCGGAAGTCGGCGGTCACCACCCGCACCAGGTCGCGGATCATCTGGGAATATTTTTCCTGCTTGTTACTCATGCCGAAGTTGATCTGCTTGTCCGAGTTTAGCCCCATGCTTGCCAGGGTCCACTTGCCGTGGCCCGAGTTGCCCCAGAGGGTCACGCCGCTTGAGGTTTCCCGGAGCTTGACGCTCAGAACCCCGGTCACATAGGCCTTGGCGCTGGCATTGCCCGACGAGAGCGCCGAAGCGAGGTTTGTCGAGATCTGGAGATTCGGCTTTACTTCGGAAACATCGAGCAGTCCGGTCAGCACGGCATCCACACGGTATTTTTCGCCGATCAGCTTGAGCGCTGTGGGGTCGAGCTCCTTGCGGCCAATCCCTTGCAGAAGCTGCTCCTCCGATCCCAGCTCCAGCAGGCGAAAGCCCGGTTGGGCAGCCTGGGTCCATTCGAGGAAGGACTGCGTCACTTCGCGATTGAGCGGCGTGCTGCAGGTCGAAGCAAATTCGACGATGCCGATGGTGTTGTAGGCCTTGAGGTCGACCCTGGAAGGGATGGTGACAATTATCGTCTTGGTGCAGCCAAACAGAAACATGGCGGCCGCGATGGTCCCAAGTCGCAGCAGGTGCCGGTAGGGGGCGGGGGGGAGCAGTTGTTGCAGGGTGGTCAGGATCATCGTTGTTCTCCTTCAATCGAGAGGTTTCACCCTGCCGTCTGGCGACGAAGCGGGGTGCATTGCTGATGCATTCCGGGATAAATGCAATTTGCACGCCGCTTTAATGGAAGGACATTATCGTGGGGATGTTGCAGGGGAGGGGAGAGCGAAAGTGGTCATCTTTTGTCTGGCGCTGCCATCGGGCATTTTCAAGAAATGCTTGCCAACCAGTGGGTCTTTCATTATTGTTGCAGATAGCCTTCCTCTGTGCCAAAACGTGAGGACCAAGACAGGGCTGTGAGTGAAATTAGCGACACCAGCGAAGAACTGGTTAGAGTGTTTGTCAGTTGAAGGGAGAAGCCATGGCGTCAGAGATACTGACAGCAGAAGTACAGCGGCGCTCTAGTGACCGGTGGTGCCGGTTCGTTGCCCTCGCCGTTTTGCTGGTTCTCGGGTCGTGGTTAATCAATGTCGTTCCGGCGGCCCATGGTGACGGGGCGCCAGTTTCCCTCACCCCAGAGGAGCGCGCCTGGCTCCAGGCCCATCCAGTCATCAGGCTCGCGCCGGACCCCGAGTTTCGGCCCATAGAATTTTTTGACCATAACGGCCTCTACCAAGGGGTGGCAGCCGATCATGTCCGTCTGCTCGAACAGCGTCTCGGCATTCGCTTCTCCATCGTCCGCCTCAAGAACTGGGACGAAGTGATGGACCGGTTTCAGCACCGGCAGGTCGATCTGCTCGGCGCCATTGTCCCCACCACCCAGCGCCTCACGTTTATGCTCTTTACCGATCCGCTCATCGAGGTGCCCGGTGGCATCTTCATCCGCAACGGATCCCCCCGTACCCTTACCCTAACCGACCTGGAGGGGATGCGGGTAGCGGTCGTCTCCAATTATACCGCCCATGATTATCTGCAGTCCCAGCATCCCCGCCTTCTCCTCGATGTGGTGCCCGACACCGCTACCGGCTTGAGTAAGGTGTCGTTCGGCATTGACGATGCCTACGTCGAAAACATGGCCACCGCCGTCTACTATCTCCAGCGCCAGGGGATCAGCAATTTGCGCCTGGCGGGGCGAACCGACTTCAGCTATCGCTGGGGGATGGGTGTTCGGCAGGACTGGCCCCTGCTCCAGTCGATCCTCAACAAGGGGCTGGCCGCCATCAGCAAAGATGAGAAACAGGCCATCCTCAACCGCTGGATCTATGTTGAGGGCGAAGGGTGGCAGCCTTCACCGGTCCAGTTCGCCATGGTCGTGGTCGTAGTTCTTCTCCTCGGCCTGGCGGCGGTGGTCCTTTGGAACCAATCGCTACGCCAGCAGGTCCTCTACCGGACCGAAAGCCTTAACCGCGAACTCGATGAGCGGTGCCGGGTGGAAGTGGCCCTGCGGCAGGAGAAGGAGACGGCCCAACGTTACCTGGATGTCGCCGGGGTCATCATGGTGGTAATTGGTCTCGATGGGGTTGTCACCCTGATCAATCGCAAGGGGTGCCAGATTCTTGGTTATAGCGAGGCCGAGGTGATAGGTGCCAACTGGTTTGAGCGCTTCATCCCGCCTCGTTGGCATGGGGCGCTGACTTCGTTGATCCAACGCCTGAAGATTGGCGAGGAGAGCGGCGACTACTTCGAAAATCCAGTCATGACAAGGGAAGGAGCCGAACGATTAATCAGCTGGCATAATACGGCCTTGCGCGATGATGATGGTGAGATCCACGCCTTTCTCAGCTCCGGTGAGGACATCACCGCACGGCGGCTGGCTGAGGCGGAGATCCGGGCCATCAATGCCAGCCTGGAAGAGCGGGTGGTCGAGAGGACGGCGCAACTCAGGCAGGAGATCGCCGACCGACAGAGGGCCGAGCAGGAGGTTCGTCGTCTCAACGCCGATCTGGAAGAGCGGGTGGCCGAACAAACCAGCGAGCTTCAGCATACCATCAGGGAGCTGGAGGGGTTCTGTTACTCTGTTTCACACGATCTGCGGGCACCACTGCGCCACATCAACAGTTACAGTGCGATTATCAGCGAAGAGTATGGCACCTCCCTAGACCGGCAGGGCCAGGAGTTGCTGCAACGGATTAATCAGGCCAGCAATCGAATGGGACAGTTGATCGACGATCTGCTCGGGCTCACTCGTACGGCGCGGGCCGAAATGAACATGGTCGAGGTCGATCTGACCGCCATTTGTCAAGAGTTGGGGAATGAACTACGGCAGGGAGAACCGGACCGACAGGCCAGTTTCATCATAGCAGACGGTTTGGGAGCCAAGGCCGACCCTCTGCTGGTGCGAGTCGTCTTGCAGAACCTCCTTGACAATGCTTGGAAATACACGTCGAAGAGACAATCAGCTACGATCGAGGTCGGCAATCTGGATAAAGGAGGAGAATTGATCTTCTTCGTCCGTGATGACGGCGTCGGCTTCGACATGGCCTACGCCAACAAGCTCTTCCTGCCGTTCCAGCGCCTGCACCGGGATCAGGATTTCCCCGGCACCGGCATCGGCCTCGCCACGGTGCAGCGGATCATCCAGCGCCACGGCGGACGAATCTGGGTTGAGGCGGCGCCGGGGCAGGGGGCGTCCTTCTTCTTCACCCTGCCATAAAGTCTGGCACTTACATCCATGATTGTCATTAGCCGGCTGTTGAACAACTACTGCGGAGGCCTTTTGTTGCATTGCGCGGAGTAGGGCCGTCGCTACCTCGCCTATCAGCTTGAACTGAACCGGTTTTCATTGATTTTCCTTTGAAGCTTCTCCGTTGCCCGTTATAATCGAGCAGGTAGTAGCGCAATAAAGTGCTAGACCAGAGACAGGATAAATAAATTCCGCATCGAGTAAAAGGGCCACATCATGGACCTGCCGCAGCGTGACGCCATCCTTCATGTGATTGATAGCCTCTCCACCCGCCATCTGCAGGGGAAGGTGCAGTCGATCAAGTTTTCCATGATCGCCCTCCTTTCCGGCGGGCATATCCTGCTGGAGGATATCCCCGGCCTCGGCAAGACCACCCTGGCCCTGGCTTTGTCCAGTGTCCTCGGTCTCTCCTTCGGCAGGGTCCAGTGCACTAGCGACCTCCTCCCTTCGGATATCACCGGCCTCTCCATCTTCAACCGTAACGAAAACCGCTTCAGCTTCATCCAGGGGCCGGTCTTCAACAACGTGCTGCTGGTGGACGAGATTAACCGGGCCATGCCGAAGACCCAGAGCGCCCTACTGGAAGCGATGGAAGAGCGCCGGGTGACGGTGGAAGGGGTGACCTATCAGCTGCCGGAGCCGTTCCTGGTGATTGCCACCCAGAACCCTGTGGAGCAGGTGGGGACCTATCCGCTCCCGGAATCGCAGCTCGATCGGTTTCTGATCCGGACCGGTGTCGGTTACCCACCGGAACAGATCGAAAAGTCCATCATCAAAGGGGGGAGCATCCGCGACGAGATCAGGAAGATCGAGCCGCTCATCGGCCTGCCAGTAATTATTGAGGCGAAGCAGACGGTCCGGGACAGAGTGATGATTGCCGACAAGGTGGTGGACTATATCTACCGGATCGTAGCCGCGACCAGGAGTCATCCGCTGATCCTGTCCGGCATCTCCACGCGGGGCGGGATCAATCTGGCCGATACTGCCAAGGCCGTTGCTTTTCTCGATGGGAGGGAGTATGTCATCCCTGAAGACGTGAAACTGGTGGCGGTGCCGGTCGGAGCCCACCGATTGATCCTGCGCCAGGAGAACGAGAGCCTGAACAAGGAGGAGCTGCTACGGTCAATCGTCGCCAACGTTCCGGTACCCCTGGTCTAAAGCTGACCAAGGCCGGCGTCCTTTACATTGCCATCACCCTGCTCCTCGGGTTTGCCGCGGTCAACACCGGCAATAACCTGCTGTTCCTGATCGTCTCAGCCCTCCTAGGCTTTATGTCCATCTCCGGCGTGCTTGGCGTACTGAACATTCAGGGGCTGGGACTCCGGCTGGAGATTCCCGATGAGGTCTATGCTGGCCTCGACACCTTGATCACTCTTCAGTTGGTTAATCGCAAACGGCGGCTTCCCGCCTTTTTGCTGAGGGTCGAGCTATCTGGTGCATCAACCCGTTTCACCCATCTGCCAGCAAGCGGGAGCGATAGTGCAGCACTGGCGCTCACCTTTGCTGAGCGGGGGCGGCAGCCCCTTACCTGGGCCACCCTTTCCTCGCCGTTTCCGATAAATTTCTTCGTCCGGAGTACGCGGCTCCCCTTGCAGGAGAGTCTGGTGGTTTTTCCTGCGCCCCGTCGCTGCCTCGCCAGTGGCGTTCCTGACCAGCACGGGGGGCGGGGTGCGGCGCCGACGGCGGCAAAAGGGTATGAGGGAGAGCTCTTAAAGATTGCCGACTATAGCGGCAGCGAGCCGCTAAAGCTCATTCACTGGCGGCTTTCGGCGCGGCATGAGGGACTCAAGGTGAAGGAGCTCTCTGCCGAGGTGAGTGAGCCGGTAATGCTCGACATCACCAGCCTTCCCGGTGGAACGCTGGAGGAGAAGCTCTGTTGCGGTGCATTCCTCATCAATCGCTTTAACCGGGAGGCGCGGCCGGTGGGGCTCATGCTGGCGGGGAAGGTCTTTCCCCCGGCACTCTCTCGCACCCACCGGTTGAAGTTGCTGACGGAACTGGCCCTCTATGGTTAAGATTAGGACCATCTTGACAATCTTGGCCTATGCCGTCGCGCTACTCGGCTTTGCGTCATTGTTCCCCTATCTCAGCGTCTTTCCCCGGCTGGTCTTCGGTGTGGCGCTGGTCGGCGGCTTGGTTTGCGACCGGCGCGAAAGCTACCCAATCCGGGGCCTGCTTTCCATAACTATTTCCCTCCTCTTTTTCGGCTATTATGCGCTCCAGTTCAGTCTGGACAATGTGGCGTTGCCGGCGGTCACCATCCTCACCCTGTTGCAGGCGGTGCGGCTCATTTCCGAGAAGAGTGGCCGCCACTATCTGCAAGTCTTCGCTCTGGCCCTCTTTTCCCTGGCGGCCTCATCGTTGTTCGACCTGAGTGCCATCTTCCTCTTCTACCTGGCGTTCCTCTTTCTCCTGATCGCCGTCGCCCTGGTGCTTCTCACCTTTTATGCGGAGGACCCGGCCTCGCACCTCTCCCCCAACGGCCTGAAAAGGGTGGTGCTGGTCTCACTTGGCATGCCGGCTGCCGCACTCCCCCTTATGCTTTTTTTCTTTGTCATCCTTCCGCGTGCCCAGTTTCCGCTCTGGCATATTATGAACAGCGCCGGCCAGCAGACCACCGGCTTTGCGGAAACGGTCGAGCTTGGCCGGACCGCCCAGGTGACCGAGGTGAAGAGCGTGGTCTTCCGGGTGGAGTGTGCACGGCTAGCACCGAGGGACCTTTACTGGCGATGCATCGTTCTGAATATCCTGGAGGGGAACTCCTGGGTCAGGGCGGCACAGCTCCCCGCGGAGCAGCTCTATCCTGCCAAGGGACGGATCGTGCAACAGCAGATTTATCTGGAGCCGGGGGGTGGGATCTATCTCCCAGCGCTGAATGTTCCACGGCAGATCAATATGCTACGGGTCAGCCAGTCCG
>JANXYN010000081.1 GCA_025356035.1 Geobacteraceae bacterium
AGCACGTCAATGGCGCCGCTCCTTACCAGCATCTCCGCAATTTCCAGTGCCTGCTCCCCGGTGTCCGGCTGGGAAACCAGCAGATCGTCTGTTTTGACGCCAAGCTTTCGGGCGTAGGAGATATCCAGGGCATGCTCGGCATCGACAAATGCCGCTATCCCGCCGGTCTTCTGGGCCTCTGCGATGATGTGCAGGGCAAGGGTGGTTTTTCCGGAAGATTCCGGGCCGAAGATTTCAATGACACGTCCCCGCGGCACTCCGCCGACACCGAGCGCCATGTCGAGCGAAAGGGCGCCGGTCGAAATGGCGGCGATATCAGGTAACGGCTCATCATTGCCGAGCCGCATGATGGCGCCTTTACCGAATTGCTTCTCTATCTGGGAAACTGCCAGATCAATCGCCTTGTCTCGTTCGAGCATCTAATGGGCCTCCTCAAAAAGTGTTGGTGCCGAGCATCTGCGCTTTATCGGGAAAGCGTAACGTCACAGATAGCATATATATTGTCCAGTTTTCAAGTTTAACTTTGCAGCGCTGGTCGTTGGTGCCATGCAGCGACATCTTCTGCTCCTGGCGTCAATTGGCCCGAAGGGCGCCGGTTATGGGCCGCATCAGACTGCATAGCATGCTTGCCATGGTCGCCGGGTCTGGAATTGGCTCAGCGGAACGGGTTTGGCTGAGCATAGGGAACGCCGGCCTCCATAAAGTAGAAGCCTGGCTGGTGATGCCCTTCTTCCAGGGGGAGGAGGATAAAAAACGAGCTCCCTGGGGTGGCGGTGTTGACTCCGCTGCTCTCCACCCAGACCATACCACCGTGTGCCTCGACCATCCCCTTGACAATGGCCAGGCCGAGGCCCGCCCCTTTCCCCTGAAACTGGTATTTGCTGCTGGAGTGATGGCGGATATCGCCCACCTCATAAAATTTGTCGAAAATCTTCAGCTGTTCGCCGCTATCGATGCCGATCCCGGCGTCCTGGATCTTTACCTCGAGGTAGCTGCCATCCTTCATCTGCTCGAAGAAGCTGGCGTGAAACGCGGCAAGCCGCTGCCGTTTTTCTTCCAGCAGCGCCTGGGTGACAATGCGGGCCGATATGGCTATTTCGCGACCGTCGGGGGTAAATTTGATGGCATTTTCCAGGAGCTCGGCGAAAATTTCCTCAAGATATTCACGGTCCCCGCTGAAATACGGGATTGCCGCCATATCCGTCAACTGGACGTGCAGGTTGCGCTCCTTGAGCAGGGGATCAAGCTGCACCAGGAGGAGGTCGAAGATCTCCGTCAGTTGCAGGTCGGTTTTGGCAAGGGTCGGCGTTTTGGCTTCCAGTTTCGCCAGCTTCAGCAGGTCGTTGACAATCTCGTTAAGCCGGGCGCCCCCCTTGAGGACCATTTCCAGTATTTTTTGTTCCTCCGGTTCCCTTGCCGGTCCCCGGGCGGTAAGTAAAAATTCGGTCCCACCCATAATGGTGGTCAGGGGGGTTTTGAACTCGTGGGAAATCATGCCGAGGAAATGACTCTTCATTTTGTCCAGTTGCTCCAGTTCCAGATTGGCCTTTTCCACCACCTCCAGGTTGTTTTTCAGCCGGTTCTGGGAGAGGGCCAGGCGATGACTGCTCTTTTCCAGCAGGTGGTGGGAGCGGAGCAGCTCCTCGGTTTTCCAGCTCAGCTCGGCAAAAAGCCTGGCATGCTCGATAATGTGGCCGATCTGGTTGGCGATGGAAGTCAACAGCTTCATTTCGTCACTGGTGAACTGCCGTTCGGAACGGGTCAGGATGTGCATGATCCCGACGAGGCGGTCCTTGGCGAATAAAGGGACCCCGGCGAAGCTCTTCCACCCTTCGCTAACTGTGCTGGCGGCGAGCTCGAAACCAGCATGGCCGAGATCGGCAGTGGTATAGTGGTGACCGGTTTCGGCGATCTGACCAAAAATTCCCGATTGCAGATCGCTCCGTTCCAGCTCCGCCTCAAGGCCGGCAGATAAATGTTTGCGGGCGGCCAGCTGCAGGGTTTGATCAGCATATTCCTGGAGATGGATCCCCCCGCCGTCAGCCCCAAAGATGTCGATGGTTTCCTGGAGGGTCAGATCAAGGACCGTCTGCAATTGCAGATTCTGGTTAGCCCGGGCGATCAGGTCGTTGAGAATGGAAAGTTCCCGGTTCCGCTGCTTTAACTCTTTCTCCACCCTGCTTTTGTGGGTGATATCCCGGATAATGGCGTGGACGACCTGGCCATCGCCAAGGCTGATCAGGCGGGCATTGATTTCGCCGAGAAAGGTAGTGCCGTTCTTGCGGCGGAACACCATGCTGCCGGAGGACGCCATCCTGCGCTGCTTGACCCGGCGGACCAGCGCGGTGAATTTTTTCTTGTCGTCCGAATGGATCAGATGCTTGCTGTTAAGGGCAGCCAGTTCTTCCTTGCTGTAGCCCAACAGTTCGGTTCCCATCCGGTTTACCTCTTCCAGCATCCCACTGTCGGCGTTGATGACGAAGATGGCCTCACCGGCATCCTCCAGGAGATTTTTGTAACGGAGAGCGCTTTTGTCCATGGCCAGCCGCATGGTCCGCAGCATTTCCAGGTGGGCAGCAACCTCAATTTTCTGGTGATTGCGGCATTTAATGGCGAGCAAGGTGGCCAGCGCAAGGAGGAGAAGCGTCAGCAGCAAGCCAAACAGGAACAGGCGTTGCTCTGCATGCCAGGAGATAACGGCAGATTTGTGCAGGAACCAGCCGATCAGCAGGATGGGGCTTGACAGAAGCAGGTTGTAGACGGCAGTTTTGAGGTAACGCATGATCATCCTCTGGGCTGGTGCTGCCAAAGCCTGCTGCTAAAGGGTCAGCAGATAGCGTCTCAGCCAGTCCATGGCCATAAACGCGCTAGCGGTTCTGATCCTGTCGCGATCACCGGAAAAGCTGTATCCCTTTGCCGTGGTGCCTTTCTGGCTGGCCAGGGCGATATACACGGTGCCCACTGGCTTCTCAGCGCTGCCGCCGCCGGGGCCCGCTATCCCGGTAACCGCCAGGGCAATGTCACTGCCGGAGAGGCGGCGGATACCGTCTGCCATGGCGATGGCAACTTCGGGGCTGACCGCCCCCTTCTCTTCGATGAGCCGGGCCGGGACCTGCAGGCGCTCAATTTTGGCGGCGTTGCTGTAGGTAACCCCCGCCTCCAGAAAATAATCGGAGCTTCCTGCCTGGTCGGTGAGACGTTTGGCGAGGAGCCCACCGGTACATGACTCAGCAAGGGACAGGGTGACCCCCTTCTCACGAAAAAGCCTGGCAAGGACACTCTCCATCGTCTCCGCACCTTCGGCAAAAACACATCCCTGCAGCTTATTCAGCACCTTCGCGCCGAGCTCGGCCAACTGCGACCGGACCAGGAGCTGGTTGGTTCCGGCGCCGCGCAATTTGACCTGGATCTCCGGGTAATTGACGCAATATGCGATGCTGACGGTTGCTCCCGGCTCGACCAGGTCCTTGAACAGCAAATCAAGCTGGACCTCGGACAGGCCGAATACCTTCAACACCCGGGTCTGGAAGATCTGTTTGTGTTGCACCCCCGACTGGAGGAGCGGCAACACGGTTTCGGCCAGCATCCGCTCCATCTCTACGGGGACTCCGGGAAGAAAATACCATTGGCAGCTGTTGTGGCGGAGGTTAAAGCCGCAGGCAGTGCCAATCGGATTTGGGATCAGGCGGACCTTGGCCGGCAGCAGGGCCTGCTTTTCGTTTGCCTGGAGCAGGGCGTGACCCTGGGTTGCAGAATAACGTTGCAGGTGGAGCAGTGCCTCTTCATTCAGCATGAGGTGGCGGCCAGAGGCTTTGGCAGCGGCCCGGCTCGTCAGATCGTCGCTGGTCGGGCCGAGGCCACCGCTGATGATGACCGCATCGCTCCGTTCCGAGAGTTCCTGGAGGGCCGCCACAATGTCCGCCTCATTGTCGCCGACGGTGAGGTGCTGCCGGACCTTCAGGCCGACGCCGATAAGCTGGGCGGCAAGATGGGCGGCGTTGGTATCGACGATTTCGCCGTAGATGAGCTCATCACCGATGGAGAGGGTGGCGATCCTCATACAACCCTCAGCAGCAGGTGGAGCGCCAGGCAGGCATAGATCCCCGCCACCACATCGTCGAGCACTACTCCGTAACCGTTTTTCACTTGGCGGTCGAAGTACCGGGCCGGTGGCACTTTGGTGATGTCGAACAGGCGGAACAGGAAAAACCCGAGCAGCACGCTTTTCAGCGACAGGGGGACGGCGATCATGGTGACCAGGTAACCCGCCACCTCGTCAATGACGATCTTGCCGGAATCCGGCTCGTTGAAAATCCGTTCCGCCACCCCGGCCACCCAGCAGGCAAAAACGATGAAGGCCGCCACCGTGACCAGGTAGAGGGGGAGCGACAGCCGGTTCAACAGCAGGTAAAAAGGGATGGCGGCCAGGGTCCCCACCGTCCCCGAGGCAAGCGGACTATAGCCGGTACCACCCCAGCTGGCCAGGATGATGATAAACTTTCTCATTGGTCGGCGGTCTCTCTCTCGATGATCTTGTAGACCTCTAGCAGCGGCATCCCCTTGGTAAGGGCGATCCGCCGGCACTCCTCGAATTCGGGAGCGACCCGTAGGGTCTTGCCCCCATCGCGGATGACTTTCACCTTGACGGCGCCGAAGGAGGTTTCCCGGGACTCGATGGCGCGCTCCAACTTCAGGCGCTCGGCATGATAATAGCGGAGCCCGGTGGCGGAAGTTTCAAGCAGCACCTGCTGGGCCAGGATTTGTAGTAGTTCCGGGGTAGCGAGGACGGTCAGTTTCACTCCCGGCCGGTTTTTCTTCATCTGCAGAGGCGAAAAGGCCACATCGAGGGCACCGAGAGTGAACAGCCGCTCCATCAGGTAGCCGAGAATTTCCGGGTTCAGGTCGTCAATATGGGTCTCGATAACCTCGATCGCGTCCCGCAACACGATAGCGGATTTTTCTCCCATGACAACTCGCAGCAGGTTGGGAATGTCGGGGAAATCCCGGGCTCCGGCGCCACACCCCACGCTCGTGACGTTCATGGCCGGCACTTTGCCGAACTCCCTGGCCAGGGCGGCGACGATCGCGGCGCCGGTCGGGGTCACCCGTTCGCCGTTCCCGAGCTCGCCGTGGACGGGAATCCCCCGCAGCAGCTCGGCAGTGGCCGGCGCCGGCACCGGCAGTTTGCCGTGAGCCGTTTCGATATAACCGCTCCCCAAAGGGAGAGGGGAGGCATAGATCTCTTCAATGCCGAGATGTTCTAAGCAGATGGCGGTTCCGACGATATCGACAATCGAATCGACCCCCCCCACCTCATGGAAATGGACCTGGCCGATTTCCACGCCATGCACCTTTGCCTCGGCTTCCGCCAGGCGGAAAAAGATCTGCTGCGCCTTCTCCTTTACCCTAGCAGTGAGGGAGCTGCGCTCGATAATGCCGGCGATGTCATGGTAATGGCGGTGTGGTTGATGCTCCTCCACGTGGACCCGGAAGCTGGTGGCCGCTATCCCCTGGCGCATTGTTTTTCCTGCAGCGAGGGTGTAGCTTGAACGCGGCAGCGGCAGGCGGGCAAGCTCGGACTGCAAAGTGCCCAGCGGTACCCCGAGTTCAAGGAGTGCCCCCACCGTCATGTCGCCGGAAATCCCGGCAAAGCAGTCGAAATATACGATCTTCAATGGAAACCTCGTGCAGGCTGTCGCGAATATCGGCCGAACACAGCCCGCCTATTCCCGATTCATCAGGCTCGCCGCATAGGCTGCGCCAAAACCGTTATCGATGTTGACTACGGTAACTCCGGAGGCACAGGAGTTAAGCATCCCCAGAAGCGCCGCAATTCCGCCAAAGGAGGCCCCATAGCCAACCGATGTGGGAACGGCGATCACCGGTTTATCCACCAGCCCGCCGATGACCGAGGGGAGCGCCCCTTCCATGCCGGCCACCACAATGATCACTGCGGCGTCAAACAGGAGTTGCTTGCGGGCCAGAAGCCGGTGAATGCCTGCCACACCCACGTCATAGAGATGTTCCACCTGGTTCCCCATGATCCGGGCGGTTACCAGCGCTTCAGCAGCCACCGGGATGTCTGAAGTGCCGGCTGAAACTACCAGGATTTTCCCGCGCCCCCTCACCTCGACCGGCTGCAACTCTATGGTCAGACAGCGTGCGTCGCTATGGTAACAGGCAGCGGGGAAAGTTTCCTTGATCCGCAGCCCCTTATCCTCCGCGAGGCGGGTCACCAGCAGATTGTTGCCCTGCACCAGTTGGGCCGCGAGGATTTGTTCGATCTGCCCGACGGACTTGCTTTCGCCATAAATCACCTCGGGGAATCCCTGCCGGATTACCCGGTGATGGTCGATGGTGGCGCAGCCTAAGTCCTCGAAAGGGAGGTGTTTGAGCCGCTCAAGGGCGGCATCAACGTCGGTGTCGCCTTGCTTGACGCTCTGCAACAGGGATTTGAGTGCTTTTGGGTCCATCTTCGCGCCTTTAAGAGGTGTCGTCGGAGGAATGAAAGTGCCGGAATAATATGCGAAAATAGCACTATTTGAGGCCAATGGAAAGGGGATTTAACTAAATGGCGGGTAGCTGGTGGCTGGGTAAAACGGAAAACTGGCCGGTAGTTGTTCAGAGCTTGTTGATGAATACCGCCCGCGGTTTGCTGGTACCGTCGCTCGGGCCGATGATCCCCTCTTGCTCCATCTTTTCGATAATGCGGGCGGCACGGTTGTAACCGATTCGCAGCCGCCGCTGAACCATGGAGATTGATGCCTGGCGGGCCTCGGCAACCAGGGCTACCGCCTTGTCATAACATTCATCAACCTCTTCATCGTCGGGATCGGTGCCGCTCGATTCCTTCATCTCCATGATGGAGGTTTCATAGACCGGCTTGGCCTGTTTTTTAAGGAATTCCACGACCCGCTGCACCTCGGCGTCGGAGACGAAGGCGCCATGGATCCGCTGCATTTTGGAGGTGCCTGGTGGCAGGAACAGCATGTCACCGGCCCCCAGCAGGGCTTCAGCGCCATTGCAGTCGAGAATCGTGCGGGAGTCGGTCTTCGACGAGACCTGAAAGGAGATGCGCGCTGGAAAGTTGGCCTTGATCAGGCCGGTTATGACATCCACCGATGGGCGCTGGGTGGCCAGGATCAGGTGGATGCCGGCAGCACGTGCCATCTGTGCCAGCCTGGCTATGGATTCCTCGATCTCCCGGCCCGCCACCATCATCAGATCGGCCAGCTCGTCGACGATCACCACGATATAGGGGAGGTGGCCATGCTCCAGTTCCTCATCCTTGTTGAGAAAGGCCTGAATCGCCGCCTCATCGTCCTGCTCGAGTTCGTCGGCAGCGTCCACCAGCAGCACGCCATTTTCCCGGTTGGCCTCTTCCTCCTGGGTATCCCGCTCCAGCCTTTTGTTGTAGGAGTCAATGTTGCGCACCCCCTTGTCGGACATGAGACGGTAGCGGCGCTCCATTTCCTTCACCGCCCATTTCAGGGCGAGCGCTGCCTTCTTCGGATTAGTGACCACGGGGAGCAGCAGGTGGGGGATCCCTTCATAGACGGAAAGTTCCAGCATCTTCGGGTCTACCATGATGAGTCGCACATCGTGGGGGGTGGCGGTGTAGAGGAGTGACAGGATCATGGTGTTGATGGATACCGATTTGCCGGAACCAGTGGCGCCTGCCACCAGCAGGTGCGGCATCCGGGCCAGGTCTGTTACCGACGGGAACCCGGCAATATCCTTGCCGAGCGCCAGCGGCAGTTTAAGCTTGCCCCGGTGGAACTCCTCGCAGCTGAATATTTCCTTGAGGGAGACCATCTCCCGTTCGCGGTTGGGGATCTCGATGCCGACCACCCCTTTGCCGGGGATCGGTGCCACTATCCTGATTGATAATGCCTGCAGAGCCATCGACAGATCGTCGGCAAGCCCGGCCACTCGGTTGACCTTTACGCCCGGCCCCGGCGCGAACTCATACATGGTGATGACCGGACCGGGGAGGATTTCCACCACCTCGCCGGTGACACCGAAGTCCTTTAATTTGTTCTCCAGAAGCCGTGCGTTCATGGCGAGCGCTTCGTCGTCCTGCGACTGTTCGGCAACTTCAGGGACATCGAGCAGGGAGAGGGGCGGGGTCTGGTAGGCGCCATCCGCCTTGATGAATTCAAAGGGGTCCGGCTGCGGTGTTCCCTTCTCTTCGGCCGGCCGCTTATCTTTCTTTGGAGCGGTGCGCGGTTCAGGCGGGTCGCTGAGGGGCTGCACTCTGCTCTTTGGAGCAGCGATCACTGCTGGCCTGTTTGGCTGCGCTGCTGCCTGCTGCTTCTGTTCACGGCGCTCCTGAACGCGAAGCCACCAGCCGTGGAGGGTGGTAATCCACCAGTCGACGAACTGGACGAAGGAAAAGTGCGACAGCACGATGATCGCCACGGCGAGTAGCGTCAACAGCACCAGGAAGGCTCCGGGGGTCCCGAGCAGGTTTCTCATCAGCTCTGCGGTAATGCTCCCCACCCACCCGCCGGTTGAGACCACCTGGCCGAAGATAACGGTCTGCCCCTTGAAAAAGGCAAAGAGGGTGGAGAGGGCAATCAGCAGCACGCCGAGGGCGAGCCAGTTGTAATAGCGCCAGCTGATCTCCTTGAAGCGGAGGAGCTTATAGGCAAGGGTGCAGAGGGACAGGGGGATGACAAACGCTGCAAAACCGAACCCCTGCTGCCAGAGCAGGTCCGCAATGTCTGCGCCGACGATCCCGCCGAAGTTGCGGGCCGTCTCCAGCGAAGAATAGCTGTTGAAGGAGGGGTCATCGGCATGGAAGGAGATGAGCGAGAGGAAAATGAACAGACCGAAGCCGCCGAGCGCCAGGCCTTTCATCTCTTTTTTCAGCTTTTGTTTTTTGTCTGTGTCCATAGGTGTAAATCGGGCAAGGGGCTAAAGGCTAAAGGTTTATATGGCTGCACCATTTGCCCTTCGCCAGCCTTTTGTCACATCTCCATGATGAGCGGGAGGATTACCGGGCGGCGCTCGATGGTTTTATTGAAGAAGCGGCGCAGGACTCGGTGCACTTCCTGCTTCACCTCGTTCCAGTCGGTGCGTACCTCGGTATTGTTCAGGGCCAGGGCGTCGAGCACCACCTTCCGTGCCTCGTCCAGATATTCCTGGCTGTCATCTTCGAAGACAAACCCGCGCGAGACGATGTCCGGGCCGTAGATGATTTCGCCGGTGACCTGGCTGATGGCGATGATCACCACCACCATGCCGTCCTGGGCGAGATGCTTGCGGTCTTTTAGCACGACGTTGCCGACATCGCCGATCCCTTTGCCGTCGACGAAGACCCGCCCGGTTTCCACTGAGCCGGCGATGCTGCAGCCAGCATCGTCAAAAACGATAATGTTGCCGTTCACCGCTAGCTGGCAACTACTGCGGTCGATGCCGACCTTCTGCGCCAGCTGAATATGCTTGACCAGGTGGCGGTACTCGCCATGAACCGGGATGAAAAAACGTGGTCTGACCAGGTTCATCATCAGTTTCAACTCTTCCTGGCTGGCATGGCCGGAGACGTGGACTTCGGAGACCTTTTCGTAATACACTTCAGCGCCCCGCCGGTAGAGGTGGTTGATCAGGTCGGAGATGGTCTTTTCATTGCCGGGGATGAAGCGGGAGGAGAGGATTACGGTATCGCCTGCCTCGAGCTTGATCTGCTTATGGTCATCCATGGCAATACGGGTCAGGGCGCTCATCGGCTCGCCCTGGCTGCCGGTGGTGATCATGCAGACCTCTTCCTTCGGTAACCGCGGGAGCTCCTTGAGGTCGATCAGCATCCCTTCCGGTATCTGCAGGTAGCCGAGTTCCCGGGCGATCTGCACGTTACCGATCATGGAGCGGCCGTTCAGCAGGATCTTTCTGCCGCTCTTAACGGCGGCATTGACTATCTGCTGGACCCTATGGATATTGCTGGAGAAGGCGGCGACGATGATGCGTCCCGGGCAGTGGGGAAAAATTTCATTGAAGGCGTCACCTACCACCTGCTCAGACAGGGTGTACCCCTCATGTTCCACGTTGGTGGAGTCCGACAGCAGCGCCAGCACCCCTTCCTCGCCGTAGCGGGAAAAGGTAGCGATGTCTGTCAGTTCGCCATCCACCGGTGACTGGTCAAACTTGAAATCGCCGGTGTGGATCACCACTCCCCGTGGCGAGCGAATGGCCATTGCGCAGCCATCGACAATCGAGTGGGAGACCCGGATAAATTCCACGGTGAAGGCGCCGAGGTCGACCCGGTCCCGGGGCTTCACCACCCGGAGCTCGATCGCCTCCTCCAGCTGGAACTCCTTCAGCTTCTCCTTGACAAAACCGATGGTCAGCGGGGTGCCATAGATGGGGGGGGAGATCTCACGCAAAACGTAAGGGAGCGCTCCGATATGGTCCTCGTGACCATGGGTCAGCAGAATCCCCCGGATTCTCTCTTTCCGCTCGCGCAGATAGGAGATGTCGGGAATCACCAGGTCGACGCCGAACATGTAGGGCTCCGGAAACATGAGACCGCAGTCCA
>JANXYN010000083.1 GCA_025356035.1 Geobacteraceae bacterium
TAGGAATAATTAAGAATATTTTTTGTCGGCACTGATTATCTCCGATAATCGTTTAATGATCCTGGAGGGGCGGCCTTTGAGGCTCTCTTGAATGCTCAGAGGCAGAGAGGGCACCCACGAGGGGCGTCCCTACGGCGCTTCGCCCTTTTTACGCAGATTTTCAATTCTACTGAAAATCTTCTCAATATCGGCCATATTCTTGTTCTTCTGGTGGAACACCTTCAGTTTTCCTTTGCTGAGGAGCTTGGGGCCGAGCATGAAATCCTTTAAAAGCTTGCCGCTCTGCAGATTGAAGGCTGCTGCCAGGCGCATTTCGTACTGCCGGCCGTAGGTGCGGATGTTTTCCAGGAAGAGCTTGTTGGCTAATTGAACGAGAGATTCTTTGGACGTGCCCTTGGCATCCCAGGAGCATTTGCGCAGGGCATCCATGATGGCGGCGAGGTCAACTTTGTTGGGGCAGCGGGTGGAGCAGGTCTCACAGGAGGCGCAGTACCAAATAGACCGCCCCGCCAGCACCCGCTCATACTGGCCGAGCTGTAACAGGCGCACGATGCGGTTGGGGGGGTGTTCCATGAACGAGCGCATGGGACAGCCGGCCGAGCATTTGCCGCACTGGAAACAACGGCGCACCGAACTGCCAGAGAGAGCCTCCACCTTCTGGACGAAACCAAGGTTCATGGTTTCGGTGGAGAGAAGCATCTTTGCGTTCTTCACTGGTTCTCCTTGCCTGCCCCATTGCAGGAATCTTACGGCCAGCCAGCTAAGGGATGAACGGCGAATGAAGGAAATGGCGTAGGTGGCGGGAAGGTATCGGCTAAGCAGCTGTTTCCTGCGACCCTGGAACAGGTCCGGCCAATTTTAGTATTGCTAAAAAATTAAACGACAATAATCAAACAATAACGCTGTTATTATACGTTTGGGCTTCTCTATAATTTTAACTATATTAAAATTTGTAGCACATCTAAATCCCGATTGTCAACCATTTACTAAGCTTGAATAAAACGGCGTCTTAGTCTGGAGAAGCCAGGGCGAAAGCCGCACGTCGGTAATGCTTTGACACCCTATCGAAAATGCATTACATATAGAGAAATTAACAACCGTGAGGCATCCCATCAGCGAACTCGCCCGCCTATATCGCTACATGAAGACCCTGCAGGGAACCTATCTGCTTGGTGCCATACTGCTCCTTGGCTCCAACGCCTTCGCTCTCCTGATTCCCTGGCTGCTCAAGCTAGCAATTGAAAGTTTCCGCACCCCGACAAGCGCCAGCCATACGCCAGGCTACTACGCCCTGCTGATCATCGGCGCAGCAGTTGCGCACGGCGTGATCCGCATCTTTTCCCGCACCACCCTGCTCCATGCCGGTCGCCGCATCGAGTATCAGATCCGCGAGGACCTCTACGCCAAGCTCCTCACCCTCGACCTCACTTTTTTTTCCCGGGAACGGACCGGCGACATCCTCTCCCGCTTCGCCAACGACTTGGCCAATGTCAGGATGCTGCTCGGCTTTGGCGTGCTTAATATCATCAATACGCTCATCCTCTACCTGGCGGCCCTGACCCTTCTAATTCGTATTTCCCCCCAGCTCACCTTCTACGCGGTTCTTCCCTACCCGCTGATGATCTTTCTGGTCCAACGGATCAGCCGGCAGATGTTTAAACGATCGAAGGAAGTGCAGGAAGAGTTGGCCCACCTCACCAGCCAGGCTGAAGAGAGCATTTCCGCCGCCGCGGTAATCCGGGCCTATTGCCGGGAGGCTTCCCAGGTGGAGGCGTTTCGCACCATTACCACGCGCTATCAGTCCAGCAACCTGAAGATGGCCAAGCTAAGAGGCCTAATGATTCCCGTGATGGGGTCCACCGGCGGACTCGGGACCTGGATTGTCCTGTTTGTGGGCGGCAGCTGGATTATTGCCGGCCGCCTGACCCTCGGTGATTTTGTCGCCTTCAACGGCTACCTGGCGATGCTGATCTGGCCCACCGTGATCATGGGGTGGATTCTCAATCTCATCCAGCGCGGTGCCGCCTCCATGGGGAGGCTCAATCATGTATTCAATGCCCGACCGGCGGTGGCCGAGCCCGACTTGCCGGCGCCCATTGTGGAGATCGACGGCAGCATCGAGTGCCGGGACCTCACCTTCAGCTACAACACCGAGCCGCAGCTGCGCAATATTTCCCTGCAGATACCGCGGGGGATGCGACTGGGGATAGTGGGCCCCCTTGGCAGTGGCAAGTCGACCCTGGTGAGGCTTATCGTCAGACTTTACCCGGTGACGGACGGGCAGCTGTTCATAGACGGCGTCGACATCAACCGCATCCCGCTCCGCCAGCTCCGCAACGCCATTGGCTATGTCCCCCAGGAGACTTTTCTCTTTTCCCGGACGATTAGCGACAATATCGGCTACGGTCTGGATGGGGCGGAACCGGCAGAGATCGAGGCAACGTCGGCCATTGCCCAGCTTGCCCGCGACATCCGACAGTTTCCCGATGGCTACCAGACCCTGGTCGGGGAGCGGGGAGTGACCCTGTCCGGAGGCCAGAAGCAGCGGACGGCCATAGCCCGTGCCCTGCTGAAAAATCCTGCCATCCTGATCCTCGACGACCCGCTGTCGGCGGTTGACGCCGGCACTGAAGAGGAGATCCTGCAGGGTCTTTCCGGGTACTACGGCGACCGGACCGTCATCATCGTCTCCCACCGGCTCTCGGCGCTGCGCGGCTGCGACCAGATCGTGGTGCTGGATAACGGAGCCATCGCGGAACAGGGGACCGAAGCAGAGCTCTTGGCCCGCGGTGGTCTTTATGCGGCAATGCATCGCGAACAGCAGCTACGTGAAGAGATTGCGAGGTACTGATGCACCTGGGCGGGATCTATGAAGATGAAATTGTGGGGAAGGCATACGACCGTCGGCTGATGGGGCGGCTCGCCCACTACCTGCGCCCTTCCCGCTGGCTGCTGATCGCCACCATGCTGCTGCTCCCCTTTATCACCGCCGCCAAGCTGGCGCAACCCTATCTGCTGAAGGTCGCCATTGACAATCACATCATCACCGGCCGGTTGGAAGGATTGCCGCTTCTGGCCCTCTATTTTTTCCTGCTGCTGCTGATTGAATCGCTTCTGACCTATCTGGAGGTCTATCTGCTGTCGCTGGTGGGCCAGCGGGTGATGCTCGACCTCAGAATGGAGCTGTTTGCCCATGTCCAGCGGCTGACCACCCGTTTTTTCGACCGCACCCCGGTGGGGAGCCTGGTGACTCGGTTGACCAGCGATGTGGAAGTCCTCGGCGAGATGTTTGCAGCGGGGATCATCACGGTGGTCGGCGATCTTCTGCTACTGGTCGGCATTGTCGGCATCATGCTCTGGATGAACCTGCGCCTGTCGCTGGTGACCTTTGCCGTCCTGCCGATTCTGGTCTACATCGCCTTTGCCTTCCGGATCAAAATGCGCCAGGCCTTTCGCGAGGTGAGGGCACGGCTCGCCAATCTGAACAGTTTTCTGGCCGAAAGCATCGGCGGCATGGCGATCGTGCAGCTGTTCAACCGCCAGGACGACGAACGGCAACACTTCTCGGAACTGAACGCCTCTTACCGTGACGCCAACCTGCCGGTGATAACCTGGGACGCGGCCCTCTACGCCCTGGTGGAAACCCTGTCGTCAGTGGCGGTGGGTCTGATCATCTGGTACGGCGGCGGCGAAATCGTCCAGGGGGCCCTCAGCTTCGGCGCCCTGGTCGCCTTCATCCAGTATATTGAAAAGTTTTTCTCGCCGATCCGCGACCTCTCCGCTAAATATTCGGTCATGCAGGGTTCCATGGCCGCTCTGGAGCGGATTTTTCACTTGCTCGACAGCCGGGAAATCGAGCCGCAGCCAGACAAGCCGGCAAGCGGCCAGGTTCTGGGTTCTCCCCTCGCCACCATCGAATTCCGCGATGTCTGGTTTGCCTACCAGCATGAGGAGTACGTGCTGAAAGGGTTTAACCTGACCATCCGCCGCGGCGAAAAGGTGGCGCTGGTGGGAGAGACCGGCGGCGGCAAGACCACGGTAACCCGGCTGTTATCCAGGCTCTATGAAGTGAACCGCGGCGCAATCCTGATCAACGGCACCGATATCCGGCAGATCCCCCTGCATCAACTCCGCAGCAGAATAGGCGTGGTGCTGCAGGAACCCTACCTCTTTACCGGCACCATCGCCTACAACATTTCCCTGGGAGATGCAACCGCCGCCAGCCGTTTGGAGCAGGCCGCCGCCACCGTCGGCGCCGACCGCTTCATTAGGAACCAACCGAACGGCTTTGCCGAGGAGGTCCGGGAACGCGGCAGCAACTTTTCCGCCGGCGAACGGCAACTCCTCTCCTTTGCCCGGGCCGTCGCCTTCGACCCGGAGCTGCTGGTTCTCGACGAGGCCACGGCCAGCGTCGATACCGCCAGTGAGCGGCTGATTCAGGAGGGACTAAAAGGGCTAATGGCCGGCCGCACTTCCCTGGTGGTCGCCCATCGCCTCTCCACCATCCAGGACGCGGACCGTATTGTGGTGATCCACCGGGGGGAAAAGTCGGAGGAAGGGAGCCACCAGCAGCTGCTGGCTGTGAGAGGACTCTATTACCGACTCTATCAGCTGCAGTTTAAGGACTAG
>JANXYN010000136.1 GCA_025356035.1 Geobacteraceae bacterium
GCCGCGCCACCTCCGATTTCCGAAACTCTCAGGCAGAACGCAAAAAAGGCCCGGTTTTCACCGGGCCTTTCATTGTTTGTGGTGCCGAAGACTGGAATCGAACCAGCACACCCTTGCGAGTACCAGAACCTGAATCTGGCGCGTCTACCAATTCCGCCACTTCGGCAATCGAGAATCCACTTTATATCACCAATGGATTTCCGTTGCAAGCAAAAAAATTGCCTATGGGCGCCACTGCAGCTTGAACAAGCCGGAGAGCTGTTACTGCTGCCAGAGGTACATGAACTCGGCGCTCGGCACCAATTCCAGGCTGTCGGCGTTGATGTTGATCAGATTGACCACCTGGCCCGTATCGCCGGGTGGGGCGGAATAGATGGTCCCCCGGTAGCCTCCGGGACGGTAGTAGCTGATGATCCGCGCCCGGTCGAGGCCGAGTTTCTGCTTCATGATGGTGATGGCGTCGTCCAGATAACCGATCCGGTCGATCATTTTCAGGTTCTGGGCCTGCTCAGCAGTGTAGATCCGGCCGTCGGCAAGGGTTTCCAGCTCCTTGCGGTCGAGCCGGTTGCCGGTTCTCGCCAGCACCACCTCCACAAACCTCTGGTAAAGGCGGTCGATGATGGTCTGCATGATCTGTTGCTCTTCGGGGGTGCTGGTCCGCAGCGGCGACATGATGTCCTTTTTGGCGCCGGATTTGATGGCTTGGCCGCTGACGCCAATTTTGGCCAGCAGCCCCTCCACGTTGAGTTTCAGCACGATCACGCCGATGCTCCCGGTGATAGCGGTGGGGTGCGCGCTGATTTCATCCGCCGCCGCCGCCACGTAATATCCACCGGAGGTGCCGATCCCGGTGATGCAGGCGGCTACCGGCACCTTCCGGCGCTGCCGGAAAGTCAGCAGCTCGTGATAGATGATGTCGCTGGTGGTGACGGTCCCCCCCGGCGAGTTGATGCGGAGAATCACCCCGGCAACATCCTCGTCCTGCTCTGCCTTCTGCAGCGCCTCCTTCACCTGGACCACGGTGGAAGGCTTGGCCGCCATCAGTTGATTGCCGGCGCGCTCCTTTTCCGAGATGAAGCCGGTGATGTCGAGGACCAAGAGCTTGGCGCGCCCCCCACCCTCGAGCACCCGTTCCTGTAACGGCTGGAGTTGCGGGGTAACTGCCACGTTGATGAATGCGCAGCCGTTCAACAGGAGCGCCGTTACCAGCAAAACCAGCAGGGCAAACCGTTGCATGGAGACCTCCTTGGGAAAGCGGAAAATTAGTTTCATTAGAGGCACTTGTAAAACGTCATGAGGTGGCCGGGATGCAAGGTGCAAGCGAGCGAGGAGGCGAGGCGTACCCCTTGTACGTTGAGCTTCCGAGCGAGCGGCAACACCGCAGACCGGCCCCGCAATAGTTTTGCAAGAGCCTCAATCAGTTTACCATAGTTCAGGCTTCTCCGCCTTCAAGGGTGCGCGGGGTTTTATCCAGCACTTCCAGAATCTCGATATCCTTGCCGGTGGAGGCGCCGAGTTCTTTGAATTTGCGAGCAGTCACCAGGACCCTTGATTCCAGGGAGCCGACCGCCTGGTTGTAGGAATCAACTGCCCGCTCCAGCCCTTTGCGGACGTTGTCGAAATGTCCTGCCAGAATTGCGATCCGGTCATAGAGGGTTTTTCCCAGCTCGCTGATGGCCTGGGCGTTTTCCGCGATCTGCTCCTGCCGCCAGCCGTAGGCCACCGCCCTCAGCAGGGCGATCAGCGTGGTCGGTGTCGCCAGGATCACCTTCTGCTCCACGCCGAATTCGATCAAACTCGGGTCTTGTTCCAGGGCAGCGCTGAAGAAGGTCTCGCCGGGGAGAAACAGCACGACGAATTCCGGGGTCGGTTTGAACTGCTCCCAGTAGGATTTGGCGCTCAGCTTGTTCAGGTGAGCCCTGATCTGGCGGGCATGATCCTTGAGATGCCGCAGTTTCTCCTTTTCATCGTCTGCTTCCAGGGCTTCCAGATAAGCCATCAGCGGCGCCTTGGAGTCGACCACCACATTTTTGCCATTTGGCAGCTTGATGACCATATCCGGCCGAAGCCGCCCATCCTCGCCGGTGGCCGACTCCTGTTCCACAAAATCGCAATAGTTGAGCATGCCGGCGATTTCCACCACTCGGCGCAGCTGGATTTCCCCCCAACGGCCGCGCACTGTCGGCGCACGTAAAGCCTTCACCAGGTTGGTAGTTTCTCCCTGCAGTTTTAGCTGGGTATCGGCCAGACCTTTGATCTGCTCGGTCAGGCTCGTGTAGGCCGTCGACCGCAATTTCTCCATCTCCAGGATCTTGCCGTCCACCTTTTCCAGGGAGTCCTTCAGGGGCTTGACCAGTTCATCGATGGCGGTCTGCCGTTTTTCCAGGTCCCCTCGGGCTCCCTCCTGAAACTTCTCCAGGGTAGTCTTGGCCAGATCGAGGAACGACTGGTTGTTGCTCCGGAGTGCTTCGGCCGAGAGCGCCTTGAACGCATCGGACAGTTTTACGTGGGCCGCGTCGAGGATGGCCAGTTTTTCCTCGGTGGCCTTCCGTTCTTCCTGCAGGCGGGTGGCAACTTCCGCCAGTTTTGCTCGCAGCCCGCTGTTTTCTTCGGAACCGCTCCGCAACAGGTCTTCCCGTGCCTTTATGGTAGCCTTGAGCTCGGCAATCTGCAGTTCCTTCCCCTGCAAACGCTCAATCAGCGTAGCCGATTGGGATTTAGCCACGAACCAGATGACGCCTGCGCCGATGATGATGCCGGAAACCAGAAACAGATAGTTCATAGATCAGTGCTCCTTCTTTCAAACTGCCCAGGAGGATAATAGAAGCCTAGGAAGATGACAATAA
Source organism: Geobacteraceae bacterium (assembly GCA_025356035.1). Classification (GTDB taxonomy): domain Bacteria; phylum Desulfobacterota; class Desulfuromonadia; order Geobacterales; family Geobacteraceae; genus JANXYN01. Next base: position 2,847 of record JANXYN010000136.1, read on the forward strand.
ATGGGATTCAAGGGCTTTTCAGGCTCGCCCGGATCCCTGCTTCCAGGGTGGGGTAGAGCAGGGTGATGCCAAGTTTGCGCAGCATTTTGCTGTTGTCCATCCGTCGTGATTCTCCGATATAGGAAAGCATCAGCGGGGTCATGACCTTTCGTGCTTCCTCCAGGGTCACCTGGCGGGGGCGGGGGAGAGTCAGGGCGTCGGCCACCGCGTTGAAGTATTGGGTGAGGGTACCAGGCTGGCCGTCGCTGATATTGAATATTTCGCCCGATTCACCCCGGTCGGCGGCGGCAATACAGATCCGCGCCAGGTCTTCGGCGTGAATCCGGTTGGTGAACGGTGCCGCGGCTTCCAGGAGGACCGGCTGGCCGCTGGTGAGTTGTTGGATCGGGAGCCGCCCCGGGCCATAGATGCCGGTCACCCGGAGGATGACATGGGCGACCTGGCGTTCCGTGCACCACTCACGCAACGCCGTTTCGGCGTCGAGGCGGCGTTTGCCCCTTGCGGTCTGGGGTGTTGCCGGCGTCTCTTCGGTCACCAAAGCACCACCGCTATCGCCATATACGCCGCTGGTGCTGATGTACACGACTTTCTGCGGCTCATTACCTGCCGCGATCGATGCGCAGAAGGCTCGCAGTCGCGGATCGGTAATTCCACCCCCCGGTGGCGGGGCAAAGTAAAAGACCAGCGCATCTTTGGTGGGGAGGCTCTTAAGCGACGGTGGGTCGTCGAGATTGCCGCTGATCGGAACGATGCCGAGTTGCTGCAACTCTGCAACCCGTTCGGTGGACCGTGCCATGGCAGTGACCGTTGCATGGTTGGCGCTGGCCAATCTGGCGACCGATTTGCCGATGTTGCCACAGCCGATGATCAGGACTTTTTCCACCATAAACTCTCCTTTTGCCGCGCGTTGGCGAGGGATTTTCGTGTCTGCCATAACCGGGGGAGCGTCAGCTTTTTTACATTTGCCCCTTGATTCGCACCAAAGTTAAAGGTAACATGCAGCCGGGAGAGCTGTAAAGGGGGAACAACGGCCAGCTGCGTCATTGCCTTGACATTTTATGTCCAAAGATAAAGAGCGACTCGATAAAATCCTGGTGGAGCGTGGCCTTGCCCAATCCCGTGAGCGTGCCAGGGCACTGATCATGGCCGGGCTGGTGGTGGTGAATGATCATGCGGTTGACAAGGCTGGTCAGCTGGTGCCGATTGCCGCCGAGATCCGCCTGAAGGGGGAAGATATCCCCTATGTCAGCCGTGGGGGCCTGAAGCTGGCTAAGGCGCTGGACGAGTTCAACCTCGATGTCAGCGGTCTTATTGCTATGGATGTGGGTGCTTCAACCGGCGGTTTTACCGACTGTCTCTTGCAGCGCGGCGCAAAAATGGTGGTTGCCGTGGACGTGGGGTATGGACAGCTGGCCTGGAAGCTTCGCCAGGATGAGCGAGTTGTGAACCTGGAAAAGACCAATATCCGCTATCTGGAACCTGACCGGCTGCCTGCGGTCCCCGATCTGGCGGTGATCGACGCCTCATTCATTTCGTTGGACAAGGTCCTCCCCACGACGATCCGCCTGATCAGGGGCGGCGGCCTGGTGATCGCCCTGATCAAGCCCCAGTTTGAAGTGGGGCGAGGTGCCGTAGGGAAGGGTGGGGTAGTGCGTGACGAGCAGAAGCACCGGGAGGTGATTGCCGCCGTGCAAAAACTGGCAGAAAGTTTGCATATGGAGGTCATAGGGGTAACCGAATCGCCGATCCTCGGTCCAAAGGGGAACCGAGAGTTTTTGATCTATCTGAGGAAAACGGATCGGCAGGAGCAATAAGCGCTAGCAGGCTCTTCGCAACTCCCCCTTGAAAGATGACGGGATTTGCCATAAAATCGGGTAACTGTGGGGAGGAATCGGGTCGTGACAGATTGCATATTTTGCAGGATCATCAAGGGCGAGATCCCGGCAAAGAAGGTTTTTGAGGATGACCAGCTGCTGGTGATCGAGGACATCGCGCCGGTGGCGCCGCTGCACCTCTTGCTGGTGCCGAAAAAGCATATCGTCAATGCCCTGGAGCTTGATCCTGCCGACCATCCGCTGATCGGCCATGTCTTTCAGACTGCCGCCAGGATCGTTCGTGAGAACGGCATGGCCGAGCAGGGGTTTCGTATCGTCAATAACAACAATGCCGGTGCCGGGCAGTCGGTCTTTCACATCCATTTTCACCTACTGGCTGGCCGCCAGTTGAACTGGCCGCCGGGTTAACCGCCCTGGCAGCAGAAACAGATGGTGTCTCAGCCGAAGATTGCGGATGGACACTCACTACCTTTTGGAGGAGATGCGTGATGACTAAAAGTGCGCTGGTCCTGATACTGATGCTGGTCATGCAGCCGGTGATGGCCGAAACCTATAAATGGATGGATAGAAAAGGGACGGTGAATTATACCGACGATCTGTCCAATGTGCCGGAGAAATACCGGAACAAGGTCGAGATCGTCGGTGGCAGCGCCGCAGCGACGACCGAGGTGATCAAGGAGGAGGGGGGCGAGGCAAAGGAAGCGAAAGAGCCTGAGACCAATGAGCCGGTCGCCCCGCCAGTGAACGAGAAAAAGGAGCCAGTAGTTGCTCCAGCCAAGGATGGTGCGTCGGCGGCAGAGAAAGAGAAGAAGAAGGTCCGTTATGGCGACAAGGATGAGGATGCCTGGAAGAGCGAGTTTGCCAGCCTGAACAAGGAGCTGAAATTCGATGATGAGCAACTCAAGGAGAAAAGGGCGCGGCTGGCCGATCCGGCCAAGCTGGTCCGGGCCGAATATCGCGGGTTGGAGCGGGAGATCAAAAATCTCGAGTCCCGCCAGGCCGACCTCCAGGCCAAACTGGATGCCTTGCGGGAAGCGGCCGCCAAGGTTGGCGTCCCCGCTGGGATAGGGAATAATCCTTAGCCGTGACCTAGCGGCAGCCGGTCTAGGACAAAAGAAAACCCGCAGAGATATTTCCTCGCGGGTTTTTTGTTGGCGTTACTCTCGAATGCTTTCTCCCTATCCGTCGGTGGGAACTTTAGGGCGCCTGAAGGCACGCTCCGTAAGGACCATGCAATCTGGTGAGCTCTGCAGTTCTTCCCTCTTTCTGGCGGTTGTTACGCGCCTAGCGGATGAGTAGGTACGCTTTGCGTCATTCCTGGTAACGCCAATCAATATGATGCTCCAAGGATACCGTATGGCATTCGAGACACTGACCTGGATATCACCATACCCCAAGAAAACGCTTCAGGCGTCCCTCTCTGAGGAGGGCTTGCACACCACGTCTGCACCCGGGCTTCTGTACATTATTAATAGTCAGGTTGCTCTTCAATCCGTTACCTGTCCCCTAGAGCAAATTGTCAAAGAACTCTTCTTCTGATTCTATTTTACTACTCTGCCCGATTATGTCAAGGGAGCCAAAAATTAAATTACCGGGCCGGTCAGCTTTGTTCTCCCCTATGTTATAAGTTATCGGCAGGGGGGGCAATTACTTGAGAAAATATCATCGGCCGGGCAGCAGCCCCAGCAACTTGCCGAATAGACCGGGGAAGATCAGGTCGAAGGTCATGAGACAGGTGAGAATTACCATGATGAGCACCGTTGCCCAGGCGATTATGTTGAAAAAGGGGCCGTTGGTGTGCTCTCCCATCAACCGCTTGTTATTGATCAGTTTCAGCATGAAGATCAGCACGAACGGGAGGACGGCGCCGTTCACCACCTGGGAAAGAAACATGATAGTGATCAGCGGGGCGTTGGGGATCAGGATAATCAGGGCGCTGATGCTGATGATGATGGTGAAGAGCCAGAAAAACTGGGGCGCCTGGCGGAAGTTTTTATCGATGCCGGACTCCCACCCCATCCCTTCGCAGATGTAGTATGATGTCGACAGGGGGAGGATGCAGGCGGCGAACAACGAGGCATTGAACAGCCCGAAGGCGAACAGAGCTGAAGCATAACCCCCCACCAGTGGTCGCAGTGCGACGGCGGCATCGGCGGCAGTTTCAATTTTCAGCCCCTGCAGATGGATGGTCGAAGCACAGGCCACCACAACAAAAAAAGCGACGACAATAGCCATCAGGCAGCCGATCACCACATCGAGCCGCGAGAAATTGTACTGCTCGACGGTGATCCCCTTTTCAACCACTGCCGATTGCTGATAGAACTGCATCCAAGGGGCGATGGTGGTGCCGACCACCCCGATCATCATCATCATATAGTCGCTGTTGGCCTTGAACGTCGGCAGCATGGTCGCGGTCATTACTTCCTGCCATTGGGGTTTGGCCATGAATGCCGCAATGGGATAGGCGATATAGACCAGACAGGCGACCAGAAAGACTTTTTCCACGACTTTGTAGGACCCCTTCACAATCAGAAGCCAGACCAGCAAGGCGCTGATCGGGACCGAGATATATTTGCTGATGCCGAATATCTCCAGGCTCGCCGCGATCCCCGCGAATTCCGACACGGCGTTGCCCATGTTGGTCAGAAACAGGGCAATCATGACGTAGAAGGTGACTTTTATGCCGAAAGACTCGCGGATCAGATCAGATAACCCTTTGCCGGTAACAGCGCCCATCCGGGCGCACATCTCCTGAATTACCACCAGCGCTATGGTGGTGGGGACCATCAGCCAGAGCAATGCGTAGCCAAAGTGGGCGCCAGCCAGGGAATAGGTGGTGATCCCCCCGGCGTCGTTATCGACATTGGCGGTGATGATGCCGGGGCCCAGTATGGCAAGGAAGAGGATGATGTTCTTGCGGTTGAACTTACGCAACGGTCCGGACATCTTTTGGAAAATTGTGCTGGTAAACATCGTCCAGTATGTCCTTTGTGCGGGCCAGCCTGGTTGCCTGGCCGGTGCTAAACTGATGGGCCTTCTGGTAGTAAGACGGAAGCTGGAATAAAGAATCTGAACTGCTGACCGGTGCCCCAGCGGACATTTACATATGGTGGTGGCGTCGCCGTTTTACCGCGTAGGGGAGGAACAGTTCCAGAATATCATCGACGGTAACGATCCCCGCCATTAATTGGTCCTTGTCCAGCACCGGCACGGCAATCAGGTTGTACTTGGCGATGATTTCAAGAACCTCTTCGGCGGTTGAGTCGACACTGACTGTTTTCATCTGGGAAGTCATAATATCGGCGATTGGCGTGGCCGGAGGGGTAATCAGCAGGTCTTTGAGGGTCACCACCCCCATCAGCTTTTCCGCCTGGTCGATCACATAGATGTAGTAGACGGTTTCCACGTCAGGCGCCAGCAACCGTACTTCGGTCAGGGCATCCGCCACGGTCAGTTCACCGGAAATGGCGAGAAATTCGCTGTTCATCAGGCCGCCGGCGGTATCTTCCTCATGTTCCAGCAGTTCCTGGATATCCTCGGCCTCTTCTGTCGCCATCAGCCCGAGGAGCTCCTGGGCCTTCTCCTCGGGGAGATCGCCCAATACGTCGGCCGCTTCGTCAGGGGCCATTTCTTCAAGGATGTCTGAGGCCTGTTCACTGTTCAACTGGCTGATGACCCGACTGCGCAGTTCCGGCTCCAGTTCGTGGATTGCCTCACCGGCCGTCTCGGTATCGAGCGAATTGAGCACGGTCTGGATATGCTGGCTCGGGATCTGCGATATGATGTGAGCGATGTCGGCAGGATGCATGTCGGCCATCTGGTCACGGGCCATGGTCAGCGTAAGCCTGGAGAGATTCATTTCCAGAGGTTGCACAAATTGCCAGCTGATTTCTTGGTGCGGCAGTTCCCGCTTGAATAGTTTGTAAAGGGTCCCCCAGAGCTTTTCATGACCAAGTCTGCGTACCACCCCCCGGAAACCGATATCGACGGAAAAGACGCAGAGCATGTTTTTATGGGTGCCGAGTTTCAAGTCGTTGACTCGCACCACCTTGGCGCCGTTGACATCGACGATCTGCTTGTCGAGGATGTCCCGCCGCACTAGGATTTCACCTTCCCGAGGGAGATGTTCGATGATTTCGCGATGGGGGCCGGCGACGGAGATGACAAAGCTGTTGAAGAGGGAGATCTTGCGCCAGGGGACTGCCAGTATCCCTTTTTTCCCCTTGATCAGGAGATGGGAGACCTCCGGAAAAATTTCACCGGGGGCCATGACCAGATCCGCGAGTCTGCCGATCTCACGCCCCTGTTCGTCTATTACGGTTTTGTCGAGGACCGAGCTGAGAAACAGTTCGTTGATGTGGGTCGGCATCAGCTGCTCCAGAAAATGAAAAGGGAGGGGTGAAGGTGTCTAAACTGTATAGTACCGGCGGGGAGTTTTGTCAACTTCTAGTTTGGGCATAATCCGCAGCAACAGGGAGTGATGGGAAGGATTGACTCCCTCCGGATTTGCTGCTACCTTAGCGCAAAAACGTCCTGAGAGGTTATGTATGCAATTTCCTAACATCGATCCGGTATTTTTCCGTCTCGGTCGGCTCGAATTCCGCTGGTATGGCCTCATGTACATCCTTGGTTTCATGGCCGGCTATTTTATCGTGCTGGGGGGGGTGAAACGGCATAAACTTGCCTTGAGCAAGGATGATGTCGCCGACCTGATCTTTGTCCTGGCGCTCGGGGTAATTCTGGGGGGACGGACTGGCTATATTCTCTTTTATAACTTTGCCCAGTATTTGGCCGATCCCATAAAGGTATTTTACATATGGGAAGGTGGGATGTCGTTCCATGGCGGCTTTATCGGGATCACGCTGGCCGCGCTCTATTTTGCCCGGAAGAAACAGCTCGGCTTTTTCCAACTGGCCGATCTCTGCACCCCCGCCGTGCCGATTGGCCTTGGGTTGGGGAGAATCGGCAACTTCCTCAATGGCGAGCTGTTTGGCCGGATAACTGACCTCCCATGGGGAATGGTATTCCCCGGAGGAGGGGTGTTGCCCCGCCATCCATCGCAGCTTTACGAGGCATTCCTGGAAGGGCCGCTCCTGTTTGCAATCCTCTGGCTGATCAGGCGCCGGGAGGTGCCGGTCGGCGTTCTGTTCGGGTCTTGTATAGCCCTGTATGGGGTGTTCAGGTTTCTGGTGGAATTTTTCCGGGAGCCGGACCCGCAGCTTGGTTACTTGCTCGGGAACTTTTCCATGGGGCAGCTGCTGAGTCTTCCGATGGTTCTGGTGGGGGGAGTGCTGGTCTGGTTTGCCTGGCGGAGGAAGTTGGTGCAGTGACGGCGTGGGGGGGCTGCGGCTCCTCTCAGTCCAGTTTTTTGGTCATTTGCAGGACGTTGCCGCCGTCAATTTTGGTGTACGCCACGGAATCCATGAGTGATTTTATGATGAAGATGCCGCGCCCCCGGTCCTCCAGCTGTTCGAAACTCGGCTGGGGGACGGCGTTAATGTCAAACCCTTGCCCCTCGTCGAAGACCTTGATCACCAGTTGGTCATTGCAGATATTGATGATGACGTGGACCGTCTTATCCGGGTCACCGGCGTTTGCGTGCTTGATGGCGTTGACCATCGCCTCGGTAAGTACCAGGTTGATGTGGTAGGCTAGGGTTTCCCGGTCGCCCTGGTACTTGCCGAGCTCCTTGGCGATATCCTCGCCGATCCTGCCGATCAGGCTTAGGTAACGGGTCTGGTTGGGAACCCGGATATCAATCTCGATGGCGTTTTCCTTCATGGGACCCCCACTCGTCAGAAATTTTCCAGAGCCTCGGCAGTAGTTTCGTATATCTCAAAGACGCGATGCAGTCTGGTCAGCTCGAACATGGATTTTACCTGGGACTGCAGGGTGGCGAGTTTCAGACTCCCCTGATGGGAGATGGCGTTCTTGAATCCCGAGACCAGCGCGCCAAGGCCGGAACTGTCGATAAACCGCACCTCCTTGAGGTCCACCAGGACGTTCTTTTTCCCCTGTTCGAACAGACCCTGCATCTCGCTCTTCAATTCCCCGGAGTTATGGGCGTCCAGCCGCTCTTCCTTGACAAAAATAATGACGATGTCGCTTTTTTCCTCGATCTTCAGGTTCATGTGCAGCTCCCGGAATCCAAGCCCACCGTGAGGGGAGCAGTGGATCAGTAAAATTTTTCACCAGTATACACCAAAACCCGGCCAATTTCCTGCAATTTGTGCTGCCAAATCGCTCGTTCATACCAACTTCACCATCACCATGGAAATGTCATCCTCCAGGGTGGTACTGTCGGTAAAAATCGCCACCTCTTTTAACACGGTAGCAATAATTGCTTCGGGCGTTTTTTCTTGTTGCGCCATGACCACCTCGCAGAGCCGGCCGACGCCGAACAGTTCGCCCGCCGCGTTTTGCGCTTCGGTTATGCCGTCGGTGTAGAGGAGGAGCAGGTCGCCGCGTTGCAGCCGCTCGGTTTTTTCTTCGAACACCACTTCCCGGTAGACTCCCATGATGAGCCCCTCCGCATCAAGTTCCATGCACGAGGTGCTACCGAGACGCAAGAGCAGGGGCGGGTTGTGACCGGCATTGGCGTAGGTGAGCAGGCCCCGGGCTGTGTCCAGTCTGACATAGAACATGGTGATGAACAGTTCCGCCCGATCCAGATCTTCATAGAGAAGCCCGTTCAGGGTGGTGAGGATCTCTCGGGCGCTGGCGGTGGATTGCACCTGGGCGCGGAGCACGCTGCGGGTTTCCACCATGATCAACGCCGCCCCCACGCTGTGGCCGGAGACATCGGCTATCACTAGGTCAACGATACTGTCCCCCTGGGGGAAGAAATCAAAATAATCACCACCCACATGGGTTGCCGGCACACAGCGACTGGCCAGGACTATCCCCGTCACCTGCGGCGGCTGCGTCGGCAAGAGCGAGAGCTGGATCTGCTTGGCCAGTTCCATGTCACGCATTACCCGGACATTTTCCAGGAGCGCCTGCTCTTTTTGCCGTCGTTCACGTTCTTTTGCCTCCATTTCCGAGACGATTTTCACTGCTTGGGCGAGCTGGCCGGTAAGACTGACCAGCAGTCGGAGAAACTGTTCGGTGAACAGCCCGACGATCGATTTGGAATATACCGACAGAATCCCCATCGGCGGTTCTCCCTCCCGGGCGATGGGGATATGGGCGAACGACCTGATCCCTTCGTGTTCCATCAGCTCCTTGGCGGTCATTTTGTTCATTTGCCGGGTGTCGTTGGCAAATTTCGGCCGGTTGGAGATGAAGGCATCGCCCATATAGGTGTCCTTCCCGGCGTGCCAGTGGGTAGCGATCAGCGCGCGGCTTACTTCACCCTTATGGCTCTTCGCGGTCAATGTCTGTTCCTCGTCAAGGAGCCAGACGACCCCCAGATCAAGCTTGAATTCTTTGAGCAACAGCTCCAGGAGGTCGTCCATGATGATCTGCAGATCGAGGGTGCGGTTCATGAGTTCCGAAGCCCGCAGGCGCACGTAAAGGTTTTCGCGACTCTCGTCCAACGAAGCGCGCACCGTGCTGAAGATGTCATAGACCGGCTCCATTTTAGAGCCGACGTCGGAGAGGTAGCTCTCTACAATGGCGCCTGCAGCTGCCGCCCCCACTGAACCGGCCAATGTTTTTTCGGCGAAGCGTTTCAGGTTGGGAAGTTCGAACTCCGAAACGCCACCGGCTTCGTTTATTTCACGGGTTCCCAGATACTGGCTGATGGCAGCATGGGACTGGGGCTCGCCGATGAATTTGGACATCAGATTGACAAACTGCATAATGGTAATTGGTTTCGACAGGCGTTTGGTTTCCCAAGGGACACCGTTTTTCGGCGGTTCAAAGACATCGACGAATTTCTTCATCTGTTCCATTTCCTTTTCACGTTGCGGGATAACGATGGAACAGATCAGGTAGCCGCCGATATTAAAGAACATGCTCCAGAACAGGGAGTGACTCAGGTTATCGAAACCGCCAAGGCCGAACAGCTCAGTAGGCTTCAGCAGTTCGATCCCCCACAGCCCGCGGTCGAGAAGGTCGCTCTGCCACCAGCCGGATCTGATGATAGAAGGGAGGAGCAGGGTATAAAACCAGATGGCCGAGCCGAGCAAGATCCCGGTAATAG
>JANXYN010000184.1 GCA_025356035.1 Geobacteraceae bacterium
GTCCTGCTGGCGGAACGCATGTGGATATCCGGAATAGAACGCCACAACTTCCGGGTGCCGGTCATTGTCCAGATCAACGAACAGGGCGGGACAGGCGGGATGGCTCGGCTTTACGAGGTGAAGGTGGCGGGGAAGACCGGCACCTCGCAGGTGGTAAAGCTCACCGATAGCAAGGGTTATGTCCCTTACCAGTTCCGCGACCACGCCCTGTTTGTCGCCTTTGCCCCCTACGACAAACCGGAAATAGCGGTAGCGGTTGTCATCGAGCATGGCATGCACGGTGGTGGTTCGGCAGCGCCGATCGCCGGGCGCATTCTGAAGACGTACTTCGAAGGGAAGGGGCAGAGCGTCAAGCAGGTGGTCAGAGAGCCCAAGCCACCAGTTGATCCGGCTAGCCCGGTCCCCCCCCAGCCCGGCGAATCACGCAAACCCGAATCCGAGGCGATTTTAGGCGACTGAGACAATTATGATCGATCGACGACTCTTTACCAACTTCGACTGGACCCTGTTCGGCATGCTCATGCTGATCGTGGGGATTGGTGTGGCCAATATTTACAGCGCCACCGCCTCCTACGCCATCAGCGGCGCCCCCTATTACCTGAAGCAGATCTACTGGCTCATGCTCGGGCTGTTTTTGATAGTGGTGATCTGCAGCTTCGATTACCATCTGTTAGAGGATATCTCCTACTGGTTTTACGGGGCCAATCTGCTGTTGCTGGTGCTGGTGCTGCTGATCGGCCGCAGATCTATGGGGGCCACCCGCTGGCTGCACCTGGGCTTCTTCAACCTGCAGCCGTCAGAGCTGATGAAGATCGTCATCATCATCACCTATGCGAGTTTTTTCAGCAACTACCCGGTATTTGACGGGCTCAGGCTAAGGGATCTCGGCTATCCGCTGATCTTCCTGGCAGCGCCGCTGTTCCTGATCCTTAAACAGCCAGATCTGGGGACCGCCATCCTGTTGCTGCTGATCGCCTTTTCCATGGCCATGTACGTGGGAATCAGGTGGAAGACCATCTTTTCTCTGTTGCTGGCGCTGATGCCGGTCGTTTACCTGGGGTGGCACTACTATCTGCGGGACTACCAGAAAAACCGGATCCTCAACTTCCTCGATCCGGAACGCGACCCGCTGGGGAGCGGCTATCACATTATCCAGAGCAAGATCGCGGTCGGTTCCGGCGGCATGTTCGGCAAGGGGTTCCTCCACGGCACCCAGAGCCAGCTCCATTTCCTCCCGGAGCAGCACACCGACTTCGCCTTCTCGGTCTTTTCCGAGGAGTGGGGGTTTATCGGCTGCCTGGTGATGCTGTTTCTCTACTTCTCCCTGGTCCTCTGGGGGCTCTACATAGCCAGAAGGTGCAACGACCGGTTCGGCAGCCTGCTGGCGGTGGGGGTCACCGCCATGATCTTCTGGCACATCGTGGTCAATATTGGCATGGTGATCGGCATCTTCCCGGTGGTCGGCGTACCGCTCCCGTTCTTCTCCTACGGCGGCACCTCGATGATCACCTCGATGCTCGGCGCCGCGCTGCTGCTCAATATCAGTATGCGCAGGTTCATGTTCTGAGTAGCATCGGTTTTAGACAGCATTTGGCAGGACAAAAGGGCCGTTTCCCCCAGGGAAACGGCCCTTTTGCATTAAGGGAACTCCAGAGCGTTCAGCCCCTGGTTCCGAGTCGAGGCCGACGCATCACTCTCCTCGGCGATGTGGGAGACAAAAAAGTTCATTTTCATTATAAACCGTGTTATAACACGGCTAGCAAAGGATGGTGTCGGCAGTCCTTGTCCGCTCATTAAAAGCAGCAATGCTTGTATTCAATATTTGAAAGATGTTTTTATAACACTGCGATACCATTTGTTAAATATCGTATAATAGTATTTCTGACGTGTTATTTTACGACTAAAATAACCTTAAAAACTGCTGACTAATATGTTGGGTGGGAGAAACAAATGGTAAGCAAGGATGAACAAATTGAAGCTCTGTTGAGCCACACAGCCTTGGAGATGGCGTGCCGCGAACTGAAGGTTTCGCATATGGCTCGCTCTTCCTATTCAGATGTATTCGCCGTTACACGGCGGGAAATAGATGATTATGTCGCTAAGAATGGCTTCCCCCGCAATGCATTCTGCGGAATCGACGGCCCTCACGGATGCGAGGGGATTCACTTTTTACAGCGTGGGTGCGAATGGATTCTATTTTGGCTAGAAAGAGGCGTTAATTACGACGAAAAGCATTTTCCTACAGAAGAAGAAGGTCGTAAGGCACTGATAGATTGGTTGATAAACACAGCAGGCACAGGAATAAATTTTGACAAAAGTTCGCATGTGCCCGAATGACCTACCATAGCCACCCAACACTCGGGTGCTGCTGTTTCCGCTACGCTACACATCAGACCCTCTAGCCGTTATGCTAATAATGTGGGGGGTGCCGGGTCCGCCATTCCTACCGCAGAGGGAAAATTAAACCTGTTTTGGCCTTCAAAGCGGTCAATATTCTGGCTTATTTACAAATCAGAATAAGGAGCCATCCTATGAAAACCATTTCGATCACAAACGATATTATTCCAATTGCCGTGGTGTACAAAAAATCTTTTCTCGATTCCGTTGGCAGAGGAATAGCGGATGCCGATACTGGAAGTACGTACAGTACTGAAGAAATCAAAACGGCTCTAACTGCCCGAAGAAGCAAGGGATAACCCTGGATACTGCGAATCGATGAGATAGGCCTTTAGAGTATCTCTTGCCTGTTAACTTTTAGCTGAACTAACCGATCAATATATAGGAGGATACACTATCATGATAGCCCTGCTTGTTTTGTTTGGCATCGCCACCGCCCTCGTTTTCCTGTTCGTCTCGGCCTACAACCGTCTGATCTCGCTCAAGGGACAGACCGATAACGCCTGGAAACAGATTGACGTCCAGCTGAAACGCCGCCACGACCTGATCCCGAACCTGACCAACTCGGTAAAGGGGGCGATGCAGTTCGAAAAAGAAACCCTCGAATCGGTGATCGCCGCCAGGAATTCGGCGATCAGCGCCTCGACCGGTGCAACCCCGGCAACCGCCGGCAAGGTCGCCGCGGCCGAAGGGGTGCTCACCGCCGCGCTTACCCGGTTCATGGCGGTCGTCGAAGCCTATCCCGACCTGAAGGCCACCGGGAACATCGGCAAACTCCAGGAGGAGCTCGCCTCGACCGAAAACAAGGTCAGCTTTGCCCGCCAGGCATACAATGACACCGCCACCGAGTACAATATCAGCCAGCGCCAGTTCCCGACCCTGCTGGTTGCCGGGGTGGCCGGTGCCAGCCAGGCTCAGCTCTGGGAGCTCACCGACGCTGCGGAGCGTGCGGTGCCGATGGTGGACCTGGCGATGAAGTAGGCAAACACGGGGGAATGGGCGATGGCCACTTTTCAGGACCTGCAGGACAAAAACCGCAAACGCACCAAGCTGATCGTGGTCTGCTTCGTGCTCTTCTTCATCTGGCTCGGGTTGGGTCTCGATCTCACCCTCTATTTCTGGAGCGGTGGCACCACCCGGATTGTGGACAACTTTTACAGTTACAACCACTGGACTCCCCGTTCCAGTGGGACTGGCATCACCATTCCAAGCAGGGAGCAGAAGCAGTTCCTGCCTATCTTCACGATCATCGTCGGTCTGGCCGGGGTGGGATTTGCCTGGTGGGGGATGTCCAATGCCGCCAGTACGGTTCTGGGCGCCATGCGGGCCAAACCGGCCGACAGGAACCGCTCCCTGGAAGAGCAGACCCTGCTGAACGTCGTCGAGGAGATGTGCATCGCCGCTTCCATGCGGACGCCCAAGGTCTGGATTCTTCCCGACGCCGACCCGAATGCCCTGGCCGTCGGCCTAACTGAGGGGGACTATCATATCGCCGTTACCGCCGGGCTGCTTGGGACCTTGAATCGCGACGAGCTCCAGGGGGTGGTGGCCCATGAACTTGCCCATCTGAAGAATCAGGACACCCGGTTGATGACCACCCTGACCGTGCTGGTCGGCCTGACCGCCCTGATTTCCGAGTTTGTCGCCCGTTCCAGGCTCGAAGCAAGGGGCGGGGACCGTGATGACAACAGAATCGGCACCATCATCTACGTATTCTGGCTGATCTCGGTGCTGCTCGCGCCCTTTGCCACCCAGCTGATGGCGTTGATGGTCAGTCGTGAACGGGAATACCTGGCCGACGCTTCGGCCGCCCAGTTTACCCGGAATCCCGAGGCATTGGCCCGCGCCCTGGAAAAGATCGCCGCAGCCAGCGCCCCCACGACTGTGGTGAACGCAGCCAGTGCCCACCTCTGCATCGCTTCGCCGACCGCGGCGGATTTAAGCTACGATGCCGCTGATAGCTGGTTTGCGACCCATCCACCGATCAAAAGCCGGATTTACCGGCTGCTGAAAATCGGCAAGATGCAGTGAGGCGAAGAAAAGGTAGCGGTGTTACTCAGAAAGCAATAGTTTCAATTGTTTCGTTGGAGGATGACCGATGATAGTAGTGCAAAATCTCGTATTTGACTACCCCGGCACCCGGGCACTGGACGATGTCTCCTTTGCCATCCGTCCGGGGAGCATTACCGCCCTGGTCGGGCCGAACGGTGCCGGCAAGACCACCTTGCTCCGGACCCTGGCGGCCCTGGAACGGCCCCTGGCCGGGACGGTTCTGATCGATGGGGTGGATGTGCTGCGCCACCCCCGCGAGTGCCATCGCAAGTTGGGGCACCTGTCCGATTTTTTCGGTCTCTATGAGGACCTGACGGTGCGCCAGTGCCTGCTCTATACGGCATGCGCCCATCGGATACCGCCAAAGCGGCAGCGTCTCGCCGTGACCAGGGCGGCGGAGCGGCTTGGCATTGCCGATCGTCTCGAAAGCAGAGCCGGCAACCTCTCGCGCGGGCTGCGGCAGCGGCTTGCCATCGCCCAGGCCATTGTCCACGAGCCGAAAGTACTGCTGCTTGATGAACCGGCCTCCGGTCTTGACCCGGAGGCCCGCCATTCGCTGGCTTCGCTCTTTCTCACCCTGCAACGGGAAGGGATGACGCTGCTGGTCTCCTCGCACATCCTGACCGAATTGGCCGAGTATTCCACTGATATGCTGGTGCTGAAGGGTGGGGTGATCGTCTCCCAGCAGTCGATCAATGCTCCGCGGACGGCGTCGGTCGGGATCAGAATCTCCCTGGCCGGGGCGTTCGACGGAATTGATGGAATCCTCAACGCCATCGGTGGGGTGACGGAGGTGCGGCTGGAAGGGACGAGCGTCCTGTTTAGTTACAGCGACGATCCGCTCGCCCAGCACCGGCTACTGAAGGAGCTGATCGAGCGCGGGGCGCCGGTGCGGCAGTTTGCCGAGGAGCAGGTTAATCTGCAGCAGGCGTATCTGGCAACGGTTGGTGCCGCGCAGAACGGGGGTGTGGCATGATCAATAATCCTGAGTTTCGCCGTAATCTCTGGCTGGAGCTGACCCCTTACCGGCTGGTGGGGATGCCGCTGGTCCTCGGGGCGATCTTCCTGCTGGTCTATTTCGTCAACGGCCGGCAGGTCAATGAGCAGTTTGCCACCACAGCCGTCGTCTTCTACGGCATCCTCAGCTTTCTCTGGGGGACGAGGCTTGCCTCCGAGTCGGTGGTCAGCGAGATCCGGGACCATACCTGGGACAACCAGCGGATGTCGAGCGTCGGGCCATGGGAGATGACCTGGGGCAAGCTGCTTGGTAGTACCATCTATCCCTGGTACGGCGCCGCGCTCTGCCTCCTGGTCTACCTGCTTGCCCAGGACAGTCAAAGTTATCTGGTCCATACCGTCAAGGTCGTCGTGCTGCTCCTCGCCAGCGGCCTGTTCAGCCAGGGAATTGCGCTCCTCTCCAGCATGCAGGCGATCCGGAAAGACCGCAACTACAGCCGCTCCCAGGCAGCCGCGTTCCTGGTGCTTGGGGTATTGGTGGTGGTGCCGGTGCTCTCCCTGGCATTTGATGAACATACGACGTTTACCTGGTATGGCACTACGTATGAAGGCTTCGGCTTCGTCCTCATCACGCTCCTCGCCTTTCTGGCGTGGACAGTGACCGGCATCTACCGGCTGATGCGGAGTGAGCTGCAGATCCAGAACGGGCCATGGATCTGGCTCTGTTTCGTGCTGTTTCTGATGGGCTATGGGGCAGGTTTTGTCACGGTTGAGCTGTCCGATCCAACATTGCCGGTCAGTGTCGTCCGGCTGCTCCTCTCCTTTGCGATTGCCGCGCTGGTAACCTATGCTATGGCATTCAGTGAGCGGAAGGACCCGGTGGCCTGGCAGCGGCTCCTTCGTCACTTCAGAATGCGGGAGTGGCGAAGCCTGCTCGATGAATTGCCATGCTGGACGATCACGCTAGGCGTTACGCTTCTTACCGTGGGATTTTCTGTACTCTATGTTTCGCTGCCGGCCAATCCTGCCATGCATGGGGCGGAACTGGCGGTTTTTATCGTCAGTATGGCCGGTTTTGTACTGCGCGACCTGGGGCTGCTCCTCTTCTTCAACCTGGGGCGGAATCCGAAACGGGCCGACATGCTCACCGTTTTGTACCTGGCATTACTCTACGGGGTGATCCCGACGATTCTGGCCGCAGTTAACCTCGACCTTCTGACCACCCTGTTCTGGCCCCGCAAAGACTTGCAGCCGATACTTGGCATGATGGCAGTGATGGTGGAGGTGCTGGTGATGAGCTGGCTGGTGGCGCGTCGCTGGCGGGTCAACTATGGGGAGCGGAGGGGATAGAAAAGTAGGGTGGTTCTGGGTCGGGCCTAGCCGACTTCCGCGTATTCCCGTGGGCGGAATTCCACACCGAGCTTCTCCGCCAGTTTACGCACCTCGTCCACATCCAGCCCCGGCAAGGTGACGGCGCTTGCTACTACTTGGGGGATGTGTTTCTTTGCCTCCTTGAGGAACTGGAGCACGCCGTTGAAGCCGGCCTCGCCGAACGGGGTGTTGCAGAGCCTCGCGTAGGTGATGGCGTCCGCCGCATTGAGACTTACCGAGACGCAGTCGATCAGCCCATCCAGCTCAGGGAGAATGTTGCGGCCATACACCAGGTTGGCCTGGCCATCGGTGTTGATTCTGATCTTCATCCCACTCTGTTTCAGGGTCTGCGCCACCTCTTTGATCAGGTCGAGGCGGAGGAGCGGTTCGCCGTACCCGCAGAAGACCACCTCGTCATAGTTCCGGTGATCGCTGATCGCCGCCAGTACCTCGACGAAGGATGGCTCATGGTCGAGCTTCAGGTAGTGACCCTTGACCATGAAATCCTCGGCCTTGTCAAACTTGGCGCAGAAGGAGCAGCGGTTCGAGCAGCGGTTGGTGATGTTCAGGTAGAGGGAGTTCCTGATGCGGTAGGCGATCTGCGCGGACTCGCCGGTTGTGCTGATGCTAAACAGCCGTTTGGCATTGAGCGAGGTAATTCTCCCCACGTCCGCAAGGCTAAGCCCCTTCAGCTCCGCCACCTTGGCGGCAGTGATGCCGACGTAAGCCGGTTCGTTGCGCTTCCCCCGGTGCGGAACCGGCGAGAGGTAGGGACAGTCGGTTTCCAGCAGCAGCCGCTCGATCTTGACGCCGCGTACCACCTCCCGCAACTGTTCGTTGCTCGGGTAGGTGACGGTGCCGGGGATGGAAAGGTAGAAGCCCATCTCTATGCATTCTCTGGCCATCTGCAGGTCGCCGGAGAAACAGTGTAATACCCCGCCAACCTCGGCCGCCTTCTCTTCCCGCAGCACCTTCATTACCACCTGGTGGGCGTCACGGTCATGGATGATGACCGGCAGAGCGAGCTCCCGGGCAAGCCGGATGAAACGGCGGAACACCTTTTCCTGCAGGTCCCGCGGGGCACGGTCCCGATAGAAATCGAGGCCGATCTCGCCGATGGCCACCACTTTGCGGTTGTCCAAGGCAAGTTGCTTGATCACTTCATAGCATTTGTCCGTTACCCGGGCGGCGTCGTGGGGGTGGATGCCGACGGCGCAGTAAATATGCGGATGGTTGCTGGCCAGATCCACCGCTCCTCTGCTCGATTCCAGGTCGGCGCCGACCGTGATGATGTGCGAAAGGCCGGCCTCGGCTGCGCGCCCGAGCATCTCGGGAAAGTCGGCGGCGAAATCATGGCCGTCGATATGGGCATGGGTGTCGATGAGGAACGGTGCAACAGTCATGCTAGGGGTCCTTTGCATTGCTGATCTATCTGCTAAAGATAACACCATCGCCAGGCTGGAGCAAGGGGGATTTCGCGGCGGCGGAATGGGGGTTGACATTCGCCGGCGACTGGGTCTATAAAAGCGTGGAAGCGCGCCGGTTTGTTTTCTCCCGACGCCATTGTAAAATATGATCAGATACGGTATCTGTGTCAGAAAACGGGTAGTACATCGAAGAGGAGGTTTTATGAAGAAGAGTATGATCTGTCTGCTGCTGGTAGCGGCAACCCTGGCGGGGTGTGCAGAACCGATGACCAAGACCCAGAAGGGGGGCTTGATCGGTACCGGCACCGGGGCCGCTGCTGGAGCTGTGCTTGGCCAGGCGATCGGCCGCGATACCAAATCGACCCTGATCGGCGCTGGGGTTGGCGCTCTGGTTGGCGGGCTGGCCGGTGGCGCCATCGGCAATTACATGGACAAGCAGGAAGCGGCCATGCGCCAGCAGTTGGCCGATGTGGAGGGGGTCAATATCCAGCGCAACCTCGATACCCTGGCGGTGACCTTCAAGTCGGACATCATGTTCGGTTCCGGTTCCGCTTCGCTGAAATCCGGGGCGTTTGATGAAATCCAGCGGGTCGGCAAGGTTCTCAAGCAGTACCCGCAGACCAACATCCTGGTGGCCGGTCATACCGACAGTATCGGTTCCGATGCCGTAAACCAGAAGCTCTCCGAGCAGCGCGCCGAGTCGGTAAAGAAGGTGGTCATCGGCGAGGGGGTCGATCCGGGTCGGATCACCACGGTCGGTTACGGCAAGCACAAGCCGATTGCCGACAACAGCACCGAGGGGGGGCGCCAGATGAACCGCCGGGTGACCATCACCATCACCCCCAACCAGCAACTCAAACAACAGCAGCAGTAACGGTTTTTCGGCCAATAAAGCGCCCGGCTCTGCCCCTTTGGCAGGCCGGGCGTTGTTGCGCGGTGTTTCTGAGCCAGTTCAATTCGCTCCCTGCTTAGCTTCCAGGAAGATCTGCTGCACCTCGGGGAGCTCCCTTCTGATCCGCTCCTTGATCAGCGGGATGATCCGTTCGAGTTCGCCGGCGGTAAGCTCATCCTTGAAATCAATATGCATGGCCAGCAGGATTTGGTCTGGCCCCAGATGCATGGAAAACATCTGGCCGGGGCGCGTCACTTCGGGAAAAGCTGCCACCACTTCCCTGATCCGCTGCAGATTGCGCTCGCTGGTCCCTTCACCCAGCAAGCTGGCGCATTTCATTGGCCAGGTACAGGGCCACCGCCGCCAGGATCAAGCCGATGATGATCGAGGCCACTCCGTCAAACAGCATGAGGCCGGTGATATCCGCCAACACTGTGCCGAAAAAGGCGATTAACAACCCGGCCAGCGCCGCCGCATCCTCTACTAGTACCACGATCAGATTAGGGTCCTTCGATTCCTTCAACGCTAGCCAGAATGCGGCACCCCGTTTCTGCCTGAAGAATTCCCCCAGTGCCAACGAAAACGAATACCCCTCGATGATGATGGCGGCGCCGAGGATTAGGTAAATCAGATAGACCCGCTCCAGCGCATGGGGATGGAGCAGTTTGTTGAGCCCCTCGTAGATGGAGAAGAGCGCGCCTAGCGAAAACAGCAGGTTGGCCACCAGGAAAGACCAGAAGTACTGTTCCTTGCCGTGACCAAAGGCGTGTTCCTGGTCTGCTGGCCGGCGGCTCAATCTGATGCCGAGCAAAAGCAGCCCCTGGTTCCCCATGTCGGCCAGGGAGTGGACCGCTTCGGCCATCATGGCGGAACTTCGGGTGAGAATGGCGACCATAAATTTGATCACCATGATAATGCCGTTACCGATAAGCGCTGCATAGATTACTCTGGATGAACCGGTTGCCATACTTCAGTCCCCTTCTGTAGATCGATAGAATGCCGGATGATAACGGTCAACTTGCTGTGCGTTGCGGGAGCTTGATAAATGGCAGATGGTGTGGTTGCATGCGGGAGAAAGCGGGGTGGGGCAGCAGTTCCTTAGCGTAGCCCCAGTTTGCCGAGGATCATGCCGACAAACTTGTTAATCGGGTTATTTCTCGGCAGGAAGGTGAACAGCGGCGGTTTCCTGGTGCCAAGCCTGGTCAGCTCGGCAATGAGCAGCTGATCTGCACCCTTGTCCAGGCCTTCCCGTAAAATCTGGATTGCCCCAGTTTTGTTGCCGGCCAGCAGATAGATCTTGCCGAGGTTGAGATAGATAGTGTGATTGTCCGGGGCATCCTGCAACGCCTTGGCGCAGATGGAGATGGCCTTTTTGATCTGCCCCCGCTCCTTTGCCATGCAGTAGGCAAGGTAGGAACAGGTGACTGGGGTGGGATTGATCTGCCATGACTTTTCAAACCAGGTTAGCGCAGCGACGGTATTGCCACGGTTGAGGACTTCCAGCCCCTTGGTGAAAAGCGCTTCAGCTTCATTGTCAGGCATTTGCCGACCTCTTGTTCGATCTGCCGGATTCATGCAATTAGCGTGGCGTAGTTTACCTCATTCCAGTCGTTTTGTAAGCATAAAAATGGTATAAGATCTTGATCCAAAGTCAAGTCGCTTCCGAGCGGCAGTCTTGCCGAACGATTGATTGGGTGCAGCGGCAGGCTGGCATGGATGGCAGCAAAGCCCTGTCGGACTCGGGGAAGCTTGCGGAAATTTGCGTTTAGTGATATACAAGCCTGGCTGGCAACAGCGGAGAACATTTTAATTTCTCAGTGGAGGAACGTCGTGGAAAAATACCTGTTTATGCCGATGGTGCTGCAAAAGCTGGCCCAGGAGAAATTCTTCAGGAAGATTTGTGTCATCGCCCTGCAGGTGCTGGCAGTGGTGGCGGGATTTGCCGGTATTACCGGTTTTGTCCAGATCTGGAATTATACCAGCAGGCTGCAGGGGAGTGTGATCCCCGGTGGTGTCATCTTTATCCTGTTTTTTGTGGTGGCGGTGTACATGGTGGTCCATACGCTCTGGATTCGTTCCCAACAGCTGCAGGAGTTGCCGGAGGCCGAGTTTTGCATCGTCCATATTGCCGCCAGTTTTATCCGGCTTGCCGGCGAGCTCTATGCCTGTCTGGCAGTGCCGGTGGCGATCGGCGGCGGCATGTTCATCTGGTTTGGGCAGGGCGGGGCAAAGGATTTCATTAAAAACTTGTTCCCCCTCCTGAAGAGTTTCGGCGAAGCAAACTTTCTCGGCGGGATTGAATTTATCCTGGGAGGGGTCTTCTACGCACTGTTTGTATTGATCTTCTGCTATCTGCTGGCAGAGCTTTTGGTGATCGTGCTCGACCTGACCATGAACACCAGATTCACCCGGCAGATTGTCGAGCAGTACGATAAAAAAGGGGTGAAATAGGGCGTTTCCCTATAGCAGGAGTGACAAAGGGGACCATGCCGCCGGCATGGTCCCCTTTGTTTGTTGCGTTTCTTGATTGCTGAACCGCCGGTTCAGCAGGCAGGTCCTCAGCCGCCTGAGAAACCGCCAGCTGCGCCGGAAGAGACGTTGCCACCGCCGGAACTGCAACTGAACGCGGAAATCTTCCTGCTGACCTCACGGGAGCCGCAGTTGGGACAGATGGTTTCCTGTTCGTTGGCCCCCATCCGCTGCAACAGTGAGCATGTTTCATGGCAGGCCTGACAGAAATACTCATATATCGGCATCGTGCCTCCTCCCTTGAAATAATTACATATAAAATATCATATATATGCGACAGTGGTCAAGGCGTTTTCGCCGCCGTTGCTGGCGCACTGCTCTCCTTGGCGGAGTGAGCGGGGATCAGCCGGTGCTGACACAGTTCCTGCCGGCTGCCTTGCTCTGATACATGAGTCGATCGCTCCTCTGCAGCAAGGTATCAATGCTGTCTTCCGCCGTAGCCAGGGTTGCGCCCACCGAAATGGTGACTTTGAACACGTCGGAGCCAACAGGCACGGTCGACTCCTGGACGAACAGACGATAGCGGTTGGCCGTAGAATGCAGATTACCCTGGTCCACATTGGCAATTATGGCGATGAACTCCTCCCCACCCCAGCGGCCGATGACATCAAAGGGGCGGGAGATGCCGGCGAGGGTTCTGGCGACAATCCGGAGTGCCTCATCGCCGATGGCATGCCCATAGCGGTCATTGACAAGCTTGAAATGGTCAATGTCGATCATGAGCACACCGAATGGCCAGCCGTACCTGGCCATCTCCTCCATACTCTTGTGGAGGCTCATTTCCAGCATCCGTCGGTTTGCCAGGCCGGTCAGGGTGTCAACGAAGACCATCTGCCGCAGTTCCTCAAATTTCTGCAGGGTGTCGATCTTTGCCGAGTTGTCGCTGAAGATCTCCACCGCGCCGATTACTTCCCCTTGGGGGCCGTGGATGGGTGCAGTGCGAACCAGGACCGGCATGCGGTGTCCCTCTTTGTGGTGGAGAAACACCTCGGTTTCACGGGTGGTGCCGTCTTCCATGGCTGTTTGCAGGGGGCAGGCGCCTTGGCAGAGACAGGTGCCTTGGCAGTCCAAGTGTACCAGGATGTTGTCTGAGCAGCAGGAGCCGAGGACCTCCGTGCTCAGATAGCCGGTAAGCCGCTCCGCCCCCTTATTCCAATAGGTGATTTTCCGGTTGCGGTCGACAAAATAGACCCCGTCATAGAGGTTGTCGAGGAGACTCTTGAAAAAGTCGTCGTTGTTGAGCATTTGCACCCCTGCAGAAGGCAATCTGCGACCTTCCTACCTCATGGCGTCAATTGGAATGGATCACGGCACTGCTGGAAGAACCTGCATTGTGCCAGTTTTACCCGGCGGATTGCAACAGCTTTTCATGAAAGATCCGGCTCCGCCGCTCCCCGCCACTGTTGGCAATTCTTGACTGTCCAAGTCGCCGCTGGGCCTTTTGTTCGCAGCATCCCGCCGGGGAGCCGAGGGCGGGTTGTGGAGCCGTGGGGAAGGAGTGGGAAGGTTGACACGGCTGGCGGTTTAGTGGCATAATCAATCAAATTTCGCATCTCGATGGGAGTCGCAACCAGCGCTCCCATCATCGTCTATGGGACTTATGCAATCAACAAACTTTGTACATCTGCATCTGCACACACAGTACTCGCTGCTCGACGGGGCAATCCGGCTCGGCGACCTGGTCAAGAAGGCCAATGAGTTCCAGATGCCTGCCCTGGCCATCACCGACCACGGTAACATGTTCGGCGCCCTTGAATTCTACCTCAAGTGTCAGTCCTCCGGGATCAAGCCGATCATTGGCTGTGAAGTCTATATGGCGCCAGGCTCCCGGCTCTCCCGGGATGTGAAGGGGATCAAGGAGGCTGCCCACCACCTGATCCTTCTTTGCCAGGATCTGGAAGGGTACCGCAACCTCTGCAGACTGGTTTCCATCGGTTACAAGGAGGGCTTTTATTACCGGCCGCGTATCGACAAGGAGGTGCTCGCCGCCCACTCCGCCGGCCTGATTGCCCTGTCCGCCTGTCTCAAGGGCGAAGTGGCGTCGCTCTGCAGTTCGGACCGGCTGGCAGAGGCGCAGGCTGTCGCCAGCCATTATGCAGAGATGTTCCCGGACCGCTACTATATCGAGTTGCAGGAGAACACCCTCCCTGAGCAGGAGGTGGCCAATCAGAGGCTGTTGGGCGTGGCACGGGAGCTTGGGCTGCCACTGGTGGCAACCAATGACTGCCACTATCTGAACCGCGAAGATGCCAAGGCCCATGAGGTGCTCCTCTGTATCCAGACCGGCAAGACCATGAACGATTCTTCGCGGATGCGTTTTTCTGCAGACGAATTCTTCGTCAAATCACCCCAGGAGATGGCCCAGGCCTTTCATTATGCACCGGAAGCGGTGACCAATACGGTCCGGATTGCCGAGCAGTGCAATCTGGAGCTCGATTTCAAGACCTACCACTTTCCCCAGTACCAACTGCCGGCAGGAAAATCCCTCGACGAGGAACTGGAAGAGGAGGCTCGCCAAGGTCTTGAATCCCGGCTGGTCACCATCAGGGCCAAGAACCCCGCTCTTTCCGCCGTCGCCGAACAGGCGTACTTCGACCGGCTCCGCATTGAGCTCGACTGCATCAAGCAGATGGGGTTTCCCGGTTACTTCCTGATCGTCGCCGATTTCATCAACTGGGCGAAAAACCAGGGAATTCCCGTGGGGCCCGGCAGGGGCTCGGCCGCCGGCTCGCTGGTGGCCTATGCTGTCAGGATCACCGACCTCGATCCGCTCCCCTATAACCTTCTGTTCGAGCGGTTCCTCAATCCGGAACGGATCTCCATGCCTGATATTGACGTGGATTTCTGCCAGAATCGCCGGGAGGAGGTGATCCAGTATGTCACCGAAAAATACGGGCGCGACAAGGTCTGCCAGATCATCACCTTCGGTACCATGAAGGCGCGGGCGGCGATCCGGGATGTGGGGCGTTCCCTGGATATCCCCTACGGCGAGGTGGATAAAATCGCCAAGCTGGTCCCGGAGGATCTCGGCATCACCCTGGAAAAAGCGATCCAGCAGGAACCGAAGCTGAACGAGATGGCCAATGCCGATCCGCGTATCCGGGAACTGCTCGATACCTCGCTCTGTCTGGAAGGATTGACTCGTCACGCCTCCACCCACGCGGCGGGGGTAGTGGTGGCACCCCGGGATCTGGAGGAGTTCTGCCCGGTCTACAAGGACCCGAAGAGCGGTGCGCTCAATACCCAGTATTCCATGAAGTACGTGGAAAAGATCGGTCTGGTCAAGTTTGACTTCCTTGGCCTGAAGAACCTGACGGTGATCGACAATGCCGTCAGGCTGGCGCGGGTGAGCAAGTGCCCCGACCTCGATATTACAACCCTGCGCGATGATGACGAGCAAGCCTACAAGCTCCTCCAGGCCGGCAACACCACCGGGGTGTTCCAGCTTGAATCGAGCGGGATGAAGGAACTGCTGGTCAAGTTGAAACCCTCCTGTTTCGAGGATATCATCGCGGTCTGCGCCCTTTACCGCCCCGGCCCTTTGGGGTCTGGCATGGTTGACGACTTTATCGAGCGTAAGCATGGCCGAAAAAAGGTGGTGTACGATCTGCCGCTGCTGGAGCCGATCCTGAAAGATACCTACGGGGTCATCGTTTATCAGGAACAGGTCATGCAGATCGCCCGCTCGCTGGCTGGTTACTCGCTAGGGGGTGCCGATCTGCTGCGGCGCGCCATGGGGAAAAAAGATCCGGCAGAGATGGCCAAGCAGCGCGATATCTTCCTGGCCGGTGCAGAACAGCAAAAGGTCGATGCCAAAAAGGCGGCGGCCATCTTCGATCTGATGGCGAAGTTTGCCGAATATGGCTTCAATAAGTCCCACTCGGCGGCCTATGCTCTGGTGGCCTATCAGACAGCCTATCTCAAGGCCCATTACCCGGTGGAGTTCATGGCCGCCCTCCTTACCGAGGATATGGACAACACCGACAAGGTCATCAAGAATATCAACGAATGCCGGGAGATGGGGATCGAGGTTCTGCCGCCGGATATCAACGCCTCGGACTGCTCGTTCAAGGTGCTGGAGCATTCCATGCGCTTTGGCCTCGGGGCGGTTAAGAACGTGGGGGCTGGTGCAGTTGAGGCGATCCTGGAGTCACGTCGGGACGGGGTCTTCACCAGCCTCTTCGATTTCTGCGAGCGGGTCGACCTGCGCCGGGTCAATAAGCGGGTGGTGGAATCGCTGATCAAGTGCGGCGCCTTTGATTCCGTGGGTGCCAAGCGATCCCAGCTGATTGCCGGCCTCGAAGACGCCATGGAAACTGGTCAGAAAATTCAGCGGGAGCGGGATAGTGCCCAGGTATCGCTGTTCGGCCCTATGGAGATCGTGAAGAAGAATGGCAATGGCAGCGCCAGGCTCCCCGATCTGCCGGAGTGGCATGACAAGCTGTTGCTCGGTTTTGAGAAGGAAGCTCTCGGCTTCTATATCACCGGTCATCCGCTCGACCGCTACAGCGCCGATATCAAGCGGCTGTCCACGGCTGATACGGCAACGTTGGCGGCCCAGAAGGACAAGAGTGAAGTGCGGATCTGTGGCATCGTCGCAGCCCTGAAGGAGTTCAACACGAAACGGGGTGACCGGATGGCCTTCGTCACCCTGGAGGACCTCCAGGGGGTCGTGGAGGTGGTGGTCTTTGCCGATGTCTACCTAAAGGCGGCCGGCTTTCTGAAGGGCGAGGAACCGCTCCTGGTGACCGGCACCGTCGATGTGGGGGAAGAGAGCTGCAAGGTGATGGCAAAAGAGATTGTCCCCCTGCGGGAGGCGAGCGAAAAGCAGGCGACCAGGGTGCATTTCCAACTGAAGACCACCGGCCTGCAAAAACAGCAGCTGGCGTTGCTGAAAGAGATAATGACGCGCCATCATGGCGGCTGTAAAACTTTCCTGCACCTCGTTGACCCGGCCAAGAGCAGGACCACCCTCAAACTCCCCGAATCATGCGCCGTGGCAGCCACCGAAAAATTATCGTTGGAGGTTGAGCGGTTATTAGGTTATAATGCCACCTCTTTTGAGTAGTTCACGCTGAAAAACGCCCGCCTGTGGCGTTCCTTCGTCGATGCGCTGCTCACATACCAGTCGTATGTTCCGCTACTCACTCCTCGGTGTCGTGCACCCCGGGATTTTTGGGCATGAACTGAAAGCTGGCGGGGAATAAAGAGTCAAAGGAGACCGAATAGACATGGCAATGCAATTTTATCTCGATTTTGAACGGCCGGTGGCGGAGCTGGAACGGAAGATCCAGGAACTGTTGGAGTTCTCCAGTGACACCATCAACCTGAAAACTGAGGTGGCCAAGCTGGAGAAAAAGGCGGAAAAGATGCGGGAAGAGATCTTCTCCAACCTCAGTCGTTGGCAGACCGCCCAGGTGGCCCGCCATATCAACCGCCCGTTCACTATGGATTACCTTAATCTGGTCTTTACCGATTTTATCGAACTCCACGGCGATCGGAATTTTGCCGACGACCATGCCATTGTGGCTGGCCTGGCGAAGCTGGACGGCGAGCCGGTGATGGTGATCGGCCACCAAAAGGGGCGGGACACCAAGGAAAAAGTTTACCGCAACTTTGGCATGCCTAATCCGGAGGGTTACCGCAAGGCCCTGCGGCTGATGAACATGGCCCAGCGCTTCAAGCTGCCGATCATCACCTTTGTCGATACCCCGGGAGCCTTTCCCGGCATCGGCGCCGAGGAACGGGGTCAGGCGGAAGCCATTGCCCGGAACCTGCGGGAGATGTCCCGTCTGACGGTGCCGATC
>JANXYN010000157.1 GCA_025356035.1 Geobacteraceae bacterium
AGCGGCGGCGGAGCGAAAATCGCAGACAAATTTGTTGAGCGTAAAACCACGCTCAAAATCGGGGCAGCGCCGGTCTGCTGCGCGACTGGGCACCACCTTAAACTCGATGATTTATTGTCTTGACTAAAGGGTCCACTATATTGCACAGCCGTCAGCTCAGCAAACTGATCGGTAGGCCCACGAAATCATTGTCAACAGCAATTGCAGCGATGATGTAGAATAGAGAATTGAGCCGAGATAACAAAAAGGGGCAGGCTGCTTTTTAATAAAGTA
Source organism: Geobacteraceae bacterium (assembly GCA_025356035.1). Lineage (GTDB taxonomy): Bacteria > Desulfobacterota > Desulfuromonadia > Geobacterales > Geobacteraceae > JANXYN01. Next base: position 274 of record JANXYN010000157.1, read on the forward strand.
GCCTGCCCCTTTTTCGTCCTCAGGAAAAATGAAATCCGTTCCTGAAGAGGGCAAGACAAGTATCCACAACCGATGGGTCATACGCTGTCCCGCGAGCTCTCGTTATTTCTTCAAGCGCGGATTCTATTCCTTTGCCAGGTCGGTAAGGGCGGTGCGACGACATGGCTTCGACGACGTCGGCAACTCCCAAAATGCGCGCTTCGAAAAGAATATCGTCAGCCTTGAGCCCCGCGGGATAGCCGCTGCCGTCCAAGCGCTCATGGTGCTGTCGGACTATGAGGGGAACAGGCCACTGGAATTCGATATCCTCCAGGATTTCATAACCGACTTCGGCATGGCTCTTTACCAGTTCGAATTCGATCCCGCTCAGATGGCCTGGTCTGGTCAGTATCTCTGCCGGCACGAATAACTTACCGATATCGTGGAGTATCGCCCCGGTCCAGATCCCTTTCAGCCGCTCCACCGCAATCTCCCCGATTTCCCCGGCAAGGGCACAGGCGAGTTGGGCCACCCTTTGCTGGTGCCCGGCAGTGTAGGGGTCCCGCTTTTCCACCGCGGAACTCAAAGAGTGGACCGTCTCGTCCAGAAGCCGGTTCGTCTTCTCCAGGCTTTCTTTGAGATCCGCTTCCATCTTCATTTTTTTGGCGGTTCTCGCTATCGAATACGTGGGCCGCGGAATATCTGATTATGATCCGCCGGCCGTCTTTTCTCGTGGCGTCCATAGGCAAGGAATGAAAAACCTCCTGGTTCAGGGAGCGCCTGCGCAGAACCTCATACTCCTCCCACTTTTCGTCGGCAAGTACCTGAATGGAGAGCCCCAGCACCTCCTCCTCGCGCCACCCCGTAATCTCCTCGGCAGCCCGGTTCCAAAGCAGTATCTTGCCGTCGAGATCGAATGCAACAAATCCGAGAGGAGATGCCTTGACTAGAGCCACCAGGCTTTGCTCGTTCGTGCCGAGCAACCCCTTTCCCTTTCCTGCCATACCGGCAGAATCGTTCGTCTTCATGGGAACTCCTTTCCCGGTCGGGACACATCCCGCACTGGATTAAGGCTCTCCTGCCGCCCTCAAATCAGCCCATAGGCTTTGAGTTGCTTGGCTGTGCTCGAGACGAAGACCTTGAAGACGGTGATCATAGGTATCGCGAGTAGCACGCCGGCGAGGTCGAACAGGATGCCACCGCCCACGACCCCGATCACCACTACGAGCGGGTGGAGCTTGACCGCGCCGCCGAGGACGATCGGTTCGTAAAAAACGTTCTTGAGCAGCTCTGCCAGTCCCACGGCGGTAATCACCCAGATCGCGACGTTCTCTGTGTTCACCATCGGCAACAGCGGATGGATCTCCTCCGACAAGAGGGCATAGGCCAGCCCTCCCATCAAGGCGACTGCCGAGCCCAGGTATGGAACTACGTTGGTCGCGCCGGCTAAGATCCCGATGGCAATCGCCCAACGTGGGGGAACGCCCACGATGGCGAGAAGCAAAGTCACGGTGAGGCCCAGCAGGGCGCACTCCAGGAAGATGCCGCGAATGTAGTCACCCAGCGCGAGGTCGAGATCTGCCAAGACCGCTAGCGCCGGTTCGAACAGACGGTTGGGGACCGTTCTGAGAAGGCCGCGCTTGATCTCGCCGGTGTCCCGCAGCAGGAATAGGAAGATCAGGGGTGCTATGATCCAGGTGGAAAGGATGTGGCCCAGCGTTGCGATAGGCATGATAGGCCTCTTCAAGACCGGTATCGGCGTCTGGGCAGCAGCCGGAGGCGCTGCTCTAACCGCCCCGCTTTGGGGGAGTGCTGCCGGCTCGCGCACCTTGAGCGTCTTGAGATTTGCGCGATAGTAATCGAGCAAACGATCGGACCCAGCCGGCGCCTCGGGGTCATGAGGGTGCGAGGCGAGGAACTGGGTGTGCTCTTCCGGCGTAAGGGCGAGAAGCTGGTTGATCTGATACAGTTTAGGGTCCAGCTCGCCTTGCGACCATCCGTAGATCCAATTGCCTCTGGTCCGCGATTGGTCAAGCCCCATCAGGTTCTTATATCCTTCGTTGAGCTTGTAGACCGCGCGCACCTTGAGCTCGATGGCCCCGATTTCGGTAGGCATGATGGAGCGTACCAGGTTCACGATGAAAAGAGCTGCAAACACAAACGCGAAAAGTAACAGCCAAATTCCCAAGCCTCGCGGCACCCGGTGACGCTCCAAGCGGATAACGAGGGGGCGACAGATGTACGCCATCAAACCGCTGACCGCAACGGGAACGATGAGGCTTTGCAGCTTCCAAAACAGGTATGCGGCAAGGAGTGCGCCGGCGGCAGCCACGACAGACTTGAAGAGCGTACCGGCAGGGCTGAAATCATTGCGGGTGTTCACTGTTCTGGCTCCTTTCCTCATGGAAATACTCAGCTTCCAAAACGATCTGGAATCTCGTGGCGATGATGTGGGCCAGCTTCTTGAGAATTTTATTCGCCAGGAGTGGAAAGTTGCGACCGAGGGCGTCCAGGTCGGGACGGCCGATGGCCACCAATGAGACTGGGCCGCGAGCCCGGCCCGAGGTCCAGTGAACCACATCTGCTCCCACGACCGCCATCTCTTCTAATACGGCGGGCGGCTCCAGCGTGATAAGGGGCATTTCTTCCCCATTCCGCATTCGTCTCACGATCTCGACGACGCCACCTCGTACGATGTACATCGCCATGCCGGGTTTCCCTTCTTCATAGATGTACTCGCCGTCCCGGTAGGTCCGCTCGTGGAGGATCCGAGCGAGCCGTCTGAGGTCCCCCTGCGAGAGCTCCTCGAAGAGAGACACCTGCTTGAAGAAGTCCACGAGGTCCCGGCCTCTCTCTACCGCTGCCGTTTCCTGAGGAGGGCCGTACAGCGCGCGCACCGGACCTTGGGTATCTGCGTACTTGTGCCACTTGAGCAGGATTTCCTTGACTCCGTCGATATGAAACTTCTTCTTCATTGAAGTCACCCCCCCTCCACTGAAAATTGTCTTGCTTTGGTCTTCGATAAATCTTGCAGCCGCGTTTTGTTGCTCGTGCCACATCACGAACGTCTCCCACGCCGTTTCCTTGCTATTCGTTTTCACCATGCTTGTTCTTGTCGTCGGCTTACTGTGCTTCCTGCGCGAGATAACCCTGGCAATCGCGTCCGCGCGCCTCGGAATGCGGCGTTGACATTGCTCAAACATTGGTACGCTCTGTATTCGGGTCATGTGCACACGTCGGTCTTATTGCCCCGATTCCGCGTTTACCCTCTGTGACATTGTTGTAAGACCGTGACGTCGGGTAGGCGAAATCTATATCATCACATTCGGCGAATCTGTCCAGCACGTCTTCCCATATCTCCTGGGTGCTCTCGCGCCTGTGGCGGGATTGACAGACATGACGCACAGTCAGGAGTATGCCGCTTGCCTCGACGGTGGTGAAGACCCTCGGAGCCAGGTCGACCGGGACTATCAGGAAATCCCTCGCATACTCCTTCAATTTGCTTTCCGCGGGCTCGGCTAGATGCCCGGCATGGGTGACGGCTATCTCATCCAAGATATCTTTGGCTCTCTTCCAGTTGCTTTCGAATGTAACGAGGACGGCAACCTCGTTCCAGATGAAGTCGTGCAATCCCCTGCTATAGATTGCCACGGGTTCGACGAACACCTTGCCGTTGGGGATATGCACGATTCGCCCGGTGATCTGGTCCGCATGGACCCAGTTGCCGATCTCCGCGAGGGTGAACCGGAAAACTGTCAAGTCCATAACGTCTCCCGCGTGAATGCCTATCTGGATGCGGTCCCCCACGGCGAAGGGCCTCCGCCAGATAATGAACATCCATCCCACCAGGTTCACCAGCGGGTCTTTCAAGGCGATAGCCAGGCCCGCCGACAACAGCCCTAGATAAGTGGCCGCGCTGTGAAATCCCTCGAACCATACCCGGCCCACCAGCAATACGGTTAGCACAAATGCAGCATAACCGGAGATTTTCTGCCACTTGTAACGAACCTGCAAATTCTCCGTTTGCCGCCATACCAGCTTCAATATAAGCCATCGCAAAGACCAGATGAATGTAATGCCTGTCACATAGGCGAGCAACAGGCTGTAGAGTCCTACAGAAATACCGGTAGCCTTGCTAAGCCATACAACGGGATTTTGCAAAATTACCTCAAACTTTTCCATGGTTCATTCTTCCTCATCTGTCAAACGTGATGAAGCCGCAACGAAATTCACCCAGTTTCGGCAGTGCTACCTTTACGCGAGGCGCCTCTTTATAGGGAATCCTGCTGAAAAAAAAGTGCCCGACCGTTTCCTCGTGGTCGAACCTGACGCTCCGGCTCATTGCGACTGCGCGGCCGGCGCCACTTCGCGCAGCGCCTGGGCCAGATCGCGGCTGACGGCAGCCAGTGCCCGACTCTGGGCCGCCACCAGTTCGTCATAACCAGCAGCGCCGACAGGTTCGCTGACCACGGTGCGGCCGGTTTTCGGAACACCGCCATCGCTTCTGCGGACCGACCAGAGGGCCTCCAGGCCGACCCCTTCTCCGACGGTCATCTCGAAAAGCTGGATATCGAGCAGTACCCGATAGTCCGCATCCAGGCCCGCGTTCTGTGGATAGGTCGACACACGTGCCGGTTTGAGCAGAATACCCAGGTCGGCCGCTATGATGCGCGGTATCTCGCTCTTCAGCGACTCGGCCCAGCGGCGGGTTTCCAGGATGTCCACCCGGTTGGCGGCGGTCCGCACGACGAGCTGCGGCCGGTCCAGCAGGCCGGGAAGGGTGATGGGACCGATGGCCACCGAGACGGGGGATGGGGCTGGCGCCTCGTTTATCGCGGCGACGTTCAGTGTGTAAAAGGTTACCCTCGGCGAGCTGCTGCAGCCGGTCAGCAGGGCGACTGCCAAGCACAGGGTCGTCATGCCGGTTATGGAGCAGTACATCTTCATGGTTTATCCTCCTGTTTGCCGCGGATCAGTGCTTCGGGGTGACGCTCAAGATAATCGGTCAGGACCCGCAACGACTGGGCGGTCCTGGCCAGTTCGCGGAGTGTCTCCCGCAGGTCCTGCTGCAGCGGCGCATCGGCCGACAGGGTCTGTTTCGCAGCGCCGAGGGTCTTGCGCGCCTCCTCCATGGTCATCCGCATCTCGGGCATGATATCCTTATCCACCTTCCGGATCATTCTGTCAGCATCCTTGAGAGTGGCATCCAGGGTCTGCACCGTCTGGCGCACGTCACCGACAACCTCGTCCAGCGGCAGTTTCTCCAGTTTTTTAGCGATCTGCATAAGCGTTGCCTGCAGTTCAACCAGGCTGCCGGGCGTGGTGGGGAACCGGGGCGGGTTCGTGGCCCAGTTTACATTCGCCTTCGGAGCATTGGGGAAGAAGTCGAGGGCGACGATGAGTTGTCCGGTCAGCATATTGCCGCTCTTGAGCTGCGCTCTCAGGCCGTGTGCAACCATCTCGTTGAGGATCGCACGATATTCCTTAGGGTCCGGCACCGCTCCAACGGCTCGTGAACGCAGGCGTTCCGGGTAGAAGCGCATATCGACCAGAATGTTGATTTCCTTGGTGCGGGTGTCGTGTTCCACATGGATGCCGGAGACCTCGCCGACGGTCACCCCCCGGAAGTCTACCGGAGCACCTTGCGACAAGCCCCGCACCGTTTCATTGAAGATCATGGCAAAACTCTGGCTGATCGTGTCGCGATTTTTCATCGCCTCATCGCGGGTGGCGAACAGGGTAAAGGCGGTGTTGGAGCTGGTCGGAGCCGCGTCGCCGCCTTCGTCTAGGGTCTGGAAAGCTATCCCGCCGATGAGGATTGACATCAGCGACTGCGTGTCAAGCTTCAGGCCGTTTGCGTCCAGGGTAAGGTCAACCCCGCTGGCATTCCAGAAGCGTGAGTTCGCCCTGACATACTTGTCATACGGCGCGGCAACGAAAACCTTGAAGGTCACACCGTTGCCGTCCTTGTCGAGTTCATAGGAGACCACTTGTCCCACCTGGATACGACGAAAGTAGAGCGGTGAACCGATATCCAGCGAACCGAGGTCCGCGCTGTGCAACTGGAAGCGGCTCCCCGGCACATCCATGGCGACGGCCGGCGCCGCTTCCAAGCCTGTGAACGCCCGTTGCGGCTGTTTGGATGTACCGACGTCGACCCCGATGTAGGAACCGCCCATCAGCGTCGCGAGACCGGTGACACTCCCTCCGGATATCCGGGGCCGTACCACCCAGAACTTGGTGTCCTCGACCAGGTAAGGTGTAACCTCCTTCTTCAATTCGGCGGTCGCAATCACATGCGTGATATCCTTGGCGATGGTGACATCTTTGACCAGGCCGACCTCGACATCCTTGTACTTGATCTTGGTCTTTCCAGCCTCCAGCCCGTCGCCGGTCTTGAATGTGATGGTGATGGTCGGCCCCTTCTGCAGGTAGGTCTTGACCGCCAGGGTGCCACCGATGATGGCGGCCACGATCGGTATCAGCCAGACCAGCTGCAGGGAGAATCGCTTCTTGGGCTCGGGCACTGCCTCGGGGATGTCGGACAGCTCTGGTTCTTGCTGCATTTCACTCATGATCGATTCTCTCTTTCTGTAGGGGGTCCCAAATCAGGCGCGGATCGAACTCCATGGAGGAGAACATGGTCAGCACCACAACCGCGCCGAAGGCCAGCGCCCCAGGCCCGGCATTGACGGTCGCCAGGGCTCCGATCTGCACCAGGGCAGCCAGGATGGCAACTACGTAGATATCCAGCATCGACCAGCGGCCGACCAGTTCGACAACCCGATAGAGCTTGGCCCTCTGCAGCGGCTGCCAGGTGGAACGGCTGTGAACTGAGATCAGCAGCAGGGTCAGGGCAATCAGCTTGAGCAGCGGCACCATGATACTGGCGATGAACACCACCAGGGCCAGGTCCCACGAACCCGAATGCCACAGGAAAATAATCCCGCTCATGATGGTGTCCGCCTGGGCACCGAACAGGGAACTGGTTTCCATGATCGGCAAGACGTTGGCGGGGATATACAGGATGTAGGCGGCGATCAGGAAGGCCCAGGAATGGGCCACGCTGTTCGGCTTGCGAAAATGAAGCGGCGCTGAGCAGCGTGGGCAGTGGAGCGTTCGGCCGTTATGACCTCTACGGGAGAGAAGGCCGCAGACATGGCAGGAGAGCAGACCGCGGGCGGCAGCGGTTACCGGCGTATCTCTCATTGGGTGCCTCCCTGTCGGGGCGCAGAGTGCACCCGGTTCCAGATGTCATGGAAATTGAATGATGACGCCGTTGCAGTCATCAGCAGGGTGAGAACACCCAGTGACCAGAGGGCGATGCCGGGGATCAGGGTTCCGTAGTGGGAGAGCTTTACCAGCGCCACGATCACTCCGATGATGAACACCTCCACCATCCCCCATGGGTTGAAGACCTGCAGCACACGCATGACAAGGGTAAAGCCGGCGGGAATGCGTCCGCGCTTCAACGCCAGGAGGATATGGATCATGATCGCGAGAACTGCGGCAGGTGCCAGAAACGTCGAGAAGAACACGAGTCCGGCAACCGGCCACATGCCCTGATTCCACAGGGTATGAACAGCGCTGACGAGCGAGGTGTCGTTGCGCGTTGTCTGGATCTGGAGGCCGATGATGGGAAACATATTGGCGAGGATGAACACTACTGCGGCTGCCAGTGTCAGGGCCAGCGTATGGTCGATGCTCCTGTATTCTACGCGGTACAGCTTCGCCCCGCACCGGACACAGCGGGCCACCCTGCCGGGCGGGAGCTGGATCTCACGCTGGAGCAGGTCACACTCGTGGCAGGCTATGACGGTCATCGGACTGCTCATGAATTCACCTACATTATCTTCCGCGGCTGACCGGTGGAGGCGATCACGCTGTTCCACAGCCACCCGTCGGGGTCGATCTTCTTCCGCTCCCGGGTGGCAAGAGAGATCGGCACATGGACGAACTGGTGGTTCCAGAAACCGACCACCATGTTGGACCGCCCAGTCATCCCGGCATGGACGGCGTTGTGTCCCAGGAGCAGGCAAAATGCCGAATCGTGGAAATTGGCCGGTTGGCTCCGGATTACATAGCTCGGATCAATGTATTTCAGGTTTATCTCCCACCCGGTCTGGTTAAAATGTCCCTTGATGGCGTCCCGCAGGAAGATGCCGATGTCGCCAAATTTGACGTTCCCAGAAGCATCCAGCTCCCCCGAGGCTGCCAGCAGTTCCTGTCCTGCACCCTCGGCCACGACGATTACCGCATGGCCTCTTTGCTTTAACCGTTCCTCCAGGCTGCGGAGGAGTCCATCCAGAGTAAAAGCTGTCTCCGGAATCAGGCAGTAATTGACTTGGCTATCGGCAAGAGTCGTAAAGGCGGCAATGAAGCCGGAGTCGCGTCCCATCAGTTTCACCAGGCCAATACCGTTACGGGCGCCGGTAGCCTCGGTATGAGCGGCATAGGTAGACCTCCGAGCTTCGGACACGGCTGTCTCAAACCCAAAGGTCGTCTGGATAAAGGATATGTCGTTGTCAATGGTCTTGGGGATACCGATGACGCTGAGCGATACCCCCCGTCGTCTTGCTTCTGTCGCGATCCTTGCGGCCCCCTTCAAAGTTCCGTCGCCACCGATCGCAAAGAGGATACCGATCCCCAGCTCTTCCAGGGTATCAACCATCTCGGTCGGTTCCTGATGGCCGCGGGAGGAACCGAGAATAGTCCCTCCCAACTCGCCGATCCTGTTCACTAGCTCCGGTGTTAGGCTGATAGGGCTATGGCCGTATCGTCGAACCAGCCCTTCGTAGCCGTAGCGGAATCCATGGATCCGCTTGACGCCGTAGTGGTGATGGAGGCTCATAACGATAGAGCGGATCACGTCGTTGATACCCGGACAGAGTCCGCCACAGGTGACAATGCCGCAGGCGGTCCGCGCAGGATCGAAAAATATCCGCTCCCGCGGTCCGGCCAGTTCCATGGCTGGCGGCTCCACGCCCGCCTCGATTGACTGTCTGATCTCTTCGTAACGGAAATGGTACAAGAGATGTTCCTGATCACCGGTAAAACGTCCGCACTGCATGGGTGAAGGAAAACGGCAGTCGCCAAGCTGCTCGATGGTGAAGTCTGGGTCGGTCACAGGAGTATCCTCTATCCCTTGTATAATGTAGTGCCGGTTCCGCGCAGATCCGCCACCGCCCGTTTGACCCGCTCGGCCATGGCTGTCTCGGCCATGGCCAGGTAGGTACGCGGGTCGTAGGCCTTTTTGTCTCCAACGTCGCCATCCACCTTCAGCACACCGTCGTAATGCGTAAACATATGTCCGGCAATGGCCCGAGTGAAGGCATACTGGGTATCGGTATCGATATTCATCTTTACGACGCCATAGTCGAGGGCTGCGTGGATATCAGACAATTCCGAACCTGACCCACCGTGAAAAACCAGGTGGAAGCGGGCCTTTTCGCCGTACTCCCTGACAACAGCATCCTGGCATTCCCCAAGGATCGCCGGCTTGAGTTTCACGGAACCGGGCTTGTAAACGCCGTGGACGTTGCCGAACGTTGCAGCCAGGAGGTAGCGGCCGCCAATGCCGTTCAAGCGCCGGGCCACCTCCAGCGTGTCTTCAGGTGTGGTATAGAGCTTGGCGCTGGCCTCGGCCCTAACCCCGTCCTCCTCGCCACCCACTACGCCGGCCTCGATCTCCAGGATCAGATCGCTCTTACTAAAACGCTCCAGAAGATTGACGGCAATGTCCAGATTCTCTTTGAGCGGCAGGGCGCTGCCGTCGAACATGTGGCTGTTGAAGAGGTTGGGGAGTCCGGCCGTGCGGCGGCGTTCAGTTTCCGCCACCAGCGGCAGGACAAAGGTCTCCAGCTTGTCCGCAGGGCAATGATCGGTGTGGAGGGCGACGAAGATCGGGTAGCGCTCGGCAACACGATGAACGTGCTCGGCAATGGAAATGGCGCCGAGGGGCATGTCCTTGACCGCCGTTCCCGAAGCAAAAGCGGCTCCTCCCGTCGACACCTGGATGATCCCGTCGCTGCCGCTCTCGGCAAGCCCTTTCAGCACGGCGTTGGCGGTGGTGAGGGAGGTGACGTTGAAGGCCGGGTAGGCGAAACGGTTCGCCCTTGCCCGGTCAAGCATCTCACCGTAGACCTGATAGTTCGCAACCGGCATGGTGACTCCTTTTACAGGGTTTTGGAATTTGGGACTTCATCTTCAAGTGACTCATCTCGGGTCAGCAGTGCCGTCAGCGAGTATGGCGGCAATTCATAGGTTGTCCCCTCGAGCAATGGCGCCTCGTCCCACGGCACGATATCATCGGGTGACGCGTAAGAAGTATCGAGCCATCGGCGCCAGCCGCCGCCGGGAAGTCCAGGGGGTGGCGGCAGTTCGAAGGTAAGTTGTTCAGAGTAAGCGTTTATCATGAAATGGAAGGCAATCCCTCCTGACCGGCTCCAGGCAGTAAAGGCAATACTGTGGGAATCATACCCCCAGTCGGGCTGCCCCAGTCGCACGCCATGCCATTCCAGTCGCGCCTGGCGAAGGATCTGGTTGAGGGTCAAATCGGCATATTTCCACGAGGCATGCCACATCAGCCTGGCTGTGATGAGGAGACGTACAAAGCGGTGGATATCGGCGTGGCGTTCAACCAGTTTCCAGTCGAACCAGCTTGTCTCATTATCCTGGCAATATGCGTTGTTGTTCCCCCCTTGGGTGCGGCGTACCTCGTCACCCATATGCAGCATCGGCGCACCGATGGCTATGAGGGTCAACGCCAGGAAGTTCTTTACCTGCCGGTTGCGGAGCGCTTCGATTGCCGTATCGCCGGTGGGTCCCTCGACGCTGCAGTTCCAGCTAAGGTTCGTGTCGGCGCCGTCCCGGTTCTCTTCGCCGTTGGCCTCGTTGTGCTTGCGCTCGTAGGAAACCAGGTCGTTCAGGGTAAATCCATCGTGACAGGTGACGAAATTGATGCTCTGCTCGGGCTCTCGCTCCTTGTAGCCATAGATGTCCGGGCTCCCCAGGAGCCGGGAGACGAACCGGGAAATCGTTCCGGCGCCGCCTCTGAGAAAACTGCGAACATCGTCACGGAAGCTGCCATTCCATTCCTTCCAGCTGTCTCCTATGAACGAACCCACCTGATACAGCCCGGCGGCATCCCAGGCTTCGGCGATAAGCTTGATCCCGGCGAGGGCCGGGTCGGTTGCGATGTCCCAGAGAATCGGCGGGTTCTCGAGGGGAACGCCCGTTTCGTCACGGGAAAGTATGGACGCAAGGTCGAAGCGGAAGCCATCCACGTGCATTTCCTTGACCCAGTAGTGGAGGCTGTCGATGATAAGCCGCCTGACAATGGGGTTGTTGGCGTTGAACGTATTGCCGCAACCGGAGTAGTTGGCATAGGTCTCACCGTCGTGTTCGAGCATGTAGTAGACATCGTTTGCCAGCCCGCGGTAGCACAGAGTGGGGCCCCGCTCATTACCTTCGGAGGTATGGTTGAAGACGACGTCGAGGATCACTTCGATGCCAGCGCGATGGAGTGCTTTCACCATGTCGCGGAACTCGTCCAGCGGGTCGAGATGGTCTTTCCGCGAGCTGTAGCCGACATGGGGGGAGAAAAAAGAGACCGGGCTGTATCCCCAATAATTAGTGAGCCCCGGCGGAGCGTCCTTTTGATCGAAGTGGAAGACCGGCAGAAGCTCCACAGCAGTAACACCCAGTTGTTGCAGGTAGGGGATCTTTTCCACCAGTCCCGCATAAGTGCCACGTTTCTCGATGGAGACTCCGGAAGAGGGATGGCGGGTAAATCCTCCCACATGCAGTTCGTAGATCACCGTCCGGGAGAAGGGTCGCTTGAGCGGCGCATCCCCTTCCCAGTCGTATCCCCGCAGGTCGGCAACTACACTCATTATGGCGAAGCCTGCATTGTCGCCTGGTTCACTGGCAGCCTTGCGACTGTATCCTTTCGGGACCGCCACTGCACGACCATACGGGTCGAGGAGGAGCTTGTGACGGTCAAACCGGTGCCCTCGCCGGTCTTCCCCTGGCCCGGTTACACGGTAGCCGTACAGTTGCCCCGCCCGGATACCTGGTACGAACACGTGCCAATAGTGGTAGGTGCGATTGACGACAGGATCCAGTGTTACTGTCAGGGAGGGCCTGGCATCATCGGCGCCGTCGAAGAGCACCAGCTCCACACCGATTGCGTCCCGTGAGAAGACACTGAAGTTGACACCGTCAAGGTGTACCGTAGCACCCAGGGGTGAACTTTCCCCACGTCCAGGGGCTGTCGTTTTCAGACCGTCAGATGGCCGTCGCCTTGCTCGCCGCGGAACCAATTGAGCCAATTCCCACTCCTCTCAGATTTCGTCTTCAAAACCCACCACAAGTTACATCAGCAGCGTCAGCAGCACCTGCACAAGCACTATCTTTCCAATCGTCGCCACCGGGTACACGGAGGCGTAGCCGATGTTGGGAAGGTCATTGCCCGTCTGTTCCAGAGCGTATCCCAGGACCGCCGGCTGGGTGTGAAGGCCCGCGACCATGCCGACGAGCAGGTTCATAGGAATCTTCATGATCCGGTGTCCCACCCACAGGGTGACAAGAGCCACGATAAAGGTTATCGCCGCTCCGGCGGCAAAGATCGCCACTCCTTGACCGTTGGCGAATGTAGAAACGAATCCGTATCCCGCCCGTGTCCCGATTCCGGCTAAAAGAAGAACGAGACCTGTCTGCCGTAGCGTCATGTTGGCGCCATAGGGAAGGCTCCAGACGATATTTCCCGTACGTTCAACCGTTCCCAGGATCAGCGCGACGATAAGCGGACCGCCGGCAAAGCCGAGCTTCAGCGTTATTCCCCCTGGAAGCGGGATGGGGACGATACCCAACAAAAGCCCCAGCGCAAGTCCAAGGCTGAAGGAGAGGATGTCGATTTCGGAAACGGCACGGTAGGAGTCACCGAAGAACGAAGTCAGTTCCGGCATTCGTTCCTGAAGAGCCACCACGCGGACGCGGTCTCCCAATTCAACAACCATGTCGTCATGGGGGAGAAAGTCGTCATCCCCCCGCCGGACCCGCGTCACCGTGGCGCCGAAACGCTCGAACAGGTTCAGGCTTCCCAGCTTCCGTCCGGCCACCCGCGGGTTTGAGACAAATATCCTGCGGTAGTCGTACTTGCTTCGATCCAGGGTGATTTCTTCCTCGCTCATCTCGCCAAGTACGGCTGTAACACGCCACAGTTCGGAGTCTGTCCCAACTACCGTAACGAGATCCTTCGCTTGCAAGCGATCGCCCGGACCGGGCAACAGGAAGGCATTCCCGCGCCTGACACGCCCGAAAACCACATCCCATTTATAACTGCGAGAAAGCTCCGTTATTGTCTGCCGGCTTGCCCCCTCCCAGGTAACGTGAATGGTGGCACGGCTGAGCGCCTGGGTTGCTGCGCCGGGAATATCAAGACTTCGTGCTTCGTCGGCATATCTGACCTTCCAGAGTTTCTGCACGAGGCTTATTGCCAGCACCCCTCCTATTGCCCCCATGGGATAAGCGAGGGAGTAGCCGGCCACCGCTTCAGCCAGGAGTTGGTCGGGCACAACTCCCATTTTCAGATGTTTGATGGTCTCCAGGACCCCGGCCAGAGCAGGGGTGCTGGTGAGGCATCCCGCGAAAAGCCCGGCGGTGACGGTGGCCTTGAGGTGGAGCAGACGCTGGGCGACCAAGGTAAGTACGGTAGCTAGCAGCAGCATCCCTATGACCAGCAGGTTGTTTCGTATCCCCTCCCGCCGCAGGGAAGCCATGAACGCCGGGCCGCTCGCCAGGCCTATGGTATAAACGAAGGTTGCAAGACCGAGCACGTAAACAATCTCCGGCAGCTTCAGGTTGGGATGGATTGCGCCAACCGCCAGCCCGACGAAGAGGACGGCGGCAACACCGAGGCTGCTTCCCTTGATCTTGATCCGCCCGAGAGGATATCCTATGGCGGCTACCACAAAGAGGAGGAGAAGCGGATTGTCTGTGAGGATCTTCACCATCTAGCGACCTTCCCCTCTTTTACTGCCACGGCCCTTACTTCCGGCATACACGTATTTTGTCGGGTCGATAATCCCCGTCGTTTTCCAGATCTTTTCACCGTACTCCCTGATAGCCCGGTCGGAGGAGAATTTTCCCATGCCAGCCACATTGAGGATCGACATCTCGGCCCATTTCTTCCTGTCCCGGTACGCCTCGCCTACCCGGTCCTGGCAGTCGATGTAGGACTGGTAATCCGCCAGAACCAGATACTCGTCACGGTTAAGAAGGTTGTCCACCAGGGGGCGGAAGAGTTGCCGGTCGCCGTTGGAGAAGGTTCCTGCGGCGATCTGATCGATGGCCTGCCGAAGTTGCTCGTTCCCTTCATACCAGCTTCGAGGGTCATAACCGCCGGATTTGAGACTCTGAACCTCAGCAGCATCGAGACCAAAAAGGAAGAAATTCTCCTTGCCGACTTCCTCCCGGATCTCGATGTTGGCGCCGTCCAGGGTACCAATGGTCAGGGCGCCGTTGAGGGCGAGCTTCATGTTGCCGGTGCCGGAGGCCTCTTTTCCGGCCACGGAAATTTGCTCGGACAGGTCTGCCGCAGGCACGATCAACTGGCTGTTGGTAACGTTGAAATCCGGGAAGAACACGACCTTGAGCCTTCCGGCCACGTCGGGATCGGCATTTACGACGTCAGCGACCGAGGTGATCAGCTTGATGATCAGTTTCGCCATATAGTAGCCGGGCGCCGCCTTGCCGGCGAAGATGAAGGTGCGCGGCGTGATGTCGGCCGCGGGGTCCAGTTTGATCCGGTTGTAGAGGGTGATGATGTGCAGCACGTTGAGGTGCTGACGCTTGTACTCGTGGATTCGCTTCACCTGCACGTCGAACAGGCTCGCGGGATCGACCTCGATGCCGGTCCGTTCCCGGATGATCTTTGCCAGGGCGTCTTTGTTGGACTGCTTGACCTTCAGCCATTTCCGCTGAAACGTCGTGTCCCTTGCAGCACCCTGGAGCCATCCGAGCGAGGTCTCCAGATGGCTGAGCCACCCCTCGCCGAGTCTCGACGAGATCAGCTTGGTGAGTTCCGGATTGCTGAGCGCAAGCCATCTGCGGGGAGTAACACCATTGGTGATATTGTGGAATTTTTCGGGAAAAAGTTCGTAAAAGTCATGAAGCACGGTCTTTTTCAGAAGGTCGGTGTGCAGGGCTGCCACTCCGTTGACGGCATGGGAACCGACGCAGGCAAGGTTTGCCATCCGCACGTATTTCTCGCCGGTCTCGTCGATTAACGACAGGCGCCCGAATCGCTGATCGTCTTCCGGGAAACGGACGCGCACCTCATCGAGAAAGCGCCGGTTTATTTCAAAGATGATCTCGACGAGGCGTGGCAGAACACTGGCAAAGAGCGGCAAGGGCCACTTTTCCAGCGCTTCGGACATAAGCGTGTGGTTGGTGTAGGCAAAGGATTCCCGGGTTATGCGCCACGCCTCGTCCCATTCCACATGATGTTCATCCACCAGTAGCCGCATCAGTTCGGCTATCCCCACCGATGGGTGGGTATCGTTGATCTGGATGGCGAAACTTTCGGAAAAGCTTTCGATGCCTCTGCCCAATGAGAGATGGAACCAGATCATGTCCTGCAGCGAGCAGGAGACAAAGAAGTATTGTTGGCAGAGGCGCAGAAGCTTGCCGATTTCCGGCTCGTCATTGGGGTAAAGGATTTTGCTGATGGTTTCGGAGAGGACCTTGTCATCGACGGCTTTGTAGTACTCTCCGGCATTGAAGGCCTTGAAATCGAACGACGCTACCGCCTCCGATTTCCAGAGGCGCAGGACAGCCACTCCCCCGGAATGGTAGCCGGCAACGGGGGTGTCATAGGCGACGCCTTTGATCACTTTCTCCGGAATCCAGCGAACCGCCAGCCGCCCCTCGGGATCGTGCGAAGACTCCGTATGTCCTCCAAATTTCACTTCATAGGATATATCCGGCCGCCTGACCTCCCAAGGGTTGCCGTTCTTGAGCCAGTTGTCCCCTTTTTCAACCTGCCAGCCATTTTGGATCTCCTGGTAGAAGATCCCGAACTCATAGCGGATACCGTAACCGACAGCAGGAACCCTAAGTGTTGCCAGAGACTCCAGATAACAGGCTGCAAGGCGACCAAGTCCGCCATTTCCCAGGCCAGGCTCGACCTCTTGAGCGAGAATGGCCTCCAGATCCTGTCCCAGCGCGGACAGTGCCTTACGAACCGGTTCCGAAAGCTCCAGATTGACCAGATTGTTTCCCAGATGCGGACCCATGAGGAATTCCGAGGAGAGGTAACTGACAATTTTATGCTTTTTCTTTGGAGAGGACATGAAGATATCGAAGGTTGTCAGCCAGTTATGAAGCATCTGGTCCCGAACGGCATGTGCCGTTGCCATATACCAGTCGTTTGGGGTGGCAAACAGGGCCGGTTTTGCCTGGGTGTGGTGAAGATGCCAGCGAATGGATTTTTGAATCTCCAGAGAGCTGGTTCCGTGATGATCGTCGTCAGATTTTATGCGTGCCATAGCTTTGCTCCTTTCTGCCGGTAATGACCGGCAGACAATTTGGCCCGTCGCTATTCCGCATGGGTAATGGTATAACAAGGGTCATATCACTACCCGGAGGTTTTACGACTACATGAATCCAGAATCGTTGTTCAGCATAGCTCTTGGTATTACTCCCCCCTGGGAGGTTGAAGGGAT
>JANXYN010000158.1 GCA_025356035.1 Geobacteraceae bacterium
TTCGGGAGATTACAGGCGAAGCAATTGCAGAGGCTGTTGAACGGCTGAACCACAGACCTCGTAAATGTCTCAGTTACCAGACTCCACATGAGGTTTTCACCCAAGCTCTACATGGTGCACTTGCAATTTGAATTCACCCCCGCTCCTTATCTTCTCCGTTTATCACTATCTTGAAATGCTCAGCAAAGGTAAAGAGCAGATCAACGTCCGTAACCGGGAAATTGCCAGGGATATCGCCCAGGAGCTCGATGAGCTGGTGGAACAGTCATTCGGCGTACTCCGCGCCTTGGCCGAACACCCCGCCGTCAAAACGAAAAACTCCCGGGAGAGCGACCAGCTCTTTGCCAGGCTCCTACCCGCCTATCCCTCCCATCTCAATATCCTGGCCGCTGGCATGGACGGCTATAATTATGGCAGCGGCATCCATACGCGTGAAACGCATACCCTCAACTACAATGACAAGGAGTGGTTCAGGGAAGCAAGCCACGGAGTGTCGACAGTAAGCGGTCTCCACATCTCCAAGCTGCTCTTTAAGCCTGCAGTGATGCTGGCGATGCCGGTTTTCAACGGGAAGGGAAAACAGGTGGGGGTGCTCGGCTTTCCCCTCAATCTTGCCAAAATCTCCGCGCGACTGGCAAAATCCTGGCATTTGCCAGAACATTCCATAATCAGGGTGATCGACGCTCAGGAACGTATCCTTATCGATACCCTGAACCAAGATAATGTCGGGAAGAAACTTGTGGCCCCCTCCCTGGCAAGGACGACTGTCCTGGATAGGAGAGAAACCCTGGAGGAGCTCGACGGCCTGGGAACTCCCTATTTGTATAGCTTTGCATCCTTGTCAAAGGCTGGCTGGCGGGTTATTGTAAGTGTTCCGGCCGTGGAGGCCAACCGTCAGGCCAATGAGTCGAGCAGAAAGTATCTGCTGATTCTGATTGGTGTGGCCCTGTCCGCTACGGGACTCTCCACTTTCTTCAGCAGGAGAATCAGCGCCCAGATAGCTTCGCTCATCGCAGGGTTGCGGGAAATCGAGCACGGCAATCTCCGCGAACAGCTGCAACTACCGGGCAACGATGAACTTACCGATCTGGCCACCTCGTTCAACCGCATGACCGAGGAGAAGATGAAGGCGGACAGGAAGCTGAAGGAATCGGAAGCCTTCCTGTCATCGGTACTGAACGGGATCGGTGAAGGAGTCGTCGTCGTGGACCCGAACTACCGCCTGATCTCCGCCAACAACGGCTACTGTTGTCAGGTGAAAATTCCGCTCGCCAATCTCATCGGCCGCCCCTGTTACGAAGTATCGCACCACCGTTCCACTCCCTGTTACGAGATGGAAGACGGCTGTGAATGCGCGGTAAAGCATTGTTTTGAAACAGGGAAACCGCACCGGACCATCCACACCCACTATGACAAGCACGATAAAGCCATCTACATCGAGACCAACGCCTACCCCTTGATCAATGAAGACGGAACCATCGGCGCTGCGATTGAAACCTTGGTGGACGTCTCAGACCGGGTGCTCATGGAAAAGCACTTGGAGGAGGTGAAGGAGAAGTACCGGAAGCTCTATGACGACGCCCCTGACATGATGCAGACGATTGACCGGCAGGGTAACATCCTGATCTGCAACCGTACCGAGGCGCTGGCCCTTGGTTACACGCCGGAAGAGATGATCGGCAAGCCGTTCAGTATCTTTGTTACCGAGGAAAACAGGGGACACTGCGCGCAGCAGTTTGAAACTATCAAAAACAGCGGTTACTGCGAAACCGAGATGACCCTGGTGGCCAAAAATGGCCAACATGTCCCCGTTTTGGTCAAAGCAAAGGCGCTGCACGATGACAACGGTGCTTGCCTGATGGCGGATATGATTTTACGGGACATCACCGAAAAAAAGGTGCTCGAAGCGCAATTGGTGCACGCCCAGAAGATGGAGGCACTTGGCACTCTGACCGGTGGCGTAGCCCACGATTTTAACAACATTCTCACTGCCATTATCGGCTTCAGCGATCTGCTGCGCCAAGAGCTGAACGGCGATGAAAAAATGCGTCACGATCTGCAGCAGATCATAGCCGCAGCCGAACGGGGAGCCAGTCTGACCCAGAGTCTCCTCGCCTTCAGCAGGAAGCAGCCCTTCCGCCTGAAATCGGCCAACCTGAACGCTATCGTGATTGGCTTGGAAAAGCTCCTGGCGCACCTGGTGAGCGAGAATATTACGCTGAAGATAAGTCTGGCCGAGGAGGTGTTGCCGATCATGTCGGACAGCGGCCAGGTCGGGCAGGTCCTCATGAACCTAGCCACCAACGCACGGGATGCCATGCCGGCCGGCGGCCGACTGACCATTGAAACGCAGCGGGTCACGATGGGAGATGACTTCATCAAGACCCATGGTTACGGCAGTGTGGGGGATTATGCGCTATTGACCGTTGCCGATAGCGGTTCTGGGATGGATGAAAAGACACGGACGCGGGTATTCGAGCCGTTCTTTACAACCAAGGAGGTCGGAAGGGGGACGGGGCTGGGGCTTTCCATCGTCTACGGGATTATCATGCAGCACCATGGCCATATCAACGTCTACAGCGAACCGGGAAAAGGGACCGTCTTCAGGCTCTACGTTCCCCTTACCGAACCAACCAGCCAGGAGAGTGCCGAGCTTGACGACTTTGCTGTGCCAAATGGCAGCGGCACCATCCTGGTTGCCGAAGATGACCCCAAGGTCCGGGAGCTGGTGACATCGATACTGGCGGGATACGGCTACCAGGTGCTCGAAGCGGTGAACGGCGCGGAGGCGGTGCGGTTGTTCGCGGAGAACGCTGCGGAGATCCGGCTCGTCATCCTCGACGCGGTGATGCCGGTGCAAAACGGCAAAGAGGCTTTGCTGTTGATCCAGCAGATGCAGCCGGAGATCAGGGCCATATTTATGAGCGGCTATACGGCGAATGTAATCCAGGAAAAGATGAACCCTGAGGAGGAGCTGAATTTCATCAGCAAACCATTTGCGCCAAAGGAGCTGTTGGGGATGGTCGCCAGGATCCTCAAGGATTAAGTAGAGCTGCTTGTTCAATCACGATATCGTTTCAGTAAATCCTGATAAGCATCGATGCGCCGGTCGCGCAGAAACGGCCAGATGCGGCGGACCGCCTCGCTCCGCTCACGGTCAATCTCCACCATCAGCACCCCTTCCCTATCGCTTTCCGCCTGGGCCAGCACTTCACCTTGGCAGCCGGCCACAAAGCTGTTTCCCCAGAACTGAATACCACTTTCCGCACCTCCTGGCCCTGCCTCGTAGCCGACCCTGTTAACGCTCACCACCGGAATGCCGTTTGCCACCGCGTGGCTTCTCTGAATGGTTAGCCAGGCCTGGAGCTGCCGCTCCTTCTCCTCCCCTGTATCTGCTGGGTCCCAGCCAATGGCGGTCGGATAGATGAGGAGCTCAGCGCCGGCCATGGCCATAAGCCGCGCCGCCTCAGGATACCACTGATCCCAGCAAACCAGCACGCCGAGCCGGCCGACCGAGGTGGTAATGGGGGTAAAACCGAGGTCGCCGGGGGTGAAGTAGAACTTCTCATAAAAAGCCGGATCGTCCGGGATATGCATCTTCCGGTATCTACCGGCGATACTGCCGTCCTTTTCCAGCACCACCGCGGTGTTGTGATAGAGCCCGGGCGCGCGCCGCTCGAACAGGGAGGTGACAATGACGATGCCGAGCTCCTTGGCCAGGGCGGCAAAAGCCGCGGTGGAAGGGCCAGGGATTGGCTCCGCCTGGTCAAAGTAGCGGGTGTCTTCGCTCTGGCAAAAATAAAGGCCGGCATGTAGCTCCTGCAGCACCACCAGTTGTGCCCCTTGGGTAGCGGCCTTCCTGATGCCGGCACTACTCTCCTCGATATTCCCTTCCCGGTCAGCCGTGCAGCGTTGCTGCACCAGTCCGATGGTCAGTTGCTCTTTCATCGTATCTCCTCACAGATATTGGGTCGGAAGGATATGCTTTCCCTCTTCCGCGCTTCCGCGCTTCAGACTTCCGCTCTCAGAGTCCCTTTCGGCAGCTGCATAGTGACGCAGTGCAGCGAGCCGTGCTGCTGAATCAACGGCAGGCAGTCGATGCCGATGATCTGCCGGCCGGGGAACGCCTCGTCAATGGCCGCCAAGGCAGCTGCATCGTTAGCGTCCCGATAGGTGGGGACCAGCACGGCGCCATTGATCACCAGAAAATTGGCATAGGTTGCAGGAAGGCGACCGCCGTCCTCATCGAAACTGGCCTGGGGCCAGGGAAGAGGGAGCAGGCGATATGGATCTCCCGACCGGGTCCGAAACGACTGTAACTGCTCCTCCATCGCCTTCAGTGCCGGGTAATGATCGTCGGTCGGATCGTTACAGGCAACATAGACGATGGTCTCGCCGGGGCAGAGCCGTGCCAGGGTATCCACGTGGGAATCGGTGTCGTCACCGGCCAGATAGCCATGCTCCAGCCAGAGGATGCGATCTGCTCCAAGCAAGACCGTCAACGCCCCCTCAATCCCCTGCCGTGACAGGTGCGGATTGCGGTTGGGGTTTTCCAGACATTCGGCGGTGGTGAGAATGGTCCCGGCGCCGTCGCTCTCGATACTCCCCCCCTCCAGGATCAGGCCGGGGGTTTTCAGTGACAAACCGGCAAACGCCCCGGCGGCATGGAGGTTGCGACTGATCTGGTTGTCCAGGTTGCTGGCGAATTTGAGTCCCCAGCCGTTGAAGCCGAAATCAAGCAGCAGTGGCTGGCCATCCTCCAGCACAGTAAGCGGGCCGAAGTCCCGGGCCCAGGTATCGTTGGAAGCAATTTCGTGTATCCTGACCTGCTCCATGACCGCCCCACCCTGCCGCAGCATTGCCGCGACCTTGTCTTTATCGGGCGCGACGATCAGGACCAGCTCAAACCGGCTGATCTGCCGGACTATCTCGACAAACACCGGCTCCACCATGGCAAGAACGGGGTGCCAGTCGGTACTTTCATGGGGCCAGGCAAGGAGCACGCCGTCCTGCTCCTCCCACTCGGCGGGTAACCTCAATGTCATCAAAGATAACCTGTTCAACAAAAGGATAATTGCCAGTAAATCCTATAGAAAACCGCGAGAAAATGCAATTCTGAAAACTAGTCCATATAGTGGACCCTTTAGTCAAGACAATAAATCATCGAGTTTAAGGTGGTGCCCAGTCGCGCAGCAGACCGGCGCTGCCCCGATTTTGAGCGTGGTTTTACGCTCAACAAATTTGTCTGCGATTTTCGCTCCGCCGCCGCT
>JANXYN010000161.1 GCA_025356035.1 Geobacteraceae bacterium
GAGATCTCGTCATAGCCTTGCACGACCAGAAGTGCGTCAGATTTGTATTTTTTCAGCAGCTTATCAATGGGACCAACCGAATATTCAAAGTTCTTGATTTTATCCGGGAAGGCATCTTCGGACGAGGTGGTATGCCAGAGGATACTGACGGCTATGGCATTATAGAGAGCCATCACGTCTTCCAGCTCCTGCTGGCTCTCCTTGTCCAGCTCAAGGGCCTTCGCCCGGACCGACTTCTTCGCCAGCTCCCGTATAACCGAATCGCTGAGATTGGTCTCCCCCTTGTTGCACCAGTCGTCCATCAGCTCCTTCACCCCACCGGCAGTGAGCTGATATATTCTCACATCCGGTGAAGCCAGACCCACGGCATGGATCGATTTCGCCCGGGACTCCAGTTCCGGATGTACCGTGCGCAGTGCCGGCACACAGCCAGATGCAATCATGACCAGCCAGACGACTGACAAAAACTGTCCATACTTCCGCAGAGATGCCCCCATGGATAACTCCTCCCAATCCGGTTTAACAAATCAAACACACGCTATACTGACTGAAACGGTTATTTACTACTAATCCTGCCAAAATGCCAAGGAAATTATAGCAACTACCATGCCAGCATAAGAAAAAAAGGGGCTAATTGTGGTTAGCCCCTTGTACATCCACCTATGGATATCAGCTCTTACTATAATTCCCCCATCTCCATCAAACCATGCCCGGGTGAAAAAACAGGTTTGGCCCGCCGCATGCCTTGCCCTCGTTATCCATCAGCATATCCAATGCAAGAGTGGCCAAGTCATCGGCCATTGCTTCCATCCCGCCGTCTTTTTCCAGGTAGAGCAGTTTCAGGTAGGTGCTGCAGTCGTCGCAACTCTCCGCCTTGACTGCGCCGGTCGAGCCTTCGAGGGTGTAGTGGTTAATCCCGTTGGCTGATTCGCAGTTACTGCACTTGATGCGCACCATGTGCCATTGGGAAGCGCAGAGGGAGCAGTATAGGTACCGCAAACCCTGCTCCGTCCCACCACTACGCACAATACCGGCGACCGGATGTGACCCGCATACCGGGCACATGCCGCCCTGTTCCAGTCGGCCAAACGCCTGTTCCCCCAAGGCCGACGCCATCTGCACCCAATAGACCTGCAGGGCGGCGGCGACAAACGGCAGCTCCCCGGGAGAGATGGCGCCCAGATCTCCCGCCAAAATCTTGTCCGCCATTTCCTCCAACCCGGCCTCAGAGGCATGAATCAAGCTGACGACGGTCTCAGATGCAGCCGCTGGAAGTGCGGCTGCACTCATGTACCGCAGAATCATTGTCAATGCCGCACGCCAAGCCGGGTCTCGGGGCCAGGACCGGGCACCAAGCAGCGGCATGCCTTGGTCGCGGCAGAACGCCTGTTCTTTCGGATCAGGCAGCGATAGGGTTGGAAATTGGTTCAAGGCATTCTGCTGCGCATCGGCAAGTGCTGCCAGAAAGGCCAGATAATCCCCCAGCGGATGGTCTTCGGACAAAAGCCGGAAGCGCTCGGCGCGGCGCGCAAACAGATCGCGGCCAGCTAGAAAAAGGAAACGGATCTCCCCGGCCGGGGCTTCTATCTGACCCGGCTCAAGTACGCGGACCTCTGTGTTCATTTGCCCCCTCCGGTCATCTCCCGGAACCATGCCGGGTGATGCTGCTTCGCCCAGGCACGTCTGACCTGGCCGTACAGCATGGCGTCGATGCTCTCCCTGGTCCAGATGGCGGCGTAGATGTGAAAGATGATCAGAGCATTGATTACTGTTGCCGCTACGGCGTGCACGACCGAAGCGAAGCGGATCACCGCAGCCGGGAACAGGAACGCGAAATAGGCACGCCAGATAACAATACCGGACAGAATGAGCAGCACCATGCATGCCACCAGCAGCCAGAACAAAAGTTTCTGGCCGCCGTTGAACTTGCCCGCTTCCGGCATGTTCCGGTCATCGCCATCCACCATTTCGCGGACATGGCTCAGCCATGCCCTGTCGGTCGGTGTCATGAGGTTCAGCTTTCTGTAACTGAAAAACATGACGCCAAAGGAAAGGGCCATCACCAACCCGAGGAAGGGATGAAGGATACGGGTCCAGACGCCGCCGCCAAACAGCTGATTCAAGGGGTAGAAGGCAGGATGGAAGAAAACGAGCCCCGACAGCGCCAGAAGGATGAAGGTTATTGCTACCAGCCAGTGGTTGGCACGCTCGAAAGGCGTATAACGGAGTAGTTTGTTGGGATCGCTTTTCATTATTCAAACTCCTTCTCTATCTCCTTTGAGACCACGTTGGGACCCTTCGTAACGTAGTGGAAAAAGGCGCCGATGGCTACCATGGCAAGGGCAAAAGAGGCCAGCGGCTTGGCGGCACCCTTCCACAGACCGACCATTGGTCCGATGGAAGGTTTCCTGGGGAGACCGCAGTATACCTCGGGCTGGTCGGCGTGGTGCAGCACGTACATCACGTGGGTGCCTTCCACCCCGGCCGGGTCATAGAGGCCGGCCTTGGCGAAGCCCCGTTCCTTGAGGTCGACGATGCGTCCTTCGGCGTGGTGGGTCATCTCCTCCTTGCTGCCGAAGACGATGGCACCGGTGGGACAGGTCTTGACGCAGGCCGGCTCCAGGCCCACCGCCACCCGGTCGGAGCACAGGGTGCACTTGTAGACCTTGCTGTCCTTTTTCGACAGGCGGGGGATATCGAACGGGCAGCCGGCGATGCAGTAGCCGCAGCCGATGCAGTTTTCCTCGTGAAAATCGACGATGCCGTTGCTGAATTGCACGATGGCGCCCGGTGCCGGGCAGGCCTTGAGACAGCCAGGATCGGCGCAATGCATGCAGCCGTCCTTGCGGATTAGCCATTCCAGGCCCCGGTCGGTTTCCACTTCGGCATAGCGCATGACGGTCCAAGAGTTTTCGGTGAGGTCCATCGGGTTGTCGAGAACGCCATGGTTGCTGCCGATGGCGTCGCGGGTGTCGTTCCACTCCATGCACGCCACCTGGCAGGCCTTGCAACCGATGCACTTGGTGACGTCGATCAGCTTGGCCACCTTAATTGTCTGACGCTGGCTCGGCGAGGCGGTGGTGGTGGCTGAACGGCGGGTGATGTCAAGTGATTGGAGTGCCATGATCCACCTCCTATGCCTTCTCAATGTTGACGAGGAACGACTTGAACTCCGGAGTCTGGGTGTTCGCGTCGCCCACGAAGGGGGTCAGGGTGTTGGCCAGGTAGCCATTCTTGGCAATCCCCTTGAAGCCCCAGTGGAACGGGATGCCCACGTGGTGAACGGTCTTGCCGTTGACCTGGAGAGGCTTGATGCGCTTGGTCACCACCGCCACCGCCTTGATGAAGCCCCGGTTGGACCACACCTTGACCCGATCACCGGCCTTGATCCCCTTTTCCCTGGCCAGTTCCTCGCCGATTTCCACGAACTGCTCCGGCTGCATGATAGACGACAGCTTGGTGTGTTTGGTCCAGAAGTGGAAGTGCTCGGTGAGGCGATAGGTGGTGGCGGCGTAAGGGAAATCCTTCCCCTTGCCGAAGGCCTCCATGTCGCCCTTGAACACCCGCGCCGCTGGATTGCTGATCACCTTCGGGTGCAGGGGGTTGGTGTCGATGGGGGTCTCGAAAGGCTCGTAGTGCTCGGGGAAAGGCCCTTCCGCCATCTTGTCCAGGGCGAACAGCCGCCCCACCCCTTCCGGGTTCATGATGAAGGGGCTCATAGGGTCGCCGGGAGCGGAATCCGGCTTGAAGTCGGGCACATCGGCACCCGTCCACTTGCTGCCGTCCCAGCCGATCAGCTTGCGCTTCGGGTCCCAGGGCTTGCCGGACGGATCGCAGGATGCGCGGTTATACAGGACGCGCCGGTTGGCCGGCCAGGCAAAGGCCCAGTTGAGGGTGTTGCCCAGGCCCGAGGGGTCGGAGTTGTCCCGCCGCGCCATCATATTCCCCTTCTCCGTCCATGCCCCCGAATACAGCCAACAGCCACAGGCCGTGGAGCCGTCGTCCCTGAGTTGGGCGAAGCCGTCCAGTTGCTGGTCTTTCTTCACCATGACCTTTGTCGAATCCTTGGGGTCGATGAGATCCGCCAGGGCCTTGCCGTTGTACTCCATTGCCAACTCTTCCGGGGCCGGCGAGCGGGGAATCTTGTAGTCCCAGGCGAGGTTCAGAATCGGGTTGGGGAAGGCGCCCCCCTCCTTCAGGTACAGTTCACGCAGGTTGAGAAAAATGCCGGCGATGATGTCGGCATCGGGCTTGGCGTCCCCCGGCGGTTCGGCGCCCTTGTAGTGCCATTGCAGCCAACGGCCGGAGTTGGTGAGAGAGCCGTTCTCCTCGGCGAAGCAGGTGGAGGGGAGGCGGATGACTTCGGTCTGGATCTTGGCGGGGTCCACGTCGTTGTATTCGCCATGGTTCTCCCAGAAACACGAGGTTTCCGTGGCCAGGGGGTCGATCACCACCAGGTATTTCAGCTTGGACATGGCTCCGATCAGCTTGGCCTTGTTGGGGATCGCGCCCAGGGGGTTGAAACCCTGGCAGAAGTAGCCGTTCAGCTTCCCCTGGTGCATTAGTTCGAACACCTGGAGCACGTCGTAAACCTTGTCCAGCTTGGGCAGCCAGTCAAAACACCAGTTGTTTTCCTTGGTGGCGGCGCCGCCGAACCAGGCCTTCATCAGGCTGACGTGGAACTTGGCGTAGTTCTGCCAATAGGACAACTGGCCGGGGCGCAAGGGCTTGAGGGCCCGCTTGCCAATGTAGCCCTGGTAGTCGGTCTCCGCTTCTCTGGGGAGGGTGAGGTAACCCGGCAGGAGGTCGGACAAGAGCCCCAGGTCGGTGAGCCCCTGGATGTTCGAGTGGCCCCGCAAAGCGTTTACCCCCCCTCCCGCCATGCCAACATTGCCCAGCAGGAGCTGCACCATGGCTGCGGTACGGATCATCTGCGATCCCACCGAGTGCTGGGTCCAGCCCAGGGCGTACATGAAGGTCAGGGTGCGGTCGGGTACCGAGGTGGTGGCGATGATCTCGCACACCTTGAGGAAGGTATCCTTGGGCGTGCCGCAGATGTTGCTCACCACCTCCGGCGTGTAGCGGGAATAGTGCTGCATGAGCAGTTGCAGCACGCAGCGGGGGTGGCGCAGGGTCTCGTCCACCTTGGCATAGCCGTCCGGCCCAATCTCATAGGCCCAGGTGGATTTGTCATACTTGCGCGCCGCTGCGTCATAGCCCGAGAACAGGCCGTCATCGAATTTGAAGCCTTCGGCTACGATGAAAGGGGCGTTGGTGTAGGCCTTGACGTATTCGTGCTGGATCTTGTCGCGGGAGAGGAGGTAGTTAATCACCCCGCCCAGGAAGGCAATGTCCGTGCCGGTGCGGAGGGGCGCATAGAGGTCCGCCACCGATGCCGAGCGGGTGAAGCGGGGGTCCACCACGATGAACGTGGCATGGTTGTGCGCCTTGGCCTCGGTCACCCATTTGAAGCCGCAGGGGTGCGCCTCGGCGGCGTTGCCGCCCATGACGATGATGACGTTGGCGTTCTTGATGTCCACCCAGTGGTTGGTCATCGCGCCGCGACCGAATGTTGGGGCCAGACTGGCCACCGTGGGTCCGTGTCAGACTCGGGCCTGATTGTCGAATGCCAGGATGCCGGTACTGCGGACCGCCTTGTGGGTGATGTAGCCGGATTCATTGCTGGAGGCGGAGGCCGCCAGGAAGCCGGTGGTCAGCCAGCGGTTGACCGTGGCGCCGGCGGCGTTCTTGGTAATGAAGTTCTTGTCCCGGTCGTCCTTCATCAGCCGGGCGATCCTCGAAAATGCCTCGTCCCAGGAAATGCGTTGCCACTCGTTGGAGCCGGGAGCGCGGTATTCCGGATACTTGAGTCGGTTGGGGCTATGGATAAAATCCACCAGGGCGGCGCCTTTCGGGCAGAGGGTGCCGCGGTTCACCGGATGATCCGGGTCCCCCTCGATGTGGAAGATGGACGACGCGGCGTTTTTCGCCCTGTCGCCCAGGCTGTGCATGATCAGGCCGCAGCTCACCGAGCAGTAGGGGCAGGTGTTACGAGTTTCGGTACTGCGGGCAAGCTTGAATGTGCGCACCTCCGCCTGGGCATCGACAGCCGAAAAGCCCAGCGCCACGACACTGGAACTACCCAGTCCACAAACCTTGAAAAACTGTCTTCGCGTCACTTGCATTTCCACGCCTCCTTGGTCCGAATGAATTGTTCGGTGTCGATATAGTGGACCCTTTAGTCAAGACAATAAATCATCGAGTTTAAGGTGGTGCCCAGTCGCGCAGCAGACCGGCGCTGCCCCGATTTTGAGCGTGGTTTTACGCTCAACAAATTTGTCTGCGATTTTCGCTCCGCCGCCGCT
>JANXYN010000162.1 GCA_025356035.1 Geobacteraceae bacterium
AGCGGCGGCGGAGCGAAAATCGCAGACAAATTTGTTGAGCGTAAAACCACGCTCAAAATCGGGGCAGCGCCGGTCTGCTGCGCGACTGGGCACCACCTTAAACTCGATGATTTATTGTCTTGACTAAAGGGTCCACTATAAGGAATCATTGGTTCCATCTCGGAAATTTTTGTATAAAAACCATCTACCATGCTGACTTCTCGCATTTGGGCCAATTTATTTGGCAACGACATGATTATATCGGTTTTATATTAGAACCAAATTGCCATGTTGTCTAGCTAATTTGGCCGATCTTTTGGCCGATGTTTAAAACAAAAAAAATAAATATAAATAGTATATTACGATTACAAGCCCATAAATGTTTTGAAATATTTTGGCCGATCTTTTGGCCGATCTTTTTTTACCTCAATTTCGTCGACAAATCAAATATCTTTTTTATTGTTAATCTTTTTGGTCGATTCCCAAATATCAAGAAACAAAAAAAGGACCATTATGGTCCTTTGGCATGCATGGTACGCTGCGGCGTACGTTTGATGTCGCCGCAGCGTACCATGCGGTCAAATATTAATCAATAATAAAAGATGCTCAGGATTCAAAAGGATTGAAAACTCTTTTCCAATACAGCAGTAAGGCCCATTGCATGGGCCTTGCACTAGCATGAAACTTATAAACTGTCAATTTTCAAAACCTCAGCCGGCAGTCCTTGTCGATGAAATTTTCCATATTGGCACTGAGGAGAAAGGAGGCCCCATGTCACGCTGTTACTTCCAAAGCGCCACCGCAACCACTGTCGGCAAATGATCCCGAAGGATATCCGCCCCTCTTCCTCGAGAGATGATCGTCCGCCCTTGAAAACCGAAGATCTCGTTGAGGCAAAGCTTCTCGCAATCTGCTTCCAGTGTGAAATGGAGATGACAATTGCCCTGCTCAGCACCGGCTTTCATGATGAAAAACTTTATCAATTCACTTCAGGAAGGCCAGGAGCTCCTCATGGAAGTGCTCCTTTGCCTCGAAGTGTGGAATGTGGCCAACATTGGGGAGTTCGACGAGCTTCGCCCCGGGGATCAATTTGGCGGTCTTCCTCCCCAGTTCGGGATATTGGCCGACCTTTGCCAGGAGCTCCTTTTTCACCTTGGCCTTGCCGACCACGGTCCGGTCCGCCTGGCCGATCACCAGGAGGGTCTTCGCCTTGACAAGGGGGAATTCATGGCAGACCGGCTGCTCATAGATCATCAGATAGGTTAGTGCTGCGGACATGGCCAGCCGAGGATATTCCCCACTGGCTTTCCAGCGTATGGCCACCGTGGGATATTCGTCATACTCGGGCCGCCATTGGATATAATACCCCTTGTGATAGTTATGGATTCCCTCTGCGGATGCATTCAATTCACTTTTATACGCCTCCTCGATGGTGACATAGGGGACAAAGGTCCGGTAATCCTCCAGTCCTATGGGGTTTTCCAGGACCAGGTGCGTCACCATCTGGGGATACATGAGGGCGAAGCGGGTTGCCAGCATTCCACCCATGGAATGGCCGACCACCGCCACCTGGGTGACCCCTGCGGCATCCAGTACCTTTTTGGTAATGGTGGCCAGCAGGTGGAAGCTGTAGTGGATGTTCGGCTTCGACGACTTGCCGAAGCCGATCTGATCGGGGACGATGACCCGGTAACCCTCATGGGTGAGGGCGCGTATGGTGTCGCGCCAGTATGCGCCGAAGAAATTCTTGCCGTGCAGCAGCACCACAGTCCGGCCGTTCCCCGGCCCTTCTGGTGGTACATCCATGTAGGCTATGCGTAGGTCCTGGCCTTCGATGGTCAATGGCAGGTAGGTGACCGGATAGGGGTAGTCATAGCCTTCCATGGTTATGGACAACGGCTGCAGGTCCTGTGCGACGGCCGGAGCGGAGAGCGTAACCAGTGGCAGGGCCAGGACGAAACTGGCTACGGCGATTGCCGTCATTCTCGTCAGAGAGGTCTGGGTTTTCATGTTGTTCATCCTTTCCTTGGGAACCTATGATTCAAGCGCCTACCGCGCTGTTCGCATATCTGCCGCGCACGAAGCTTATGTGATCGCGGAGTACGTAGAACTGCTCGGCGTAGGCGAGCGGCATTTTCATTTTGTTAACCTCGGTCTCGATGTCATCGAGTCGTTTCAGCAGCTCTTGCCGCTCCTCGGGCGTGGGCTGCGCAAGCATGCTCCGTTCGAGAGCGATCAGGATGCCGTACCACTTGTAGATGCGCGACCTGATGCGCCAGCTGTAGAGCGCCGGCACCAGCTTCAACCCCGGGATCAGCAGCACGATGATTGGAACCACTACCACCAGCAGACGGTCCACCAGACTGGCCAGCCAGAACGGCAGGCTGCGGTAGAGGAAGCTCTTGCCCGACGTGTAGTAGCGCCGGGCGTCGTCGCTGATGCGGAATTCGTGCTCCAGCGGCGCGGGAAACTCGCCGGCGCGCTGCAGCAGCTTGGCGCCGCCGTGTACTTCCCGCGCCGCTTCGATCAGCATGTCGGAGAGTGCCGGATGCAGATGCTCGCGCGCGACGAGCTCGACGGTAGGCCCGATCAGATTGATGTTCTGGGGGGGGATATTCTTGCCAAAATCGAACGCTCCCATGGGAAGATCGAGTTTCGACAGATACGGGAAGCGGCGCGCATAGGCGTCCGCCTGGGCGAAATTGAGGAGCCGGATGCCGGGTGTCCGCAAAAGCGTGCGCATGATCGGCGGCGTGGCGGAATCCCCCATCAGTAATGCGGCATCGACTTTGTTCCCGAGCAGGGCCTGGGCCGCGTCTTCGCCGCCCAGGTCGAGGAGCGCCGTCGCGCCGCCCGGTTCGATGCCATTGGCCTTGAGCAGAATCAGGGCTAGGGCATGGGTCCCGCTCCCCTCCGGTCCGATTGCGAGCCGTTTGCCGTTCAACTCGGAAAGCAAGTTGATGGGCGCCGTGCCGCGGTAAAAGAGAGCAAGCGGCTCATGGAACACGCTCCCCAGCGAAACCAGCTTATCCACATTCATCCCCCCAGTCAATCCCCCCTGGACAAATCCGACATCGACGTGATACGCCGGGTCGTTCAGACGCTTGAGGTTCTCCAGTGATCCTTCAGATGGCAATATCCGCAGCTTCACGCCGCTACGCGCCAGGATCTTGGCATACTTCGCGGCATTGAGCTGGAATGTGCTGCCGGCCGGGCCGCTGGTGATGGTGATGGTGTCGGGTGGCGCAGGGCGCATGAACCAGTAGGCTGCCGCGATCGCTGCAATGGTGAGGAGAATCAGGGGGCCTACCGTTACCGTGAGATCGCGCATGGAAATCCCGAGAAACCGGGCCAGGGGACGAATGGAAGCGATTTTGCGTACGTGGTCTTGCTGTGTCATCATGACCTCTGCCTGTTGACCGTCGTTTCATCCGTAGATGCGACGGTGGCGTTGACGATACCTACCCGAATCCTGATTTGCCCTAATTATCCCAATTTTTCATGAAATATCAATAGAATATGCAATGTCATCGCTGACACGCAGAGTTCCCGCGACTGTCTGATTGACAGGCCAGTAGCGTGGGATAAACTGTATAAATCGAATCGACACATAAGTACCGCATTGTCGTACCCTGCCCGCAGCTTTATGCAGAGCGTTGGGGGCGGGGTCACTCGCCGTCGACGGGCAATGCCCACGTTCGTGCCTATCGAAATGGAGGACAAAATGCAGAAAATACGCTACGGAGTAATTGTGCTGTGGATGCTGTTGTGCTCGGTGCCTTCTGCCATAGCCCAAGTGAGCATCGGTATCGGGCTCCCCAATGTGAGCATTGGGATCAACCTGCCGGTGTACCCGGAGCTCGTACCGGTGCCGGGCTACCCGGTCTACTACGCGCCACGGGTGGCTGCCAACTATTTCTTTTATGACGGGATGTACTGGGTTTACCAGAACGATTACTGGTACGCGAGTTCATGGTACAACGGCCCCTGGGGGGTTGTTGAGCCAGGAGTTGTGCCGCTGTACATCCTGCGTATCCCCGTGCGCTACTATCGGCAGCCTCCTGTCTACTTCCGCGGGTGGCGGTCGGATGCGCCGCCCCGCTGGGGCGAGCACTGGGGACGTGATTGGGAGCAGCATCGAAGAGGCTGGGACAGGTGGAATCGCGGCTCTGCTCAGGCGCGTGCCCCGCTGCCGGTCTATCAGCGGCACTATTCGGGAGATCGTTATCCGCGGCAGGTGGAGCAGCAGCATACGCTACGCAGTCAGCATTACCGTTACCAGCCGCGTGACAGGATAGTCCGCCAGCACTTTCAGCAGCGGGGAGAACAACGAGCGCCCGCACCTGCTCAGCGGGGAAGGCGGGAAGAGCCGCAGATGAGAGGCCCAAGGTAGCAGGATATCCAGCGCCCAAAGCCGCGCCAGCAGCCAGGGGCTGTACAGCGTGAGCAGCAGGCGCCAAGGGAGGCAATCAAAATTGCAAACAGCCTATACCTTTTATGTGTCACAGGGTGTGGCACAATAAAGATCATCGGTAATTTTCGCTCGATTGAAGGAACAACCCCGAACTTATTTGCTATTCCTTTCCAGCCGCGGTGCAAGGAGCGGCCTCCTCGCAGCGGCGGCGGTTTGACGAGAGAGAACAAAAGGGTCATTCATGGGGGGATTTTTGCGACAGGATTACGATCGCATAGACAACGCTCTTTACAATGCGGAAAACGACCAGTGGTGGCAACCCGATTCTGGACTCTACCTGCTGAAGACATCGATTAATCCAGTCCGGGTGGGTTATTTCAAGAAGCAGCTGTTCAATGAGCTGAAAATAGCCCCTCTAGGTAGCGTTGCTTTAGAAGTGGGCTGCGGCGGCGGCATTTTATGCGAAGAAATCGCCCGGATGGGGTTCGACGTCACCGGAATTGATCCTTCTGCACAGTCGCTGAATTTTGCCATTAAGCACGCAAAAACCGGCGGATTGCAGATCAAATATGAACAGGGAACGGGCGAGTCCCTCCCTTTCCAGGATCACACCTTCGATGTCGTTTTCTGCTGTGACGTATTGGAACATGTTCACGATCTGCCGCAAGTAATTTCCGAGACCAGTCGTGTTTTGAAACCGGGGGGGGTGCTGTGCTACGACACCATCAACCGCACTATAATCAGCAAGTTGATAGCCATCAACATCGCGCAGAGGTGGAACCGATGGGCGTTCATGCCCCCGAACCTTCACGTCTGGGAAATGTTCATCAAGCCCGATGAATTAAAATCACTTCTTCAGCAATATAACCTTGAATGGAAAGAGCACCGGGGAACGGCACCGAATCTTTCCTATCCCAAGGTTCTTTATTATCTGCGTAAAAGGGCCCTAGGGGAAATGAGTTACCGGGATCTCGGCGAAAAGCTTCTTCTCGTCGAGAGTGAGGATATGAACATCATGTACATGGGGTATGCCATCAAAAAACAGTGACTTTATAACCATCTCATCGGAGAGCGGGGAGACGACAATGGATGAGGCGTTGAAGACCGCCAGGAACTGCCGGCATTATGCAATGTGCAAGATCGATTTTCTGGGAAGCGGTGTCTGTGGCTCCGGGTCGGAAAAACATTACGTCAGCTACTATCCGCAGGGGAGGATGGATCTTTACGCTGCCCTGGCGGAGCAAAAAATTCCCGTTACGGACAAGTGTGTCGAAATCGCCGACAGTTGCGACCTGTGCGGTAAATGCGACTACCAGTGCTGTTTTGTCACCGAGATGCGGCCCTCATTGGTGATGAAGGCCCTGAAAGCGCACGTTGCCAATCACATTGCCACGGGCGGCCTGGTAGAAAAGGCCACTGAGGACCATCTGTTGCGGGAAATACGGGATATTGTCGGCGATGAATGGGCAACGAACGACCGGGCGATTGCCGTCACCTATGCCTATGATCCCTGTGCCCTAGCAGTGCCGAAAATGCCCGATTATGTAGTCCTGCCCCGGACGCGGGAAGAAATATCGGCGCTGCTGCGGCTGTTCAAGCAACACGATATCCCGTGGGTGGTACGCGCCAACGGAACAAATCTCCTCGGGTTTCACCTTTGTGTAGGGGCTGTCATCGATCTGAACCGGATGAAGGAGATTTCTTTTGACGAGAATAACTGGACTGTCAAGATCGGGCCTGGTGTTGCGGCATTCGACCTCCAGCGCGCAGCAGTGCAGCGCGGTTATCGTGTGAATGTCGCCGAGGCGGCGGCGATGGTTTGCGGCAGCATGATGTCCTCCGGCATATTGTCGCTTTTTTCTGCCGCGTACGGGACATCTGCCGACAATTTCGTCGATGCCGAGTTTGTCGCCCCCGATGGCTCATGGTTCTCGCTTAACGAAAAAAATGCCCCGAACCTTTTTGCCTTCAGCAAGTCCGGCCGGCAGACACCAGGTATCTGTACGTCATTGAGCGCCAAACTCCATCCCATGACGAACGACGAGGCAGGGGTCCTGGTTCCCTTCCAGTCATTGGTAGAGACCCTCGGCTTTGCCGGGGATTGCGCAGCACGGCGCATCGGCCTGGCCATCGGTGTCCTCGGTGCGGAATATGTGTCGGCCTTTATCGCCCCGACCCGGCAATTGGCCGCCGATGCCAGGGAGATCTTCGAAAAGAGGCTTGGGATGGCTTACATGGTTCTGGTGATCGGCGACAAGTACGCCCTGCGGAGCATAACGGACATGGGCTATCCAGTCATCGACCAGCGTCTTTTCACCGCTATCAGCCTTGGATTGCCGTCACTCAAGTCTGCCAGCTGGCTGGACCTCATTACCGAGCTTTCCGCAGATGAACCCTTCTCCTATCTCAAAATCAGGGGCTTCGCCGAACTGGCGGAAACGGCGCTGGCACCGTCACCGGCAAGGCTTGCGCAGGAAACCGAGCCAGAACTTAGGGCCTTTTACGAACAGCTGTACGCCCGGCCCGAAATGACGAACCTGGTCTGGCTCAACATGTTCAGGATCACCAGCACCAGGATAGGTCGCGCGAAGCATTTCTTCCCGCTCCTCATGTATCTTCCCCTTGAATACCCTTTGATCTCCGCTATGTGTGCCGGGTTTACACGGATCGGGGAACGTTACCGGCTCAAGCATGAATTCGGCTTTGTCACGCCGGTCGACGGCGGCAAGCGCTGCATTTACGAATATGACTATTTTTATGACCAAAATGATGCGGATGACATCGCGCGCGTTCAACAGGCCACGATGGAAGCCGGCGCTTTAATTGAGGAGTATTCCACCCGCGAGGGGACCATACGATGGCTGAAATACCTTCTCTACCAAGGGTATTGCCGGAAAGAAAATCTCTTGTACGCATAGGCGACAACCATGGCGAAAAACAGCTCACAGACATTCGTGCTCACCGGGGCGACCGGCTTCCTGGGGAGCCATCTGATGGCGTCTTTGCTGCGAAGGGGCGACCGGGTGGTTGTCCTTGGCAGGGGCTCTGCGGCCGAGAGCCTGGGAGCCAGAATCGACAAATTACTGGCGTGGTTTGACCTTCAGGCGCGAAGCGGTCAGATTGAAACGGCAGAGGTGGATTTGCTGAAGCCGTTGTGCGGCCTCGACCCGGATCGATACCAGGCTCTCTGCACCAAATCGGGCCAGATTATCCATTGTGCGTCGGACACCCGGTTTTCGGAACAGCACCGCCGGGAATCGATCGCCACGAATGTCGACAGCCTGGGACAGATCATCGAGTTTGCCAAAAACAGCAACGCACCATGGTTCCATTATGTCAGCACGGCGTATGCCCCCGGGATTTCATCCCCCTATTGTCCGGAGGCGCCGGTGGGTTCAGACAGGTTCGTCAACGTGTATGAAGAAACCAAGGCCCGTGCCGAACAGGAAGTCGCCGCGCGCTGTACCATGCATTCACTGCCGTTTACCATTATCCGCCCGTCGATTGTTTACGGCGATTCCCGCAGTGGCCGGGCCAACCGTTTCAACGCCCTGTACAATCATGTCAAGTCGCTCTATTACATCAGGGAAATTTACCTGAACGACTTACATGATCATGGGGGACACAAGTCCGGTGCATACGGCATTTACCAGGATGATACGGGAGTTCTCCACATCCCTTTGAGGGTGGCTGTTGCCCATCGAGGTCATATCAACCTGATCCCGGTCGATTATTTCGTTTCCGCCACCTTGTCGATTCTGGCACACGCGAAAGCCGGCGTGTATTATCACCTCACCAGCGATCGCCCCAAAACGGTCGAGGACCTCGCGTCATACTGCGAATCGTTTTTGAACATCAAAGGTATCGAAATCGTGTACGGGAGCATCGCCACCGCCGACTTCAATCCGCCGGAGGCGCTGTTCAAACGTTTCGTAGAGCCCTACCTCCCGTATCTGTCCGAGACCCGGACGTTTGCCCGGGCCAATACGGACGCCGCCACAGCCGGCCTGAGCCCCCCTGAATTCACGTACGATGTTTTCGCGCGGTGTATGGATTATGCCGTCAGGGTAAATTGGGGGAAATGAGCAAAGCTCTGTGGGGGAAGAGAGCCGTGACAAAAACCATTATCTGGATTACAGCGGGAATCATTCTATTGGCGGCCGGCGCGTCAGGGAGTGGCGGAGAAGAGATTCTCGGCATCTGGAACAACGAGGACGGCAGGGCAAAAATCGAGATTACCCGTTGTGGCGGTCATGGAATCAGTGGGGTCAGTGCAACATTGCAACTTCCATCATCAACTTACAATCTTGCAATCCTGACCCCACAGGTTCTTCCCTGACCCCACAGGTTCTTCCTTGATGCCAATAAGCTGCTTGAAACGGTGTGGAAGTTCAGATAGGTGGCTTCTACGGTATAGAACTGGAGGTGCTGCCACGGCATAACTGACTGCGAGCCACCAGAACCTCTCTATAACAGCAAAGGCGGCCGCTTGGCCGCCTTTTTTCATCTTAGCATCGTGGATGCCCGAACCACGCCCACGTTGCCTGCCAACGGGCCAGCCATTGACCTGCCGGATTTTGGGCAGGTCCTATGGTTTAGTTGGGAGCTTCATTTATAGCGACCTCTTAAAGGCCCCTTTTTACCACCCAAAACGTGACTTTAAGGCTAAAAAAGGAGAGTGAAATGCATATTACATGTATTATTGTGGTATGTTAGCTTGGTCCGACCCCAGAATCTCCCCACAACGTCGTGCCGAAGAGTATGTCGTGCTTCGTATATTCCGAAAACCTCAGACGGGGAGACCTGGAAGCCATGAGCTATTCCGCGGATCTTCGCGAGAGGTCAAAGCTTATATCGACGGATTTACCAATGCTGCTGAACTCGCCAATAATGGTGCTTCCTGCAGATAAAAGGCTTGATCAGGACTCTCAAACGATAATTATTTGTACTTTCCCACGTTTGGGGGATTACAATTGACATTGGAGGCCAAAAGATGTATTAAACTAGCGTAATTTCATAGTTTTTGTGGAGGGTAGACAAATGGGCTCACTGCCCTTGATAAATATCGGTTGAACTGAAAGCCGCCTATGTCTGATATATGCAGACGGGCGGCTTTTCCTTTTTAATAGTATCCGGAGATAACCTAATATGGACAATCGTTTTTTCGAGCAACCAATCCTCAATTCTCCATACGAATATCCTGCCCGCCATTGGGAGCTTGATACCTCGGGGCAGCCGACTCAGCAAATTCTCGACAAACGCCGCCGCGCCGAATTCATTACACCTATTCCCAAACCAAAAAAGCGCAGGAGTACGGCAGCTGATCAGCAGAATCTTCTTTTTGATGATGGCAAAGGCCTATCAACCCAACAGCAGCAATATGATCCCACCTCGATCATCAACGCACTTCGAATCCAAGTTGACAAGTGGCGCAGCATCCCAAACCCGAATGATTGGAAAGTTACGCCGGAAACAGCCCGCTTGCTGCAACATTGGCGGCATCACCAGTTCAACGGCGTCCGACCTTTCTTCTGTCAGGTTGAGGCTGTTGAAGCTGCAATCTGGCTAACCGAGGTCGCTCCGAATCTCGGTAAAACTGGGGTGGGTTTCCTCGAACATCTGGCCAATGCCAATAATGATGCGAACCCTGAGTTGATGCGTTTGGCGCTTAAGCTGGCGACCGGTGCCGGTAAGACTACCGTCATGGCCATGCTGATCGCCTGGCAAACCATCAATGCCGTACGCAAGCCATCCAGTAAGCGGTTCACCCGGGGGTTCCTGATCGTCGCACCCGGCTTGACCATCCGCGACCGTTTGCGGGTGCTGCAGCCCAATGATCCGGATAGCTATTACCAGAGCCGAGAGATTGTACCCAACGATATGCTGGACGATGTGAAAAAAGCTAAAATCGTCATAACAAATTACCATGCCTTCAAGATGCGCGAACGGATGGAACTATCCAAGGGTGGTCGCTTGCTGCTCCAGGGGCGTGGAGGTGAGGAACTCAACACTCTGGAAACAGAAGGTCAGATGCTCCAACGGGTGATGCCGGATCTAATGGGGCTGAAGAACGTCATGGTGCTAAACGATGAGGCTCACCACTGCTATCGTGAAAAGCCCAATCATGAGGATGAAGATGAAGATCTGACCGGCGACGACAAGAAGGAAGCGGAAAAGAACAACGAGGCCGCACGCCTCTGGATCTCCGGACTTGAAATTGTCAACCGGAAGCTTGGGTTGACCCGCGTTATCGACCTGTCAGCAACTCCATTTTTTCTGCGCGGCTCGGGCTATGCCGAAGGAACGCTTTTCCCCTGGACCATGAGTGACTTTTCGCTGATGGACGCCATCGAATGCGGCATCGTCAAGCTCCCCCGTGTACCGGTAGCCGATAACATCCCCGGCGGCGAAATGCCGAAGTTCCGCAACCTGTGGGAGCATATCCGCAAGCGGATGCCCAAGAAAGGCCGTGGTAAGGCCAATGCCCTTGATCCACTGAGTATCCCCGTCGAACTCCAGACCGCGTTGGAAGCCCTCTATGGTCACTACGAGAAAACCTACTACCTCTGGCAGGAGAGCGGTATCAAGGTGCCCCCCTGCTTTATTGTCGTTTGCAACAATACCTCAACGTCCAAACTAGTTTATGATTACATCTCTGGCTTCCAGCGGGAGAACGAAGACGGCTCAACCACCCTGGAGAATGGCCGACTGGCCTTGTTTCGCAACTTCGACGAACATGGCAACCCGATTGCCCGCCCGCGAACGCTTCTGATTGACAGCGAGCAACTGGAATCCGGCGACGCGCTGGACGATAACTTCCGTAACATGGCGACCGATGAGATCGACCGCTTCCGCCGCGAGATCATTGAACGGACTGGCGACCGCCGTCAGGCGGAAAATCTCACCGACCAGGAACTGCTACGGGAAGTCATGAACACCGTCGGCAAGAAGGATCGCCTTGGTGAATCGATTCGTTGCGTAGTATCCGTCTCCATGCTCACCGAGGGCTGGGACACCAACACGGTCACCCATGTTCTCGGTGTGCGAGCCTTTGGCACACAGTTGTTATGCGAGCAGGTCATCGGCCGCGCCCTGCGCCGTCAGTCTTATGATTTGAATGAGGACGGGCTGTTCAACGTGGAGTATGCCGACGTCCTAGGCATCCCCTTCGACTTCACCGCCAAGCCGGTAATTGCCCCTCCACAACCACCCCGCGAAACCATCCATGTAAAAGCCGTCCGACCGGACCGAGACCCCCTCGAAATCCAGTTCCCACGCGTAGCAGGCTACCGGGTGGAATTGCCCGAAGAGCGCCTCACCGCTCAGTTCAACGAGGACTCCGTGCTTGAATTGAATCCGGATATTGTCGGCCCCTCAATTACCCAAAACTCCGGCATTATCGGCGAGTCCGTCAATCTCAGTCTTACGCATCTGGGCGACATGCGTCGCTCCACGCTGCTATTCCATGTCACCCAGCGGCTGCTCTACACCAAATGGCGCGATCCCGGCGAGGAGGCCAAGCTCCATCTCTTCGGCCAGCTTAAGCGGATCACCAAGGAATGGCTTGATAGCTGTCTGGTCTGCACAGGGGGCACTTATCCGGCTCAACTCATGTATCAGGAGCTGGCAGACATGGCCTGTGAGCGGATCACTGCCGGCATTACCCGTGCGCTTGTTGGCGAGAGACCCATAAAGGCAATGCTTGATCCGTACAACCCTACCGGCTCCACCATTCATGTGAATTTCAAT
Organism: Geobacteraceae bacterium; assembly: GCA_025356035.1. Taxonomy (GTDB): domain Bacteria; phylum Desulfobacterota; class Desulfuromonadia; order Geobacterales; family Geobacteraceae; genus JANXYN01. The sequence continues at coordinate 12,143 of JANXYN010000162.1, forward strand.
ACCTCAAAGAAGGATCGATGGGAAACCGATGCCCGCCGCTGTCACATCAACTGGGTCATTCTCGACAGCGATTGGGAAGCCGAGTTTTGCCGTGTGGCGGAGGCACATCCCCAGGTCAAGGCATACGTCAAGAACCACAATCTAGGGCTGGAAGTGCCGTACCGCTACGGATCAGAGACTCGCCGATACCTTCCTGACTTCATTGTGCTGGTGGACGATGGCAAAGGAGAAGACGATCTGCTCCACCTGATTGTCGAGATCAAAGGCTACCGCCGTGAGGACGCCAAGGAAAAGAAGTCCACCATGGAGAACTACTGGGTACCTGGGATCAATAATCAGAGCAGTTATGGCCGCTGGGCCTTTGCCGAGTTCACAGAGGTCTACCAAATCGAGACCGATTTCGAAGCCAGGGTAGAAGCTGAATTCAACAAGATGATCGAAACAGTAACTGCCTGACCGGCAGCGCGAGGATAAGCAAAAATGGCGAAGCAACCAACCAAGATAGCCGTCGAAACTCTCACCCACGATGATGCAACGCGAAAGAATATCCCTACTGCCGAGCATCAGTCGATCATGCATGATGCGGAGAAAAGCCCGGTACGCATCGCTTACGAGCGGCGCAATCGCGACCTCGACCCACAATTGGTTTGGCGCGGCAAGGATGAGCAGGATTGGTCCGACCTGGTGGTTCATGCCCCTCCACTCTACATTCAGGAGAAGGTCCACCCCAAGGTGCTGATTGACGATCTTTTGCGCCGCAGCAAGGCCGATGCGAAGGCTGCCGAGGCACAGTGCGACCTGTTTGCCGATTTCAACGGATTGCCAAGCGAGAGCGCCAAGACCGAGTTCTATCAGCACGATGCTCACTGGGCCAACCGGATGATCCTTGGCGACAGCCTACAAGTGATGGCATCTCTGGCAGAGCGCGAAGGACTGCGGGGCAAGGTGCAGTGCATCTACTTTGATCCTCCCTATGGCATCAAATTCAACTCAAACTTTCAATGGTCTACTACAAGTCGTACGGTTGACGACGGTAACGTTGAGCATATAACTCGTGAACCGGAGCAGGTGAAGGCGTTTCGCGATACATGGCGGGATGGAATTCATTCATATTTAACCTATGCACGAGATCGAATTACTGCAGCGCGAGATCTACTAGCGCCGAGTGGATCGCTGTTTGTACAAATTGGTGATGCTAATGTTCATAGATTTCGTGCACTCCTCGACGAGGTCTTTGGTGATGAAAATTTTGTTTCTCAGATTTCGGTGCGAAAGACAGCGACTCCAAGCCTATTTCTGGATGACAATCATTTTTTCATTCTCTGGTACAGCAAATCTAGAGGTGATACAAAGTTCCGTAAATTGTTGAGGGAAAAACCACTGTTTGAATGGGTTACTGAAACGCGAGGTGGTTCGTGGGGTGCTACAATCGGGAACTTCTCGCGACCATTAACCTCTGCTGAAAGGCGTGATCCCAAGTTGGTTCCAGATGGCGGGCAAGTTTATGCTCTCTCGAAAACAACATCAGCAGGAGCTTCTAAGGAGAAACAGTACCTAGAGTTTGAAGGTAAGCAATTCACAGTTGGTAATAACGCCCACTGGAAAACAACAATTGATGGAATGAACCGTGTTAATAAGGCTGGAAGACTTGAAGCAAGAGGTGGCCCCCCTTGGTTTCGTAAATACCATGTAGACAGCCCGTTCAAGAGAATGACTAACGTATGGGATGATACTTCAGGCAAGTCTACAGATCGTATATATGTAGTTCAGACGGAACAACAAGTAGTCGAACGCTGTATTTTGATGGCAAGTGATCCTGGCGACCTGGTGCTTGACCCCACTTGTGGTTCAGGAACAACCTCATACGTCGCTGAACAGTGGGGACGTCGCTGGATAACCATTGATACTTCACGCGTTGCTTTGGCGCTTGCCAGAGCCAGAATAATGGGCGCTCGCTATTCGTATTACCTGCTTGCCGATAGTCGTGATGGTCAAATAAAGGAAGCAGCTATAACCCGTACTGAACCATCAAATCAGGCCACTCATGGCGACATTCGTCAGGGATTTGTCTATGAGCGAGTGCCATATGTTACGCTCGGTTCTATCGCCAACAACACGGAGATAGATATCATCTGGGAGAGATACCAGGAAAAGTTGGAACCTCTGCGCCAGCAACTCAATCAGGCAGTGAACAAGAGATGGGAAGAGTGGGAAATTCCCCGCGACTCCGAAGCCAAGTGGCCTGATGCTGCGAAGAAGATGCACACTCAGTGGTGGGAACAACGCATCGCTCGGCAGCTGCAGATTGATGCCTCTATTGCTTCTAAGGCTGAACATGAATATCTCTACGACAAGCCGTATGAAGACAAGAAAAAGGTCCGCGTTGCCGGGCCGTTCACAGTAGAGAGCCTCTCTCCGCACCGGGTGCTAACAGTGGGTGCGGACGACGAATTGATAGATGCCGTAGCGGAACAACAAGACGGCTACGGCAAGGAGAGAGACTTCGTCCAGATCATCCTGGAAAACCTCAAGACTGCCGGGGTGCAGCAGGCCCACAAGGAAGACAAGATCTCCTTCACTTCCCTTACGCCTTGGCCAGGCGACATGGTTTGTGCCGAAGGGCGCTATGAGGAGTCAGACGTCGAAAAACGTGCAGCCATCTTTATCGGGCCTGAGTTCGGAACCGTTTCCCGTCCCGACTTGGTACAGGCTGCCCGTGAGGCCGGCGATGCCTGTTTCGATGTGCTCATCGCCTGCGCCTTCAACTACGATGCCCACTCCTCGGAGTTCGACAAACTTGGACGCATCCCCGTGCTCAAAGCCCGCATGAACGCTGACTTGCACATGGCCGACGACCTCAAGAACACCGGCAAGGGGAACTTGTTCGTTATCTTTGGCGAGCCGGACATTGATATCCGCGATGCAGTCGATGGCCAGATCCAGGTCAAAGTCAACGGCGTAGACGTCTTCCACCCCAACACCGGCGAAGTCCGCAGCGACGGTGCTGAAGGGATCGCCTGCTGGTTCATCGACACCGACTATAACGAAGAGAGCTTCTTCGTCCGCCATGCCTACTTCCTCGGGGCAAACGATCCCTATAAGGCGCTCAAGACCACCCTTAAGGCTGAGATCAATGAAGACGCCTGGGCAACTTTGAACAGTGATACCTCCCGGCCATTCGATAAGCCCAAAACCGGTCGTATCGCAGTGAAGGTCATCAATCACCTGGGGGATGAGGTCATGAAGGTGTTTAGAGTTACTTAGTTTGGTCTTCAGCAAACGGCTTCATATTCTGCATATAACTTCGAGGAGAATCTGTGGAAAAGAAAACAAAGGGAGTATAGTGGACCCCAATTTCCGGACAATAGTTTAAGATGGTAGCCTGCGGTAAAAGGGAGCAGGCAATGAGCGAAAAGAGTCGCAAAAGTTTCAGCAGCCAGCACAAGGCGAAAGTAGCACTTGAAGC
>JANXYN010000187.1 GCA_025356035.1 Geobacteraceae bacterium
TGGACGTCGATGGCGCCTACGGTCTGGAGAAAGGGAGATACAATGATCAGGATTTCCCGAAAGAGTCGCGCGCGCAGGTAAATTTGAATATCCAGTTCTAGTCCGAAGCGGAACGGGGGCCATTGCTGAGTTTCTCAACAATGGCCCCCGTTATTTTGCCGACGCATTCCCAGACACCCCAGTCAATTGGCTGATGACCAACCAGCACAATGTGTATTCCAAGCCCCTCGGAACCTCATTTCCCCCATGAAATTACTTCGTCAGGCACGCTGTTCCAAACCGCTTGCATTGACGTGGACGACAAGCCTTTCGAACATATGATCTATCTGTTCGAAATTGTTGTACATCGCGTGGGTAGAAATCCTGAAACCGACCCTGTTATCAGCGGTATCGGTCTTTTTGTCTCTCCAGGTGACGCTTCTGAGGTACATTTTCGGGGTCTCTGCCGCAAGCCCCGCGAGTATGGCGTTGATTGCGCCATTCATGACTCCAAACTGCGAACCGTCATCCTTCCCCTTAAATGGGTTGAAGCTGGTGAGCGCGGTTGCGAAGGCCGGATCATTGTTGCGCTGCACCCAGAGTGCGCCGGTGTTTGATGCTGTTCGAGCTGTTAGATGCGTGGGGAAAAATTGCTGGGCGGAAGTTCTGTCTGGCTTCAAGCCGAACGCCGACAGACTCCTAGCCAGTTAGCTGGGAGACGGAGTCGCGCCAAAGGGCGCCCCTATTCGTGGCCGAACGCCGAAACTTCGACCAAAACTACTCGGACCACTTCTTTTTAATTTCCGACACCCCCTTTGTTAATTGTAATTTCTTAATAACCCGCTAGAATTAGACCATAAATCTCGCAGATTCCGACAAGTTAGCGACCGGCAACTCACCGTCCCTGGTAAACGCGCATTGGAGACTGAACGCAGCATCCTGAATTGCGCGAGGAAGCGTTTGTTTTTCGGCTGGCGCCGTATGCCGTAAGGTTGTGACCCAAGGTGGAATAAAGGAAACAACAATGTTTAAGAAGCCGAATGAAATTGAGGCGCAGCTGGAACAGTGTAATCGGAAATTACAAGCGTGTAATGCGCGTATCCAGGATCTCATGACGAAGGGTCCGGACGGCAACCTGATAGTGGATATGAACAGAAAAATACTTTTTGCCAACCCCGCGGCCGCCACCATTTTTGGCTGCAAAACGAATGAGCTCCTGGACAAACAGTTTGACTTCCTTTTCGAGCCGGACAAAACAACCGAGCTGAAGCTGAGGTCTCGGGACGGTAAAGCCATTGTAGTGGAGGCATGGGCGATAGAAACAGGGAGAAATGCAAATAAAGCATTCTTTATAGCCCTGCACGACATCAGCGAACGCAAAAAAAACGAGCAGGAGCTGCAAAAGCTCTACAGGGCGGTGCTGCAGAGTCCAAGCCTTGTCATAATTACCGATGCCAGCGGCAACTTTGAATTCGTCAACCCAAAATTCACGGAGGTGACCGGCTACACCCTGGCGGAGATTGCCGGGAAAAATCCGCGGATTCTGAGGTCCGGCAAGACGCCGCCGGAAGTGTACAAGGAGCTATGGGAGACTATCCTCGCCGGCAGGGAATGGCATGGGGAAATGGTCAACAGAAAGAAGAACGGTGAGCTCTACTGGGAGTATGCCGCCATTTCGCCGATCAAGGATATTGACGGTGAGATCACCAGCTTCATCGCGGTAACGGAGGAGATCACCGCCCGCAAGGAGGCGGAGGAAGCGCTCCGGGAATCGGAGAACAAGTTCTCCAAGGCTTTCCAAGCGACGCCGAGCGGCCTCGTCATCTCCTCCCTGGCAAACGGGGTATACAAAGAGGCCAACGAGGCCTTCGAACGGTCGATGGGCTACAGGCGAGACGAGTTGATCGGCCATTCTTCTCTGGAGCTCAACATTTGGCAGAACCAGGAAGACCGAACCTATGTGATCCGGATGTTGGCGGAAGGAAAGAAGGTGCGTGATCTGGAAATCGGCTTCAGGAGCAAATCGGGGAGCATTCTCATCTGCAGCTATTCGGCGGAGATTATTGAAATCGGCGCGGAACAATGTCTGTTGAGCCTGTTGAACGATATCACCGCCCGCAAAAAGGCGGAAGAAGCGCTCCGCAAATCCGAGAAGAAGTTTTTAACTATATTCCATGCTGTTCCCGCCATACTTGGGATTACTACCCTGGCGGAAGGGAGATTCGTTGATGTCAATGAAAGATGTGTGCGGGGCCTGGGGTATCAACGTAATGAAGTGATCGGCCGTACCACGCTGGAACTTGGAATATGGGAAAGTCAGGCGGACCGTGACAGGGCAATGCGGGTGCTAAGAGAGCGAGGAACGGTATGTGACATTGAAATTTACCTAAAAGGCAAAACCGGCGAGGCCTTCATAGGTTTGCTGTCGGCGGAATTTATTGAAATTGATGGTGAACAGCACATACTCAGCATGATTAACGACATCACCGAGCGCAAGCGGGCGGAAGAAGCGCTGCGCTGGCGCACTTCCGAGCTTGAAGCGGTTTTCAGAGCCTTTCCCGATAGTTACTTCTGGGTCGACGCCGAGGAGAGGATTATCGACTACAAGGCAGGAGCCATAGCGGACCTGTATGCACCACCGGAGGTATTCTTGGGGAAACGGATGCAGGAAGTGCTGCCGCCCGATGTGGGTGTGCAAATGCACGCGGCCGTTCAACAAGTCCTCACGACGGGCGTCCCGGCCGCCTTGGAATACTGGCTGCCGATAAGTGAGGTAAAACAGGTCTTTGAGGCGCGATTGCTGCTTCTCCCCGGAGACCAGGTATTCTGTGTCGTACGCAATATCACCCCCCGCAAACAGGCCGAGGATGAGATCGAGCGGCTGAACACCGACCTAGCGACGCGGGCAGCCGAACTTGAGGCCGCCAACGCGGAGCTGGAGGCATTCAATTACACGGTAGCCCACGATCTACGACAGCCATTGAACGTTATCAGCAGCTACTGCCAGATAATCAAGGAACTATGCAGTAATAATCTTGATGAGCAGTGCAAGGGTTATCTCCAAGAGACCTACGACGCCACACTGGGTATGAACCGGCTGATTGAGGCCCTACTCAATTTCTCACGCATGGGCCACGTCGAGCCGCGCCTGGATATGGTCGATCTCTGCGCACTGGCGCATGAGGTGGCAGCGGAGCTGAAACTGACCGAGCCTGAGCGGCAGGTAGATTTTCGGATCGACGCCGGAATTGCGGCCAATGCCGATGCAAACCTGATGCGGGTGGTCCTGGACAACCTCCTCGGCAATGCCTGGAAGTACACCGGCATACGGAAGGAGGCTGTCATCGAGTTCGGCGCGACAGAGATCGACGGGAAGCCAGTATATTTCGTCCGGGATAACGGAGCCGGATTCGACATGGCGGACGCGGACAAGCTCTTTGTTCCATTCCAACGCCTCCCAGGCGCCGAAGCATTCAGAGGTTTCGGCATCGGCCTGGCCACGGTGGAGCGGATCGTCCGGCGCCACGGCGGGCGGGCATGGGCCGAGGGAGCGCCGGGGAAGGGAGCGACTGTATATTTCACGTTAACGTGACGGTCTTCGCCGGCGGCAGCAATGAAAGGAGTATTTAACCATGGTACACCCTCTTCCAACAATCTCTCTCGGGTTCACTGCGCAGCAGTTCCCGCCAGGAGTTCATATCTGCCAGATCTTTGGTGATGATGACGAGCGCCAGGAAGCCGTGCTGAAGTTCCTTCTGAGCGGGCTTCAATCGGGAGAGCGCACCAGTTGTTTTTCCGAGCGGATTGACGAAAAAATCCTCGCGGAATTCCTTGGTAGACATGGCATTTCATACATTGAGGTCAGAGATACCGGGGCACTCACGCTGGCTGGAACAGTGGAGATCTACTTTCAAAACAATCGGTTCGATCCTGAACGGATGCTTGCCTTTCTCCGCAAATTTCATGAAGATTCTGTGATCCAGGGATATCCTGCGGCCAGAGTCATCGGTGAGATGACACAAGACATTCAATATATGCCGGGAGGAGGCCGTTTACTCGAATATGAAGCGAAAGTCAGCATGCTCCTGCGAGAACACCCGGTTACCACGGTTTGTCAGTATGATGCGCGCTTGTTTGACGGGGCCATGATTATGGATATCCTGAAAGTTCATCCGTATATGGTGGTTAGAGGCTCGGTGGTTAATAACCCATTTTTCATTACTCCGGAAGAATTTCTGGCCAGCTGAAATCAGAAACCTTATAAGGTAGACGTCTATGCAAGCGTTAAGCGCTCCAGTACTCGGGCAGCTATTGATCATGCAAGGGATTTTGGGCACCCTGCCCGACGAGCAGTCGATATTCAGCTTCGTTTGTCGGGGGCTGACCAATATGCCGGGTGTCGCTGCGGTGGATTTTTCAGATCAACCTGAGGAAACCACGGATGACTCGATTGTTCGGTTCCTAATGGTGATCGGCAATTCCCGGCGACTGGTGCTGTCGATAAAGGTTTATGACCCATCGGCTTTCGCGCCGTATAAAGATTTCCTGACAAACTTTTGTTTTATATTGACGGTTATTTTGGAGGAACGCAATCAACGTCGCCTGATCGAATTAGATCAGGCTCGACTTGAGCAGCGGGTCGAGGAACGGACCAAGGAGCTGCAAGACAGCGAGGCACGGCTGAAAAAAGCTCAGGAAATCGCTCATCTCGGCAGTTGGGAGTTTGACGTTGTCAACAACGTTCTCTTCTGGTCTGATGAAGTATTCAGGATTCTCGGCATGCAACCCCAGGAATTCGCCGCAACCTATGACGCATTTCATCAAGTTGTGCACCCTGACGATCGCATGGCGGTTGATACTGCGTATTCAGACTCGCTGCTCTATGGCAGGGATACCTACGAGATCGAACACAGGGTCGTGCGGAAAGCTACCGGAGAAATACGGTACGTCCATGAGCGATGTGAGCATATCAGGGACGAAACCGGCAGGATCATCCGATCTGTAGGGATGATACATGACATCACGGAGCGCAAGCGTGCGGAAGATACGCTGCAAAAATTGAATGACGAGCTGGAAAAACGAGTTGCGGAGCGGACGGAGGAACTGGAAGAGAGCCGCGTCCAGCTGGAGACGCAGAATAAGGAATTGCGTGATACTTATCGGGAACTGGAACTGGCAGCCGCTGCGCGCATCTGGACGATTGAACAACTCCGGGAAAAGGACCATATAATGATTCAGCAGGGCCGCATGGCGGCCATGGGAGAGATGCTTGGCAACATCGCCCACCAGTGGCGCCAGCCATTGAACATCCTGGGGTTAATGGTTCAGGACTTGGGGTTTTCTCGAGAATGCGGGGAGTTAAGCAAGGAATTCCTGGACGGCAAGATCGACAAGATGATGGAAATCATCCTACACCTGTCGCAGACGATCGACGATTTCCGAAATTTAGCCACTCCGGACAAGGAAATGAGCCGGTTCGGGGTGGATCAGGTCATCGTGAAAACGATATCCATGGTCGAGGAGAGTTTCCGGAGCCTGCACATTTCCATCGACATCAGCACCAGCGACGATCCGCAGATCAACGGCTACCCTCACGAATACGCTCAGGTGCTCCTCAACATTCTGATGAATGCACGGGACGCATTCTCTGAGCGGGGCGTGGCCGATGCACGGATAATGGTGCGTTCATGGGTGGACAGCGGCAGGGCTGTGGTCACCATAACCGATAATGCCGGCGGCGTTGATGCCGAGATTCTGGACAAAATTTTTGAGCCCTACTTCACCACCAAGGAGCAGGGGAAAGGGACCGGTGTCGGCCTGTTCATGTCAAAAAACATCATTGAGAAAAACATGGGGGGGCATCTCACCATCCGCAATACCGGCGACGGCGCCGAATTCAGGATAGAGGTCTGAGATGGAACTAATGCCGAGCTTGAGAAGCGCGCCTTCGATATTGATAGTAGAAGATGACGGGGCGACTTGCAAGATGCTCTGTGTTGTAATCCAGAGAAAATTCCCGGATTTAACTATCTACTGCGCCGAGAACGGTAGTATGGGCGTGGATCTCTTCAAAGAGCATATGCCGGAGATCATCATCACCGACATCAACATGCCGGTGATGAACGGCATTGAGATGGCCGGCCAGATCAAATCGATAAACTCCGGTGCCATGTTCATCGTGATGACCGCTTACAGCAACAAAGACTATTTACAAGCGTTCAGCGAAATCGGTTTCTGTGAATACTTGCTGAAACCGATCCAATTAACGAAACTGTTCGCTGCCATTGAAAAGTGTAGCGCCGAAATACCGACGAATGGCAATAATTTCAGTGTGAGGCATGAAGGGTCAGAGTAGCGGACGGAGCTTCAACCTGAGCTTGAGGTAGCGGAGGTATACACCATGAAGATCCTGATAGCGGAAGATGAACCTGCTTTTCGCCAGCTCCTGGAAGAGATTCTTCCCCGATGGGGGTACGAGGTGGTCGTCACCAATGACGGCAACGAAGCCTGGCAGGTCCTCCGTTCCGACGACGCCCCGCGGCTGACCATTCTCGACTGGCTGATGCCGGGCATGGACGGTCTGGAATTATGCCGGAAGATCAGGGAAGAGGCGACGAAGTCTTACACCTACATCATTCTCCTGACTTCACAACAGAAGGACGAAGACCTGGTCGCCGGCATGGCTGCCGGAGCGGACGACTATATAACCAAACCGCTAAAGACTAACGAACTGAGGGTTCGACTCAACGCCGGAAGGCGGATAGTCGAGCTGCAGAACGAGCTCGCGGCTCACGCCGCCGAACTGGAGGCAGTCAACAGGGACCTTGAGTCGTTCAGCTACACCGTATCCAACAACCTGCTCAACTCCCTGTTGGCAATCGGCCGTAACGCCAGAAATATAGAGGATTTTATGTGTAGTAAAGAGAACGAGCAGTGCCAAAAATATGCTTTAGGGATATATGACAAAACCAAACAGATGGCAGAGCTCATCGGCATCATGCATGAATTCTTCAGGCCCATGAGGATTGATCTTCATCGGGAAACCTTAGACCTGAGCAAAATGGCTGATAAAACGGCAGAGAAACTCCGGAAATCGAACCCCGATCGCCGAGTAACGTTCCGAATCGCCGAGGGGATCAAGGTTTATGGGGACAGGAGCTTGCTGCAATTGGCTCTGGAAAACCTCCTGGGCAACGCCTGGAAGCATACCGACAAGCGCGAAGAGGCGGTCATCGAATTCGGCGTGACTGAAGTCGGGGGGCAGCCGGCTTGTTACGTTCGGGATAACGGAGTTGGGTTCGATATGGCGCATGCTGACAAACTTTTTAAGCCATTCCGACCACTGCCCGGTACGGAGGAATTCGCAACGGATGGCATCGGCCTGGCTACGGTGGAGAGGATCATTCGGCGCCATGGCAGTAAGGTCTGGGCGGAGGGGGAACCGGGCAAGGGGGCAACCTTCTATTTTACGTTGAGCGGGGACAGAACCAGCTGACGTAACTGCCCAGAATGCTGCTGACTGCAGGTTGACAGACTGAAGGCTGAAGACTGTCAGTAAAAACTCCTGCACGATCACCCCGACTAAATGTATTTGAACAGGGCGAGGAAGTAGCACGAATATTTCGAATAACCCTCAGTCTTCAGTTTCAACACCCGAGTAGTTACGGAGACGTTCCAATGCCTATCAAGCACTTCGAATCAATAAGAAAGATGGTGGAAGACTTTTTTGGCGGGGCAACCTTTACTCTTGTCGGGGAAGAAATAACTCCCTGCGAGGTTGAACAAAGCGGCAACTACCTGGTAAAGAGAATAACGACAGAACTGGGCACCCATCACTTTGTTCTGCAGAGAAACGGCCTGCCGTTCACCGATACTGAAAGAAAGATCGCTGATGAGGTAGCGGAAGCCATGCACATCTTTATTGCAAATCGAAAAATAGGTGGCGACATCATCTACTATCGCACGGCTCTGCTCACCTCGCTCCTGGATGTTTCCGTATCCCGCTATCTACGGTTTAACCGGCATCGTGCCTTCTGGTCAATACAAAAACTGTTGCAGATACTGAAAAATCTTTCGTACCAGAGGTATGAAGGGACACCCGCTACGAGTGGGTTCATCGTGTACCGCAATAAGATCGAGGAGTTCAATGTGGCATGCAGTACGTCAGACTGCCTCAGACATGATTTCAATCCCGGCATCAATATCTCCGCCAATTTCTTCAAAAGCCCCTTGACATATCGGCTCGTGAGCGGTCAGGGAACGTATTACGCGTGTAACATCAACCTGCAGACAACCGGAATGGTAAAATTCATGAACTATGGGAACCGGGACGCCGTAGATCGTCTCAGCCTCCGCGATAACCTGACCCTCGTCAACAAAGCCGGAGAAGGGGCATTTGCCGTAAGTATTACACCTTCCTCCGAATTGGAAGTGATGACCTGCCCGGATAGCATTTTCGTCTGGAGAAAAGGAACCTGGAGCCTATTCGATCCGAATATTTTCCGAAATTTTCTGTCGGGACAGCTGGATGCAAAAGAAACGGAAGCGTTAATATTGACCGTATATTCACTGTCAAAGCTCAGGCTCGGGACGATTGTCCTCATAGCCGACGAGAACATATTGGTTTCAGGAGATTTGCAAAAAGGGACGGCTGGCGGAAAGGGTATCATCAGCCAATTGATCATCAGCTTTTTCAAGGGAAAAACGATCTCCAGCCTGAAACATTCGGGAGAACTGATCAGTATCCTGTCTTCGGACGGGATGACGTTGTTCAACAAAGACGGTGAGCTTGTTGATACGGGCATCATCATCAACACCTGCACGACTCTCGGGCTGGTGACGGGGGGAGGACGGACAACGGCGGCAACAGCGGTATCATTGTTCGGCAAGGTTATAAAGGTATCCGAAGACGGGCCGATAGAGCTATATGAAGGTGGGAAGTGCGTTTACAGATTTGGCTGATGACCAAATAGGAATGAAGGGGAAAGCCATGAGGATACTTATAGCGGAAGATGACCCGAGTTTTCGGCGGCTCCTGGCAGAAACGCTGGCTATATGGGGATACGATGTCGTTGTCGCCGACAATGGCTATTCAGCATTGCAGATTCTGCAATCTGAGGACCCTCCGAGACTTGCCATGCTTGACTGGATGATGCCGGGGATGGAGGGGGTGGAAGTTTGCCGGAAAGTCAGGCAAAAGATGGTTGAACCATACACGTACATGGTTCTCCTGACTTCCCAGCAGCGTGACGAAGATCTCGTTATCGGCATGGAAGCCGGCGCGGATGACTACATTACCAAACCATTCAAGCATAATGAGTTGCGGCTGCGGCTGCGGGCGGGAAGGCGCATTATCGAGCTGCAGAATGAACTGATTGAGGCCCGAGATACCTTTCGGACAAAAGCCTCCCACGATTCCCTCACCGGCCTCTGGAACCATGAGGAAATCCTCCGAATCCTGGCGCAGGAACTTTCCAGGGCCGAGCGGGAAGAAAAAAGCGCGGGGGTGATCATGGCGGACATCGACTTCTTCAAGAAGATTAATGATACGTATGGCCATTTGGCGGGTGATGTGGTGCTCCGTTCGGCAGCCGGCAAGATGCGCTCCTTGATGCGTACCTACGATTGTATCGGCCGCTATGGCGGTGAGGAGTTTCTGGTTGTCCTTCCCGAATGCAACCTGGAGTGCGCTGCCGCTTTTGCCGAACGACTGCGGCTCTGCGTGAGCAGCGACAGTATCGACACCCCGGAAGGGATGATACCGGTCACCATCAGTCTCGGGGTAGCGGCGAGCAGCAAGGATAAGAAGAAAGACGTTAATTCTCTCATCAAGACAGCGGACGAAGCCCTTTACCGGGCAAAAGAAAGCGGCCGCAATCGCGTGGCAGTTGCGCTAGCCAGTTAGGGTCCCGACAGTCTCCTGGGCTGCTAGCCGGTGGTCGTGCTGCGGGAAGAGATGGCGGAGGTGCGTTCCCGGTAGTACCGGAGCGACATTGGCAGGGCAACGGCGCTGAAAATCAGCAGGCAGCCGGCCCACTCCAAGGCACCGAGCCGCTCGCCCAGCAGGATAAAGCCGCCAAGCATGCTCCAGATTGGATCCAGCGTATAGATCAGCCCGGCCTTAGATGGGGTGGTGTAGCGCTGATAGGTATTCTGCAGGGTAAAACAGATCACCGTGGGAAAGATGGCGCAGTAGAGGAGCGCGCCGACCGAAGTCGGGCCGAGCTGGAAGCTTTGCTGGCCGAAGCAGAGAGTGAGGAGCCCGCCGAGCAGGGCGACGGTGGCGAACTGTACCAGGGTGACGAGATAGACATCCTCTTCACCCAACAGCCGCGAGACGGCTATGATATGCAGCGAGATGAATAGCGCACAGACCGTGGACAAGAGGTCGCCGCGGTTAAAGCCATCAGCCCCTCCCCTGGCAAGCAGTGCCAGGCCAAGGAATGCCAGCACAATCCCCGCCAAAGTCCAGCGGTCAACCCGGCTGCGCCAGAACAGATAGCAGAGGAGCGGCACGACCAGGACGAACAGGTTGTTAAGAAATCCTGCCCGGGACACACTGGTGCCGTTCACCCCGAGCACGAAGGAAAAATTGGCTGCGCAGAGGGCCAGACCGACAATCCCTCCCCGTTTGATGATCTGCAGCGTTATTTGCGGCAGCCGACGCAGGCAGACCACCCCCATGATCACCGTTGCCAGGGTAAACCGGAGAAACAGGAAAGTGACTGGCGGAATCTGGCGAAACCCGATCTTGTTGAAGACAAAACTCCCCCCCCAGAGGAGGGTGATCACGATCAGCCAGAAAGTCACCTTAGCGGGGGTGCGCGGCGCTGCTTGTTTGGTGTGGGACATCAAACCATTAAAGACTGCCGCAGAATTTTAGTCAACGGCAAATTTCGTGCAACGCCCCCCTTGTGTTTCAGCGCAAGACAACCTATAATATTCAAAATTTAGTATATACTGCTTTTGATATGCACGGGGGAGTACGGGATGGAGCTGAAGATTGTGGTGATCGGGGCCAATGCGGCCGGTGCCAAGGCGGCGGCCAAGGCGAAAAGGATAAACCCGAAGGCCCGAATCACGGTCATCGACCGGGGTAATTTCATTTCCTACGGTGCGTGCGGCATCCCCTACTATGTCGCCGATACGGTGGGGGAGATCAAGGAGCTGATGAGCACCGCCACAGGGGTGATGCGGGATGCGGACTTTTTCCGGCGGGTGAAGGGGGTCGAGGTCTTTACCGGCACCGAGGCGGTCGGCATCGACCGGCAGGCACAAACGGTATCCCTCTATGAAAAAGCAAGCGGCCGCGCCTACAAGCTCCCCTATGACCGGCTGATCCTGGCAACCGGGAGTTCTGCGGCCATCCCTCCCCTGGAGAACATGGGGTGCCCAAACATCCTCACCCTGAAGACCATCGAAGATGCCGAGTTGGTTAAAGCAAAGGCCATCGCTGGCCGAGCGGCCTGCGTGGTGGGCGGAGGGCTGATCGGGCTGGAAACCGCCGAGGCGCTAAAAATCAGGGGGATGCGGGTGACGGTTGTGGAGATGTGCAACCAGCTCCTTCCCGGGCTGCTCGACCCGGAAATGGCCATGCTTCTGGAAAAACATCTGCAGGATCAGGGTGTTGAAGTCCTGACCGCCTGCAAGGTGGTCGGTTTTGACGGCACCAGTCGGGTGGAAAAGGCGATTACCACCCGGGGCGAGGTGGCAGCGGATCTGGTAATTCTGGCGCCAGGGGTGGTACCAAACGTGACCCTGGCGGAAGAGTCCGGTCTCAAGCGCGGTGTTACCGGCGCAATAGCGGTGGACAGCCACCAGTGCACTTCTGATCCGAATATCTACGCCTGTGGCGATTGCTGTGAGACAACCCACCTCGTTACCGGCAAAAAAGTCTACACCCCCCTTGGCAGCACTGCCAACAAACAGGGGCGGGTGGCAGGCATGAACGCAGCGGGTGGGGACGCAACCTTTGCCGGGATACTGGGGACCTCGATCATCAGGGTCCTGGAGTTCAATGCCGGCAAGACTGGCCTGCTTGAGGCCGAAGCAAGAGAGTTGGGCTACGACGTGGTAACCGTTCTGTCGCCAGCTTCTGACCGTGCCCATTTCTTTCCTGGGGCCAAGCCGATTGCGCTGAAGCTGGTGGCCGACCGGAGCAGTGGCAGAATTCTCGGCGTGCAAGCAGTGGGGGCCGGCGTGGTAGACAAGCGGATTGACACTGCAGTTGCAGCCATTACCTTTGGTGCCACTGCGGAACAGCTGGCACAGTTAGATCTTGCCTATGCTCCACCCTATGCCACTGCCATGGATAACCTGATTGTCGCGGCCGATATTCTGAAAAACAAGATTGCCGGCCATGCTGAGGGGATCACCCCCATGGAAGTAAGGCAAATGCAGGAGAGTGAGGAGGACTTCATCCTGCTCGACGTTCGATCACCGGCGGAACACCAGGAAATGAGGATCAAGGGCGCCAGGCATATCCCGCTTGGGATGCTGCGGGAAAAGCTGGAGAGTCTCCCCAGGGATAAGGAGATCATCACCTACTGCAAGCTCAGCGCGCGCGGCTACGAGGCGCAGAAAATCCTGCAGGCTGCTGGTTTCAAGGGGGTCAAATTCATGGATGGCGGGGTGCTGAGTTGGCCCTATGAGTTGGAGCGCACCTAGATCTGCGGCCGGCAAGGAACTGAGTCGCGACTCCTTAGCGGTGTTGCCGGCGGGTCAGCAGGTTCAGCAGCGCTACAAACAGCACGGCGCCAATAATGGACCATATGACCGGCAAAGAGTGGTTGCCAAAGTTGAGGGTAAACAGGTCGGGGAGGCCAAGCAGCCGGGAAAGCCAGCGCCCAAGCAGGGCGCCGATAAACCCGAGCACGATCGAGAGCAGGCAGCCGCCCCGGGAATAACCGGCCAGTGCCTGGCCGATGCTGCCGCAGATACCCGCCACAATGAGAAACATCAGGAATTCAACCACCGACATACCACACCTCCATGGAATCGTCAAGTTAGATACACAGCAGATTCGCCCACCCAACCAAACTCTGAACACACCCGGGAAAAAGGTCGGCCTTGTGCTGACCTTTTTCTGTATTTGCTGCCAGCTTTTCTGCTAGAGTGGTGGCAGGAGTAAACTATTGAGCTGGCAGGATTATTGATGACCCAGAAACGCTATCATGCCTTCTCCGAGGAACTGAAACGCCGGTTTGGCTGCCGTGTGCACCGGATCTCAGTGGATGCTGGCTTTACCTGCCCCAACCGGGACGGGACGGTGGGGAGCAGCGGCTGTATCTACTGTGGTGGCCGGGGGTCCGGATCGTTTGGCATTCGCCCTGAGCTTTCGGTTGCTGAGCAGCTGGGCCACGGCAAGGGAATAATGGCGCGAAAATACAAGGCGCAAAAATTTATCGCCTATTTCCAGCCATACTCCAATACCTATGCGCCGGTGGCAAGGCTGCGTACCATATATGAAGAGGCGTTGGCGGTCAAGGACGTGGTTGGCTTGATTGTCGGTACTCGGCCAGACTGCCTGCCGCCGGAAACCATGGAGCTCTTGGCGGAGTATGCGGCAAAGAGCTATTTCTGGCTTGAGCTGGGGCTGCAGTCGCCGCTGAATCGTACCCTGAGCCTTATCCGGCGTGGCCACGAGTTTGCTGTCTTTGTCGATGCAGTCCGCCGCAGTCAGGAGCGGGGGATCCTGATTTGTGCCCATATCATCCTCGGCCTCCCTGGTGAGTCGCGCCAGGAGATGCTGGCCACGGCCGCCATCCTCAACGACCTGGGGGTGAACGGGGTGAAACTCCATCTGCTCCATGTTATGCGGGATACGCCACTGGCAGATCTCTACCAAAGGGGCGAAGTGCGGGTTATGGAGCGGGATGAGTACGCCGGCCTGGTCTGTGACTTTCTGGAGCGGCTCGATCCACGGATTTGCGTCCAGCGCCTGACAGGCGATGGGGCCAGGGAACACCTGTTGGCGCCGCTCTGGTCCCTGAAAAAATTCGAGGTGCTCAATCTGATCGATGGTGAACTGGAGCGGCGCGGCAGCCTTCAGGGGTGCGCCATCAACGGTGACCATTGACAGGTTTTAAAACGGGTAGCCCAAGCCGACAAACACCTTCAGTCCTTCTTTGCCAAAGCCAAGATCAATCCGGCCGATGATATTTGGCCGGACAACGGCACGGAAACCGATGCCGGGATTGAATTCGAAGTTATTCCCTTCGGACTGGTTGAGCGATTCCATGACGGCGCCAAGGTCTATAAATGGAGCCAGCTCCCAGTCGGCTTTGACATCGAAAACTTCCCAGCGGAACAGCATGATCCGCTCTTCCAGATTGCAGAGAAAGAAGCTGTTGTCGATGAAGCGATTGCGGCCGTAGCCGCGGAGGGTGTTTTCCCCCCCCAGGATACTCTGTTCCAGAAACGGCACATCTCCACCCAGGGTCTGGTTGTACATGAGACGGAACACACTGATGAAACGGGCCTCGGCCAGCGGGATGAACCCCTTTATTTCTCCTTCGTAGTGCTGGTAGTTGGCGGCGCTTCCCAGCAGTTTGGAACTAGACTCGATGGTTGCCCGCGCATAGCCGCCGAAGGTCGGCATATCCCGGGAATCGAGGGTGCTGTAAATGATGGAAAGCCTCTGGGCATGGGCATTAAAGCCGTTGATCCCGGGGATTTCCGCTTGCGCGAACTTGTCCCGAATGAATGGCACCTTTGTGACCGCCCCCTCACCGATGCCGACATTTTTGAAACGTTCCCCCACGACAATCTGGAAATGTTTGCCGATGTCATAGCCGGCAGACAGATTGAAGCCGATCTCCTCATCCGCATAGTTGGTCTCCTGCTGCTCGGGGCTTTTGGCCTCGAAGCCGAAAAAACGCGCCGACCCGTCTGTGTAATCAAAGATGAAAAGGTTTAGTTCCAGCTTCGAGTCCAGCAAGGTTTTGTCGCGGAGTTTCAGCTCGTAGTCCTCATTGACCTTGGTCGATTTGGAGACGTTGAACTCCCCGTAGCGATCGGCAGCGGGGTAAAAGGTGCCGAAGACGCTAGTAGTTACGCCGAAGTTCGGGTTGTAGTTCATCTGGGGCGCCAGCAGGGTGCTGACCTCATCCTTGCCATTGTGCAGGAGAAAGGCGCTCAATGCCCCGACGGTAAGCCCCTCATTGGGGCTGGTTGCGATGGCCGGCAGCGGAATGGTCACCACCTTGACCGGATCGCTGAACGTGTCGTTGGTAAGCGGGTAGGGGAGGACCCCACGGGGGACCATGCTGGTACAGGCGTTGAGCTGGATGGTCAGGAGCAGCAGCGGTAGAAAATGACGCAGGCGCATAGGGACTTTTCTTTGCTAGGAAATTTGCAAACCGCCGCACTATAGAGCTTTTTGCCGGTTGTTTCAAGCAAAAAGGGGGGCAACTCCCCCCTTTTTGCTGGCGCCAGTTGGAGCAGCACTATCCCCAAAGGAGCAAGCCTGGTTCGTAAACGGGCCCGAACTGGTGATGGCGGGGCATCACCCTGACCATGAAACCGTGGCGGCCGCAGAAACGGCACTCGATCTCGCCGCTATAGAGATGCACCCCCTTGCCAAGTTCCGTGGTTATTTCCAGGGGGAGGAGCTCGCCACCGACGATGTTCCCCCGTGAATCGAGGACGCCAAAATAGGCATCAACGGCGAGATCCGTCAAGGGGATGTCGCCAATGAACACTTTTGCGGTAATCGGGATCTTGGTCCCCAACACCACCTCCGCGACCTCCTTGGCCTCCACCGCGTCGATCCGAACCTGGGGCCAGAGTTTCTGCATCGTTTCCTTCCAGTGGGCGAGGTCCATCGCCGGCGCCAGTTCCGCTTGCGCCAGCTGCTGCCAATGCTGATAAGAGGGGAGGTAGCAGTGCTCAGTGTATTCCTGCACCATGCGATCGGTGCTGAATACTGGGCAGAGACTCTGCAGCGAAGCTTTCATGGTGGCTATCCAACCGCGCGGGATGCCATCCAGTCCCCGATCATAGAACAGCGGCACAATCTCCTTTTCCAGCAGGTCATACACAGCCCGCCCCTCCACTTCGTTCTGGTACTCAATGTCGTCGTAGACCTCTCCTTTGCCGATGGCCCAGCCGTTGTTGCCGCGGTATCCCTCACACCACCAGCCGTCCAGGACGCTCATGTTCAGGCCGCCGTTGAAGGCGACTTTCATGCCGCTGGTGCCACTTGCCTCCATCGGCCGGCGTGGAGTATTGAGCCAGACATCCACCCCCTGGACCAGGTACCTGGCGACGGCCATGTCGTAGTCTTCGATAAACACCAGCTTGTGCCGGAAAGATTCCTCGTAGGAAAGCTGGACGATCTGCCGGATCAGTTCCTTCCCTTCAAGGTCAGCCGGGTGGGCCTTGCCGGCAAAGACGATCTGTACGGGCCTGGTTTGATTATTGAGGATTCGCGCCAGTCGTTCCCGGTCTCTCAGGAGCAGGGTGCCGCGTTTATAGGTGGCAAACCGTCGGGCAAAACCGATGGTGAGGGTTTCCGGGTCTAATACCTCGTCCGCAACCGCAATCTCCTTGGCCGTGGCTCCAACCTTGTGCAGCTGGTCCTTGAGTCGCCTTCTGGCGAAGTCGACCAACCGTTCTCTCCCACGCTCGTGGGTGCGCCAGAGTTCCGCATCCGGGATCCGCGAACAGCGCCGCCAAAGATTGTGGTCGGTTGGGTCGTCAAGCCAGCGGGTCCCCAGGTAGCGAATCAGCAGCCCACCCATTTCGTTGGACAACCAGGTCTTCATATGCACGCCGTTGGTAATGGAGGTGAGCGGCAGGTGCTCTTCGGGGAGCTCCGGCCAGACATTTTTCCACATCTTCCGGGAGACCTCACCATGCAGTTCACTCACGCCATTGGCATGGGTGGCCAACTTCAGGGCCAGCACCGCCATGCAGAAGGTTTCGTGCGGGTTTTTCGGGTTCTGGCGCCCCAGCCCCAGAAACTCGTCACGGGACAATCCAAGGTTGCGGTAGTAGCGGGCCAGGTATTTATCCAGTAGGTCGGCATGAAAATGATCAATCCCCGCCTCGACCGGCGTGTGGGTGGTAAAGACATTGCCGGCCCGGACCGCTTCCATGGCCTCGTGAAACCGCACCCCATGTTCAGTCATCAATATCCGGATCCGTTCCAGGGCGAGAAAGGCAGCATGTCCCTCGTTCATATGGCAGACATTCGGTTCGATCTTGAGCAGTTTGAGCGCCCGGATTCCGCCAATGCCGAGCAGGATCTCCTGGCGGATCCGCATCTCCTGATCGCCACCGTAGAGCTGTGCGGTCATCTCCCGATCTTCCGGGAGGTTCTCTTCAAGGTTGGTGTCGAGCAGGTAGAGGGGGATGCGACCGACCTGCAGCCGCCAGATATGCACTTTGACTTTGCGGCCGGGGAAATCAAGCTCGACGGTGAGCGGAACCCCTTTGTCATCTCGTTCCAGGCGAAGCGGCAGGTTGTAGAAGTCATTTTCCGGATAGAACTCCAGCTGCCATCCCTCGATGTTCAGATACTGGCGGAAGTAACCCTGACGGTAGAGCAATCCGACTCCCACCAGCGGCAAGCCGAGGTCGCTGGCTGACTTCAGGTGGTCTCCGGCAAGAACCCCGAGGCCGCCGGAATAGACCGGCACCGATTCGTGAAGGCCGAATTCCATGGAGAAATAGGCGACTTTCAGCTCTTTGTTACCATCATGGACCTTGCTATACCAGCTCTTCCCCTGCATATATTCCTGCAGCTTTTCATCAACTCTCGCCAGATGGGACATGAAGCCATCATCTCCCTTGAGGGCGTCAAGGCTTGCCTGCTGCAGAATCCCCAGCATCTCGACGGGATTGTGGTGGGTTTCTGTCCAGAGATCTGGATCAAGACGGCGGAACAGTTCCCTCGCCTCCGGTTCCCAGCTCCACCAGAGGTTGTAGGCGATTCTCTGTAGTCCGGCAAGCTCTTCGGTGAGGGAGGGGACGACAATAAAGCGATGGAGCAGTTTGCTGAAATCCATAAGGTTCTCCTCCTGAAGAAACAGCCTGCTAGAGATTCAGCAGCTTCTTGTCCGGGCGCTCGATGCCGAATTTTTCCAGCCGGTATTGTAGAGTCTTGTAGGACATTCCCAAAAGTGGTGCGGCTCGGCCGATGACCCAGCTTGCCCGTTCCATTGCCTTGAGGATGAGTTCCCGCTCCAATTCGTCGATGGAGATCCCGCCAGGCGGGAGTTCGAACGCAAGCATGCCGCCCGTTGCGGAAGTGCCACGGATCTCGGAAGGGAAATCCTCGGGCTGAATGAGCTCCCCCTCTGCCATCAGGACCCCCCGCTCGATCACCGATTCCAGCTGCCGAACATTGCCGGGCCAGGAGTAGTTCATGATCAGTTTCAGGCCAGCCTTGGAGATCCCCTTCAACGGCACGCCTGACAAGGTACTGTACTTTTTCAGGAAAAAATTGGCCAGTGCGGCAATGTCACTCCCCCGCTCGCGCAGAGGCGGGAGAGTGATCCTGATGACATTCAACCGGTAAAAGAGGTCTTCGCGGAACAGCCCCTTTTTGATTTCCTGTTCCAGGTCCTTGTTGGTGGCGGAGATGAGCCGCACGTCAACCGGAATATTCGCCTTGCCGCCAACCCGGCGGATTTCCTTCTCCTGGATGGCACGGAGCAACTTGGCCTGCATGGCAACGTTCATTTCGCCGATTTCATCGAGGAACACGGTTCCACCATCAGCAGCCTCGAAGAGGCCGAGCTCCCGGCTGCTGGCGCCGGTAAAGGCGCCTTTTTCATGGCCGAACAGTTCACTTTCGATCAGGGTGTCAGGGATCGCGGCACAGTTGATGGCAAAGAACGGCTTGTCCTTGCGCGGACTGCCGTCGTGGATGGCACGGGCCACGAGCTCCTTGCCGGTGCCCGACTCCCCGTAGATCAGCGCCGTGGAGGTTTTTGGCGCAATTTTACCGATGATGCGGAAGACCTCCTTGATCTTCGGATGCTCGCCAATGATGTTGGGGATGGTGTAGGTTTCTTCCAGCTTCTTGTGCAGGACCTGGTTTTCGTGGAGAAGCTGAAAATGCTCAACGGCCCGGCGTAAGGTAAGGAGCAGGTCGTCACGTTCCAGCGGCTTTTCCAGGTAGTCAAACGCCCCTTTTTTCATGGCTTCGACCGCAGAATCCACGGTACCATGAGCGGTCATGATGACGATACACTGCTGCGGATTATCGGTGAGGACCTTTTCCAGCAGATCCATTCCGGACATCCCCTGCATTTTCAGGTCGGTCAGGATGATGTCGAATTCTTCGGTTGCGAGGCGCGCCAGGGCTTCGCGGGCTCCCCCAACATCGACGATCCGGTACCCCTCCTTGGTCAAAATTGCGAAGAGAATCTCCCGCTGGGCCCTTTCGTCGTCCACCACCAGGATGCTTCCGGTCATAGGGGGCGCTCCTCACGTCTGGTCGGCAGAATAACCGTAAAGGTGGTGCCATGTCCCGGCCTGCTCTCCACCTGGATCGCCCCGCCGTGTTCCTTGACGATCCGCTCAGTGATGGCGAGGCCGAGGCCGATCCCCGCTTCCTTTGTGGTAAAGTAGGGTTGGAAGATCTTCGGCAGCTCTTCGTCCGTTATGCCGATCCCCTGATCGACAAAGGTGAGGAGACAGCACTCCTGCTCCTTATCGAACCGGGCTCCTGCTATGATCTTGCCACCGTCGGGCATGGACTGGGCTGCATTGGTGATGAAATTGACCAGGCAGTTGCGCATCAACTCCTTGTCAATAAGCAACAGCGGCAAATCAGGTGCGATGTCGCAGACCAGTTCAATCCGCTGTTCCTTGAGCTTGTCGCGCAGGAGTGGCAGAATCGCCGCCAGCAGCTCCGGATAAGAAACCTGGTTGATCCTTAACTTCAAGGGTCTGCCGTAGTTCATGAAATTCAGCACCATGTAGTTGGCGCGGCGCACCTCATCCTTGATCTTGTCGGCGAGTTCGGTCAGCTCTTGCTGTTGCGGCACGGAGCAGCTATGTAACTCGCTCTTGATGTGGTCGATGGCCAGGCTGATGTAGTTGAGGGGATTTCTGATTTCATGGGCAATGCCGGAGGCAAGCTGGCCGACCTTGGAGAGATGCTCCGCCTCGTACAGTCGCTTTTCCAGACGTTCCTTTTCTCGAAGTTTTTCCACCATCTCATTGAAACTCTCCGCCAGTTCGCCGATCTCATCTCTGCTCCCCACCGGCAGGGTTACCGAAAGGTCGCCTGCCGACACGGTCTTGACCCCGGCCACCAGCCGGTGGATCGGTTCCACATATCTTCTGGCCAGATAGATGGTGAGGAAAATGGCGACCATGAAAACCGTGGAGTTCGCCAGTAGCCGTTTGACAAAATTGTCGTGCTGGATGGTGTGGATGTTGTCGAGCAGGAGATTGATATGCACGTAGCCGAGCTGCTCGTCGCCGACGATGACCGGAACCACCAGGTCGTAGGGGTGCAGGGAGGCGTGGGGGGAAGTTCCGGGGGACGATTTGAGGCCTTTCTCCGACTTCCGTATTTCCCGTCGCTTCCCGACCTTGGCCGGATCCGACGAATCGATGATCTCTCCCTCATTGCTGATGATGTTGATCTCGTTAATCCCCTTGGTCCGAGCCGCCTTCAGGTAATCCTTGAGGCGGGAAGGATCGACCTTCGACTCGGAGGTAAGATCTTCCACGCTGATCTGGATTGCCTTGGAAACCTCGGTGGAACTTTCCTGAATCTCGTTTACCAGGTCATTCTGGCTGAACTGGTTCATGATAAACAGGACGAGAATGGCGATGACCAACAGGGAGAGCATCATGGCCACCAGTTTTGTGTGTAATTTCATGAGCAGCAGGCCTCTCCGGATGATGCGGATTATCAGCAGACAATGTCAAAGTATACAACAGAGGGGAAAGGCAGACAAGGAGTATATCCAAACAGCACGGAACCTCCAGGCGTAGTGGTTCCGCGCTAACCTGCAGGAAATTGTCAAAAAGTGCTGTGGATAACGCTTTAATTATGCCGCAGATTTGTTATGATTAAAAACACGACAATCATTCGGTGGCGCCGTCCAGGGGGATGGTCGCTGGAGGCAGTGGATGCACGAGATGTCCATAACTCAAGGCGTGGTGGAAATCTGTGAACAGCACGCGGCAGGACAGCGGGTGAAGTCGGTCCTGCTGGAGATCGGCGAACTGGCCGGCGTGCTGGTTGAGGCCATCGAGTTCTGCTTTGCTGCATGCTCCAGTGGAACCTTGCTGGAAGGAGCGCAACTCCAGATCGAGGTAGTGCCGGCCAGGGGACGCTGCCAGGGATGTCAGGCTGAATTTGCCGTAGCTGCCCTGTATGAGCCCTGTCCTGCCTGTGGTGGCTACCAGGTTGAACTCATGGCCGGCGACGAACTGAGGGTCAAAGAACTGGAGGTCGAATAGCATGTGTATCACCTGTGGCTGCAATCCGGAAGATACCCACCATCACCACGGCCACCACCAGCATCGGGAGGAGGTGGCCAATCCGAGAAGAATCAAGGTCGAAGAGGATATTCTGGCCAGAAATAACTTGCTGGCTGGGGCGAACCGAGCGCTGTTCGAGGCGCACGGGGTGTTTGCCCTGAATCTGGTCAGCTCTCCCGGCTCTGGCAAGACCACCCTTCTGGAGCGGACCCTCCGTGAGCTCCGTGACCGGTTCAGCATTGCTGTCATCGAAGGGGACCAGCAGACCGACCACGATGCGCAACGGATCGCCGCCACCGGCGTGCCGGTCAGGCAGATCAACACCGGTGCCGGCTGTCACCTGGACGCCCACATGGTCGGTCATGCGCTGGAGCATTTTGACCTTCACCGTCTGGAGTTCCTCTTTGTCGAGAATGTCGGCAACCTGGTCTGCCCGGCAGCCTTCGATCTTGGGGAGGCGTACAAGGTGGTGGTCCTCTCCGTCACCGAAGGAGAAGATAAGCCCCTCAAGTACCCCCAGATGTTCCACGCCGCCGAGGTGATGCTTCTCAACAAGGTGGATCTGCTGCCACACCTGGAATTTGACGTGGGCCGCTGCATCGAGCTGGCCCGGCACGTCAATCCTCAGCTCACCATCCTTGAAGTCTCGAGCAAGACCGGTGCGGGGATGACCGCATGGTACGATTGGCTGGCAGCAGAGGCAGGGAAGCGGAAGCGGTAAGGGCGGATGGCAATGCGCCGCCAGGGACATAGGGAGAGGCTATCATAAAGCGGGTTAGGGTTGAAATTGCAGGGATCGTCCAGGGGGTCGGCTTTCGCCCCTTTGTCTATCGGCTAGCCAGGAGCTGCCGGCTAACCGGCTGGGTGCAAAACAACCCTGCAGGGGTGCTCCTGGAGGCGGAGGGTGAGCACGGGGCGGTCGACGAATTCATCTGCCGGCTCGCAGAGGAAGCGCCACCCCTGGCGGTGATTACCGGCTTGACCATCAGCGATATCCCGCCAACTGCTGGGGAAGGATTTGCCATCCTCGCCAGCGGTGTCGGCGCAAGTCAGGTGCAGATCGCGCCGGACAGTGACGTCTGCCCCGATTGCCTTAGGGAACTGTTCGATCCCGCAGACCGCCGTTACCGCTACCCGTTCATAACATGCACCAACTGCGGTCCCCGCTATTCGATCATCACCGGCATCCCCTATGACCGGCAGAATACCACCATGGCTCGGTTTCCTCTCTGCTCCGCCTGCCGCGCCGAATACGAGGAGCCAGCGAACCGCCGTTTCCATGCCCAGCCCAATGCCTGCCCGGAGTGCGGCCCCCAGCTAAGGCTGCTCGATGGCGGCGGCAGGGCGCTGCCAGGCGACCCCCTGGCAACGGCGATCAGACTGCTGCAGGACGGGCGGATTGTGGCAGTGAAGGGAATCGGCGGCTTCCATCTGGCGGTTAATGCCAGTAATGATGTAGCGGTTGTCGAGTTGCGCCGGCGCAAACGGCGCGACGAAAAGCCCTTTGCCCTGATGGTGGCCGACCTGGCCGCCGCAGCAAAAATTGCCCGGCTCGACCCGCTGGAAGAACGGCTGCTGAGTGGGGTGGAGCGGCCCATTGTGCTCCTCGGGAAACGCCCTGGTCACCCGATTGCGCCGCTGGTTGCGCCGGGCAATGCTTACTTTGGCGTGATGCTCCCGGCTACGCCGCTGCAGCACCTGCTCCTGCGCGACAATTTTGCGGCGTTGGTGATGACGAGCGGTAACATTTCAGACGAGCCGATCGCCTATGACGATAATGAGGCCCTGGCACGGCTGGCCGGCATTGCAGACGATTTCCTCACCCACAACCGGGAGATCAGGACCCGCAGTGACGACTCGGTGATCCGGGTGTTCCAGGGAAACCCCCTGTTCCTGCGCCGCTCCCGGGGCTACGTGCCGCGCGGAATTACGCTCCCTTCCCTGCAACCGTCCGTGCTGGCGGTCGGCGCCGAACTGAAGGGAGCCATCTGCCTTACCAGGGGGAATCAGGCATTTTTGAGCCAGCACCTCGGCGATCTGCAGAATGCCGCCACCATGCAAGCCTTTGCGGAGACCGTCAGCCATCTGCGGCAGACATTGGAGATCGCTCCGGAGCTGCTGGCGCACGACCTCCATCCTGACTACCTTTCCACCGGCTATGCCCTGGCCTACGGCGATTTGCCGAAGCTGGCGGTGCAGCACCACCATGCCCACATGGCTTCCTGCATGGCCGAACACTGCCTGGAGGGGGAGACCATCGGCGTGATCTTCGACGGCACCGGCTATGGGAGCGACGGCACCATCTGGGGGGGAGAATTTCTGCTCGGCGATTACCAGGGCTTTCAGCGCAAGGGCTTTCTCTGCCCGGTGCCGCAGCTGGGGGGTGATGCAGCTGTCCGGGAGCCGTTCCGGATTGCGCTTTCCCATCTTTACCTCCTCTATGGGGCGGCACTGTTCAAGCTGCCGCTCCCCTTCCTTGACGCGATCGCCGCTACGGAGCGGCCTATTTACCTTACAGCCCTGGAGCGGCAGATCAATGCGCCACTTACTTCCAGCTGCGGCCGGCTGTTTGACGCGGTGGCAGTCCTACTCGGCCTACGGAGCAGAATCGCTTACGAAGGTCAAGCGGCCATGGAGCTGGAAGCCCTGGCGGAGCGAGCGACAAGCGACCGGGTCTATCCCTTCACCATAACAGAGGGGGAAGCGGGGGCGATTCTCGATTTTGGCCCGATGCTGCGAGAACTGGTGGCGGGGGTAACTGCCGGGGCCGAGCGGGAGCTCCTCGCCCGGGCCTTTCATAATACCGTGACGGCGGCTGTGGCAGAAATGTGCGAGATAATCCGTAGTGGCAGCCGGGTCAACCGGGTGGTTTTGTCCGGCGGGGTTTTTCAGAACAAGCTGCTAAGCGAGGGGGTCTGCACTGCCCTTGCTGGCAGGGAATTCCAGGTCTACAGCCAGCGGCTGGCCCCGCCGAACGACGGCGGGGTAGCTCTGGGCCAGGCGGTCATAGCAGGGAGGAGGCTGAAATGTGTGTAGGGGTGCCGATGCAGGTGGTGAGTGTCGCCGGGACGGAGATCGTGGCTGAGATCGACGGGGTGAAGCGGGAGGCGAGTCTGATGCTCCTCGCCGACCAGGTGCAGATCGGGGATTTTGTCATCGTCCATGCCGGGTTTGCCATTGCCAAGCTGGACGAAGCGGATGCCCGCCAGACCATTGCACTGATGCGGGAGGTGTTTCGCCCGGAGGATCTGGCATGATCCGGAAAACGGACGATTTTCCGCAATATCTGCGTAAGTCTTCGGGATTCCTTGTGCGGCGTACCATTCTGTACGCCTCCGCGGACTCCCTCGACAGCCTTGATCTTGCGAAAACTTGTCCGTTTCCGATAGCGAATAGTTAGTTTGAAAAGATGAGGATACCATGAACTACCTGGATGAATTCCGTGACCGGACGGCGGTGCTTGGCCTGGCCGAGCGGATCAAGGGGCTGACCGCAGGCCGCAGCGAGCCGCTGAGTTTCATGGAGGTGTGCGGCACCCATACCATGGCCATTTACCAGTATGGGTTGCGGAGCCTGTTACCGGCAGAGGTGCGCCTCGTCTCCGGTCCCGGCTGTCCCGTCTGTGTCACCCCCAATGGCTACGTGGACCGAGCCCTCGCCTATAGCCGGCTTCCCGACGTCATTATCGCGACGTTCGGCGACATGGTGCGGGTACCCGGCTCCTCCTCGTTCCTGATGGCAGAACGGGCCCGGGGTGCGGACGTCCGGATCGTCTATTCCCCCCTCGATGCGGTGGCGCTCGCCGCCAAGTATCCGGAGCGGCGGGTGATCTTTCTCGGGGTCGGTTTCGAGACCACCGCCCCGACCATTGCCGGCAGCATCATTGCCGCCAGGAGCCAGGGGCTGGCCAATTACTTCGTCCTTACCGCCCACAAAACCATTCCGATCCCGATGCAGGTGCTGGCGGCGGACCCGGAGCTGAAGATCGACGGTTATCTCTGCCCCGCCCATGTCAGCGCCATTATCGGCGCCGATGCCTACCGCCCCCTGGCTGAGGAGCTGGGGGTGCCCTGTGTGATTACCGGTTTCGAGCCGACCGACGTCATGCAGGGGGTGTTGATGCTCGCCCGCCAGGTGCTGGAAGGGAAGAGCTTCGTGGAGATCCAGTACAGCAGGGTGGTGAAGTGGGGGGGGAACCCAAGGGCGCAGGAGGTCCTGCGGGAGGTGTTTGACCCTTGCGACGCAGATTGGCGGGGAATCGGCACCATCCCCGGCAGCGGCCTGCGGATCAACGAGAAGTATGCGGCATTCGATGCGGAGCGGGTCATCCCGGTGGCGGTCGAAGAGCTTCGGGAACCTCAG
Source organism: Geobacteraceae bacterium (assembly GCA_025356035.1). Taxonomy (GTDB): domain Bacteria; phylum Desulfobacterota; class Desulfuromonadia; order Geobacterales; family Geobacteraceae; genus JANXYN01. Next base: position 25,795 of record JANXYN010000187.1, read on the forward strand.
GGGTGCCGCTGTGGCGAGGTTCTGAAGGGGAAGGTGACCCCCTACGATTGCCCGCTCTTCGCCAAGGCCTGCACCCCGGAAGCGCCGGTGGGGGCGTGTATGGTGTCGTCAGAGGGGACCTGCGCGGCAGCGTTTAAATATGGACAGTAGACGGCTTCGTCAAAAGTCCATCTGCGGCGTTGCGCTGCGCCTTCGTCACTGCGGCGTACTAGTCGTACGCCTCATTCCTCAGGACTTGCGCGCCTTGCATATGGAGCTTTTTACTGTGCCGTTTGGGTTATAACCCTCGCAAGTTTTCTTAGCGGCCTTTGCGCCTTTGCGCGCAAAGATTTTATTTTTTCAGAGTGGAGCACAAATTGGACAAAGACCTCATCCTCCTCGGCCATGGCAGTGGCGGCAAGCTTTCCCACCAGCTACTGGACGAGCTGATCATCCCGACCCTTTCCGGCGTGCCGCTGGCTGGTCAGAATGACGCTGCCGTGCTGAGTCGCGACGGCCGGCGTTTTGCCTTTACCACCGACTCCTACGTGGTGGACCCGGTATTTTTCCCCGGCGGCAATATCGGCAGCCTGGCGGTGAACGGCACGGACAACGACCTGGCGATGGTCGGCGCTAAACCGCTCTGGATCAGTGCTGCCCTCATCCTTGAGGAGGGGTTCAGCCGCCGGGAACTTGCCGAGATCCTGCGCGCCATGCGGCAGGCAGCTGACCTGGCCGGGGTGGCAATCGTCACCGGCGACACCAAGGTGGTGCCGCGCGGCAAGGCCGACCGGATCTTCATCAATACTTCCGGGGTCGGCGTCTTCGACCATGACCTGGAGATCTCCGGCAACGGTGCCCAACCGGGGGATAAGGTCCTGATCAACGGCACCATCGGCGACCATGGCATTGCGGTGCTGGCAAAGCGGGAAGGGCTGGCGCTGGAATCAGACATTCAAAGCGACTGTGCGGCGCTGAACGGGCTGGTGACCGAGCTCCTCGAGGTGGGCACCGCACTCCATGTGCTGCGTGATCCGACCCGTGGCGGGGTAGCCACCACCCTCAAGGAAATTGCCCTCCAGTCCCAGGTGACCATCACCCTCCGGGAGGCGACCTTCCCGCTCAAGGCCTCGGTTAGGGGGGTCTGTGCCATCCTTGGCCTCGATCCCCTCTATGTGGCTAACGAAGGAAAACTGCTGGCGATCGTCGCACCGGAGGCGGCGCCACAACTGCTGGAACTGATGCGCCGCCATCCCCTTGGCCGCGAGGCAGCGATCATCGGCGAGGTGACGACAGCCAGCCCAGGGAAGGTTGAGCTGGAGACCGTGGTCGGCGGCCGGCGCGGTGTGGAGATGCTGGCCGGCGAGCAGCTGCCAAGGATCTGCTGAGAACAGTTTCCCGTCTCAAGAACAACGTCGCACACTGAACTGTTTGAATCAACTTGCACAGCGCACAGAATATAATCGAATTGTGGCGGCAGGATTACAACTCAGAAAGGCCGCACAGTTCTTTAAACGATCTGACCCCTGAAGAATTTGCAAGAACCTTCAATCCACAACAAAAGGCTAAAAACACTTACCAAAACATGGCACGATAAACGGGGGAAGGTCAAAGTTATCTGCACAAAAGGGACATGCATCGTTTTAGATCACTAAATTGAGCCCAACAAGGTGCTCCAGCCGTTTGCCTGTGGCCGCGGCTGAGCTTAGTCGTTAGCGGAATAAATTGAAGGGAAATAGATGTCCTGAAGTGGTCTAGCATAACCTACCATTTGCCTACTAGCCTTATCTGCTTGCCGGAAGCTGAAATCCATAACTGACCGTTTATCAATTCAGCTGCGATAGCCCCGGAAAGAGCACCCAAGGCATCAGCCGCTATGTCATCCCAACCGAAATGGTTATTAATTACCCATTCATCCACCATCTCATTGATAACTCCAGGGACCAAGCCTAACCCGGTAGAGACCACCGTACGTTCAGCAGGACCCATGTGCTCTGCGTAGTGATACACGATGGTATCAGCTGCCATTCCACAAGCTGAACCTGTCCAGAAATGGGGGTACAGTGAAGGGTCAGTAGCAAACGCTGGGGTGGGAAGCAACAGCAACACCAAGATAATCACATTTCGCATGCAAGCTCCTTTTTGCCAGTAAAAATACTGTTCCCACGCTACTGTGAATAGACTATCATTGGAAAATAAAACGGCAATAGAAAAACTGGCAAATCTTCGTGTATTTCCCAAAATGGAGGTAATGTTCAGGTACTGGGATTTCATCGTGAAGTAAGATGAAGCAAGAAGCCCAGCCAGGCCGGGGGAACGGAGAAACCCATTCCTCTCTTTTGTAACTAAGACGCCCGCTCTTCCTGAAAGCGTTGCTCAGCCCGCTTCCCTTTTCACCCTCCCTGCCAGCCGGTCCGCCGCACGCTGCGGTTCGGGGAGGCGGTAGCGCCGCGCAGTGCAGGACCGTCTCGACTGCCTCCGCCAGGGTAATCAGGTGACCGGGAGAGACAAACAGTGGCTTGACCCGGTCACTGGTGCGCAGCACAGCCCCACAGTATCGTTGTGGTCGACCAGCGGAGTCCACGCCCCGCGGGCCGGTGCCGGCTCCTCGTTTCTCCCACCAGCCTCGACTTGGCAGAGCCGATCGTCGGGCACTGTAGCAGTACTCCCAGGAACGAGGCGATCCCGACCCCACGTGGATGAGCGATCCCCTGGCCGTCGACGATAAAGAGATCGGGGCGGCAAGACAGCCTCTCGATCGCGGCGATGAATGCCGGTCCCTCCCGAAATGACAGGTAGCCCGGCACGTAAGGGAAGGGGATCGCCAGTCGGGCATGGCTCTCCTCGATCAGTGTCAGCGACGCGTAATCGAAGACCGCTACCGCAGCGATGATCTCCTGGCCGACGAAGGCAGCATCAATCCCGGCAATGGTTTTGACCTGCCGCTCGAGGGGGATAATCAGCACTTGTCGCGCCAGGCTTTCCTGGAGCGGCTTGGCTTCGGCTACGATGGTGGGCCAGTCCTGTATCATGGCCATGGCCGAAGACTTGGAGACCTTTAGCATCCGCTTCTCCACGTTGTCAACACCTTCCAGGATAGCCCTTGCCAGCTCATAAGCAAGGGAGGTAAAATGCGCGATAATCGTTGACACCGGTGCGTTGAGGGTGTAGTAACTTGTCCTAATTAAATAGTTTAATGGTTGTCTGTTTCAAAGCAAGGGAGGGATTAACATCATGATGCCAGATCAAATGCAGTGTGGCTATGCAGCGCCTGAACAGCAGGCGTATGATCGGCAAGCGGCCGAGGTGGAAGAGACCTTGAAAAAGGGATTTCCGGCACTGCGGTTCCCGGCGTGGCTCGAATCCGCCTTCGACGATTACTATTACAGCAATACCCTGAAGCGGGTGAGAGTTGCGATTCTGACCGGGGTTATACTCTATGGGATATTTGGCATTGTAGATCTGCTGCTTGCGCCGGTCGTCAAGGAAAAGTTCTGGTTGATCCGCTATGCGGTGGTCTGCCCGGTTGGGTTTCTGGTGCTCATTTGCAGCGGGTTCAGCGGCTTTAAACGCCTGCTGCAGCCGGCTATCTGGCTGGCCATGCAGGTTGGCGGGTTAGGGTTGATTGCCATGATCGCCATCTCGCCGGTTCTCGGCCATAGCTATTACTATACGGGACTGATCCTGGTAATCATGTACACCTTCACCCTGGTGGGGATGCGTTTCTGGTATGGTGTCTCCTGGGCAGTGATCACGCTAAGCTGTTATGCGTTCGTGACGAGCATGAGCAGTAACGTTCCTCTTCCGGTGTTGGTCCACAACAGTTTCTCGGTGTTTTCTGCCGCCTGTATCGGCGCCATTTCCAACTATCTGATGGAGCACTACAGCCGCCGGGATTTCCTGCAGAATATCCTGCTTGAAGCGGAAAAACAGCAATTGCAGGAAACCGGCCGCAAATTGGAGCGGCTGTCGTCCCTCGATGAGCTGACAGGCATCGCCAACCGCCGCCATTTTGAAAGATTTTTCGAGCAGGAATGGCTGCGGGCCCTGCGCTCGCGTACGTCACTGGCGATGATCCTAATCGACATCGATTCCTTCAAGGCCTACAATGACAATTACGGGCACCAGGCGGGGGATAGTTGCCTCAAACTGGTGGCGAAGAGATTGGCAAGGTCGGCCAGAAGGCCAGGTGACCTGGTGGCACGCTATGGCGGAGAAGAGTTCGTGATGGTCCTGGCGGGAACCGAACTTGCCGATGCGGGCAAAATCGCGGAGGCGTTTCGTGCGGATGTGGAGGCGCTGGGGGTTAGCCACACCCACGCCGATGCAGGGGTGGTTACCATCAGCGCGGGGGTTGCGGCACTGCTCCCTGCACCAGGGCTCTCCCGCAGAGGGCTTCTGGAGGCCGCCGATAAAGCCCTCTACCAGGCAAAACGGAGCGGCCGCAACCGGATTATCTTAAGTGAAGCCGCTACACCCCTGCACGATCAGGCTCAAGCCGCGGGCTTTGCCGTTGTTCACGGCAACAAGGTCGCGGTAGCCAAGTTTATTCCGCGCCCCTGACCAGGCGATGCGAATAGCAGCCTGCACTTGCCTGACAGAAGGAGCCCTGGCTAAAGTTTTATCCCCCCTGGCCGATAAGGGAGCAGGTGCCAAAATTAATCAGGGGGGAACGTGCCGGTGGAAAAGCGCAGGTTTGAGCGGGTAGGATTCCATGCTGACGTCATCATCAAGCAGGAACGGTTGACCTTTAATGGTGTGGCAGAAAATATCAGTTTGAAAGGACTGTTTGTCAGGACCAGTAAATCTCTTCCGGTTGACGAGCCAGTCGAAATATCCATCCTCTTCTATGGCTCCACAACCCAGCTTTGCTTATGTGTTCCCGCAACCGTAGCAAGGGTGACCGAGGAGGGAATCGGCTTCAAGTTTGATAAAATCGACCTAAGCTCGGTATTGCTGGCCAAAAATACCGCTGTTTTCGGCGTTAGCCATCCAGACCAGGTACTGTCGGAATTTTACGCCTTTCTCGGCCAGCCGGTAAATGGCCAGTAACTAATCGCAACCCCTCCATACCAGATGCAGGCCTGTCAGTTGACATTTCCGTTCTGCTGTATCCTTACCCTATGCGAAAATTAGATTAACAGCCAGTTCAGTTTGGCGGTGCTGCGGCAGCCTCATGCAGTTGGTCAGTTTTCAGGGAAAGGGCGATCCTTTTCCGCTGCAGATCAACTTCCAGCACCGTGACCAGTACCTGTTGCTGGAGCCTGACCACTTCGGCCGGGTTTTTCACAAAGCGGTCCGCCAGCTGGCTGATGTGGACCAGTCCGTCCTGATGAACCCCGATATCGACGAAGGCGCCGAAGGCGGTAATGTTGGTCACCACCCCTGGAAGCTTCATGCCGGTCCGGAGGTCCTCGAGTTTTTCCACCCCTTCGGCAAAGCTGAAGGCCTCGAATTGCCGACGCGGATCGCGTCCCGGCTTGGCGAGTTCGGCCAAAATGTCCTGCAGGGTTGGCAGTCCGACCGTTGCGGTGACGTAGTTCTGCAGTACCAGCCGTTTCCGAACCTCTTCATCCTGAATCAGCTTCTGCACGGAACAGCCGAGGTCGGTGGCCATCCGGTCAACCAGCGGATAGCTTTCCGGGTGGACTGCACTGCTGTCGAGTGGATTGTCGCCGTCTCTTAAGCGGAGAAAGCCGGCCGCCTGCTCAAACGCCTTCGGCCCGAGTCGCGGCACCTTGTGCAGCTCCTGGCGGGAGCGAAATTGACCGTGTTCATTGCGGTAGGCAACGATCGCCTTTGCCAGTTGCGGGCCAAGGCCGGAGACATAGCTGAGAAGCTCCTTGCTGGCGGTATTGACCTCAACCCCGACCGCATTTACGCAGCTGATGACCACGTCATCGAGGCACCCCTTCAGGGCGCCCTGTTCCACGTCGTGCTGGTACTGGCCGACGCCGATGGATTTAGGGTCGATCTTCACCAGTTCCGCCAGGGGGTCCATCAGCCGCCTGCCGATGGAGACTGCCCCGCGGACCGTCAGATCCTGGTCGGGGAATTCCTCCCGGGCCACTTCCGAGGCGGAGTAGATGGAGGCGCCGCTCTCATTGACCATTACCGTCTGGATCGACGGCGGCAGCTGGAGTGCCCGGACAAACGTCTCGGTCTCCCGGCCTGCGGTGCCGTTGCCGATAGCAATGGCCTCAACCTGGAAGCGCTTGCAGAGCTCGGTCACTTTTGCCATAGCTTCGGCATGGTTCTTCTGGGACAGGTGCGGGTAAATGGTGTCATTGTGCAGCAGCTTCCCCTGTCGATCGAGGCAGACCGCCTTGCAGCCGGTGCGGAAGCCAGGATCCAGGGCAAGTACCGTTTTCTGGCCCAGGGCGGGCGCCATTAAAAGCTGGCGGAGATTTTCGGCAAACACCCGGATGGCCTCGGCGTCGGCCCGTTTCTTGGTGGCCAGCCGTAGTTCTGTTTCCATGGAAAGCGACAGGAGCCGCTTGTAGGAGTCATGGACCGCCTGCCTAACCTGCTGGGCGGCGGCGCTCTTTCCGACGACAAAGATCGCCTCGACCAGGGCAAGCGCCTCCTCTTCGGGGGGAAAGGCGCGCATGCTCAAAAACTCTTCCTTCTCGCCGCGGCGCATGGCCAGCACCCGGTGGGAAGGTGCTTTGGCCACCGGCTCCTCCCAGTCAAAATAATCCCGGTATTTGCTCCCCGCCTCTTCCTTGCCGCTAAGGACCCTGGTTTTGAATACTCCTTTGCTCGTGTATAGTTCCCGCAACCGGGCGCGGGCCCGCGGGTCCTCGCTTATCCACTCGGCCATGATGTCGCGCGCACCGGCCAGTGCGTCTTCAACGCTGGCCACCTGCTTAGATGCATCGACAAAACCGGCCGCAGCCTGGTACGGGTCCATGTCGCCCTGGCTAAACAACAGCTGGGCGAGGGGCTCCAGCCCCCGTTCCCGGGCGATGGTGGCACGGGTCCGCCTTTTGGGGCGATAGGGGAGGTAGATGTCCTCGAGAATAGTCAGTGTTTCGGCGCGAACGATTTGCTCCTGCAGCTCAGGTGTCAGCTGGCCCCGCTCCTCCAAGGATTTGAGGATCGCTTCCCGGCGCTTGTCAAGTTCCACCAGCTGATCAAGCCGGTCGCGAATATCGGTGATTGCCACTTCATCGAGGGCACCGGTCGCTTCTTTCCGGTAGCGGGCAATAAAGGGGACCGTTCCCCCCTCTTGAAGGAGCTGAGCGGTTGCCTCAACCTGTCGCAAGTTAATCTGGAGTTCTTTGCCGATGGTGGCTAGG
>JANXYN010000189.1 GCA_025356035.1 Geobacteraceae bacterium
AGTCCACCACGATAATGTCGTCGCCATACTCGTAAGCCATCATGTTCAGCCCGATCTCGCCGAGCCCCCCGAGAGGGATAATCTTGAGCGCGCTGTTATTGTCCGGGTCAATCGTCATATAAACGGAACCATTCTGATTAGTGGTATATATATAAATGAGCTGCCGTCAATCGGCGACAGCAGCGGAGATCAGGGCCGATGCTGACCGCTCTTTGCCTGTGCATCCAATAGCTCGGCGATTTTGCGGTCGCAGCGGACGATCCATTGCTGGCCTGGAGTATAGAGCCCCCGCGCTGCGTAAAAGGAGCTGCGCAGGGAGCGGTAGGCAATCAGGGCGCGCTGCAGGTCCCCGCTTCGCTCGAAGGCGGTGCCGATGTCCCACAGTTTTTGCGCAGAATCGTTTACCAGGGAGCTGCCGGGGGTGTACATATGGATGGCGGATTCGTAGCCGGCGATGGCAGCGATGTAATCGCCGCTTTTGAGGGCTGCTTCCCCCTTCTGAAACTGTACGCGCTGGCGATAGTATGTGTTAGCCCAGATCAGCGCGAGGCAAACCAGGGCCACGACGATGATGTTGACGGCGATGGTGGTGACTTTTTCCATAGGCTCGATTATCCTTGAAAAAACCGCGGGACCACCGTAAGCAGTGTTCCCAGGAGCGCCAGCGCCAGGCCGCAAAGTACAACCAGCGCGGCCAGCATATCGAAGGGCTTGCGGAGTTTGTGTGCTGCCGGCAAACCCCAGCCGATCAGGGCCAAGCCGGCTGCCACCATGGTTAGATAGGCGATCTGCATCTACTGCTCCAGTTTTGCCGCTATCGCGCTGCGGACCTGCGTCTGCAGCACTTCGCGGCTGCCGCTGGTCGGAATTGGCGCAGAAAAGCTGATCGTCAGGGTGCCCGGGTAAAGTGCAATCCGGGTGCAGGGATTGATCTTCAGGCTGCCGTTGATGGTGAACGGGACAATCGGGACGCCAGCCATGGTTGCCAGGATGAACCCCCCCTTTTTGAAGGGGAGGAGCGCGCCATTCTTGCTGCGGGTCCCTTCCGGGAAGATCACTACGCTGCTGCCTCCGCTGATTTTATCCGCCGCTCTTGCCATGCTCTTAAGGGCGCGGCGACCGTCACTCCGATCCAGGGGGATGTAGCCGGCCCGCCGCATGGAGTAGCCGAAAACGGGGATGCGAAACAGTTCTTCCTTGGCAATCCAGGCAAACTGGACCGGCACCATGGCCAACAGTGCCAAAATATCAAAATTCCCCTGGTGGTTTCCCATGAAGATCAACGGTTGCCCCGCCGGAATGTTGTCCAGGCCGGTCACCCCAACCTTGACCCCGCCGAGAAAAAGTCCGGAGCGGCCCCAGAACTTGGCACAGTAATGAGCCGTCCTGCCGCTTCCGTCGAACAGGCTGCCAACTATGGCGCACAGACTCATGATGATGGTGAAGGGGATATATATCAGCAGAAACAAATAGGCACGCAACATTCCAGCACTCCGAGATCGTATCAGGCCTAAATTACTGTTTTTTGCGGCCATAGTCAAACTAAATAACGCTTGCCATCAGGGCGCTTTTTATATAGACTGCCGGTGTTTTGATCACAAAATGGAGACCATTAGGGAGGTTAGGTATGGCCAGCTTGAATAAGGTGATGCTGATTGGTAACCTCGGCAAGGACCCGGAAGTCCGTTACACCACCGCCGGCACGCCGGTGGCCTCATTTTCCATTGCCACCAGCGAGAAGTTCAAGAACAAGGCTGGCGAATGGGAAGAGCGGACCGAGTGGCACAATATCACGCTCTGGTCCAGACTGGCGGAAATCGCCGGGGAATACCTGGCCAAGGGGAAAACCGTCTATATCGAAGGGCGCTTGCAGACCAGAAAATGGCAGGACCGCGACGGCAAAGACCGCTACACCACTGAGATCGTCGGGGAAAAGATGCAGATGCTGAGCGGCAAAGGCGAAGGCGGAGGCGGAAACCGCCAGGGTGGTAACAGGCCGGCAGCTGGCGACACCGGTCCGGGCGCACAGCAGAGCTACGAAGAGCCGGTGTTCAATCCTGACGAAGATATCCCGTTTTAATTATTACCAAACAGCTAAATGTAAACTTTCTGGCGGAAAACTTCGGTTTTCCGCCATTTTTTATTCGTAATAGCTACTTTTCAAGCAACTTTAAGGTGTTAAGACTTATTTACTAATTATTACCGTATATATTTGTCAATTTAAGGGAGGGTATATGCGCTTAAAGCTTATTAAAGCCGATGATGGCGAACGGTTCCCGATGCTCCTTCGGAATAAGGCATGCCTCTCCTTATGCCCACCGTCTATACGACATCAATGCTCCGATCTTCCGCCGGCTCAATTGATTGGCCTGCTCATGATGCTGCTGGCCATGTCGGGTGCCGTTGGTACTCTCCTCCCGGTGGGTCCAGTCGTTCTGGCAGCAGCGGTCATCTTTGCCGGCATTTTCCTGCTAGCGCTGGGCGGCCATTACCTGGTCATGTGCAGTGAAATTAAACCAGATGATTTGGCGGCAGCAAAGCGGAAGCCGAAATAGGTGGGAAGATGCCGAATCATGATCAGGTCGGACATTTTTAAATGCCGAGGATTCTGCCATGCATAGTGGGGTAACCGCACCAAACGGATTATTACATACGCTAAGCCTTTTGTAGAAGGCTAGACGGGGCTCTTTGGAGGGACGATTTCATGGAGCCATTTAAAAACGAGCTATCAACCAAACAACCTCAAATACCTAATAAAGGTTCACAGGTCAAATTTAGAGGCCTATTTTCAGCCAGTAAGGGTCACCACAGAAAACGGAATATATATCACGTAGCTGCTTGACCGTTTTTTGTACCAGTTGCCTAGCGAAGTCACTGAGACAGATATCAAAAAGGGAACAGCTCGCGCAATTGAAGCATTTATGGCAGCCTACGGACCTGGGCGCGAAAGGCGATCTTAGCCTGAGAACGAGGCAGCGACCATAACGGACTCGAACCTTGAACTTCTTGATTTGGTAAGGGATTATGTGAGTCGTTTCTTATCAGTTGTTTTCCCGACCCCGGCGGCGATAGCTGATGCCGAGCTTGTCCAAGCGTGAACGTAGTGTGCTTGGGTTGATCCCCAACATCTCAGCCGCACCTCCGGGACCATCAATCTTCCCTTTGGCCAATTTAAGTACCTCAGTGATATGCACTGCGTTTGCCTCGTCCAGGTTGAGTGGGTAAAGTGAGCGGCCGTTGCCGGCGACGAGCGGCATGGTCTTTTGTTCCGGGCTCGGCAGAATCGTGCTGAAGGTCAGTGGCCCGCCACGATGCAGGATGAGCTCACGCTCGACCAGGTTCTCCAACTCCCGAACGTTGCCGGGCCAGTCGTATTCCATGAGCCGTTGCAGTGCCCCCGGCGCGATTGAGGGAGGCACCCCGATTCCGAGGTCCCTGCTCCTGACCGTCACGAAGTGGCGGGTAAGAGCCGGCACGTCCTCCTTCCGCTGCCGCACCGGCGACACCATGATGGGAAAGCCGCTCAACCGGTACCAGAGGTCCTCGCGGAAGCTCCCTTCCACCACCATGCTTTGCAGGTTGCGGTGCGTTGCCGCGATCACCCGTATATCGACGGGAATCGGGCGTTTCCCGCCTACTCTCTCCACTTCGCGGTTTTGCAGCACCCGTAGCAGCCGTACCTGTGCGTTCGACGGGAGCTCGCCGATTTCATCCAGGAAGATGGTGCCACCGTCGGCCCGCTCGAAGCGTCCCCGGCTCTCGGACACCGCCCCGGTAAAAGCTCCTCTCTCATGACCGAAGAGCTCACTGTCGATTAGGTTTTCCGGCAACGCGCCGCAATTCACCGTGATGAAAGGTCCATTCCTGCGCGGCGAGGAGAAGTGAATCGCGTTGGCGATCAACTCCTTGCCGGTCCCGGTCTCGCCGAGAATGAGCACTGTGTTGTTGAGCGGCGCCACCTGGCGCACCATCTCCATCACATTGCGCAGCCCCGTATTGCCGCCGATGATCCCGTCTGCGGCGTCACCGTGCAACTCCCGGTTCAGGAAACGCTTGTCGTCCAACAGGATGGCCTGGTAGCGGAGCACCTCCTCGTGAGCGAGGGCGTTGGCAAGGGCAATCGCAAACGGCTCCGCAAGACAGCCAGCGAGTTCAAGATGTTCTTCGCTGTATCGTCCCTCTCCCCGCGCACGCAAGTTCAACCCGCCAAGCAACTCCCCCTTGATTCGCAAAGGAACAATCAGGTCCGTATTCCCATCGAGCCCCACCAGCGGCGCTAAGGTGCGGAAGATCTCGTCCCCTCCCGCATCCACGACGAACGGCGCGAAAAAATTCCGGGCGGCAATCTTCTGCAGCATCCCTTCCGGTAGCGGGATAATTTGGGGAGGAAGAGCGACATTTTCAGAGGCATGTTCAATGCGTCGGACTGCCCCCAGTCGCTCGTCTATGATGAAGATGATCAAAGCTTCGAGGGGGACATGCTCCTTCAGATACTCGAAGGCACTGCGCAACGATTCTTTTATTTCCAGGCTGCTGCAGATTCTGAGGGTTATCTCCCTGATGAATTCGTCGCGGCCGACCATACCCTTGTCGCTCACCACGCTGGTTCTGCCCCTCCCTGCCGTTTTTGTTCCCATGTGCTTTTAGACCTCCCGTCAATATCCACGATATTTAGCATTATATTCGCTTTTCTCGACATTTCACAATAAAAAACAGGAAATATCGCGGATATATAAGAGATGGTTATGTAACCACCTGAAATAACGTATTTACAGAGGTTGGCACACTTGTCGCTATTAAGTGGGAAAAGGTAATGCAAAGGAGAACATCATGGCCACTCTGCTCTATGTCACCTGCAATGTCAGGCCTCAGGATAAATCATGCACTCTAACGCTCGGTTATGAATTCCTGGAGGAATATCTGCGCAGGAATCCGCAAGACGAGGTGCAGGTGCTCGATCTGTACCGCGACAGCATCCAGCGCGTCGATCAGGACGTGCTCAACGCCTTGGGACGGATCGAGCAGGGCAAGGACTACATCCTCCTCCTTTCGGAGGAAGAGCGTCGCAAGATGAGCCGGGTCTGGCGTCTCGCTGACCAGTTTGTCAGGTGCGACAAGTACGTCTTCGTTACGCATAGCCTCAACCTTTGGTTTACTGCCGAATTCAAGACATATATAGATGCGATCAGTGTTCTCGATCATACCTACCGTCTGACGCCGCACGGAGCTGAGGGGATGCTACATAACCTGAGCAGGAAATACCTGCATCTGCACGCGGGTCCGTCCTACAAGTTCGGGCAGGAGCATGACCTAAGCGTTGCATACTTGCGGTCAGTGCTCAGTTTCCTCGGGGTGGCGAATCAGGAAACTGTGCTCCTCGAGGGTGACCACCATGAACAAGGCGCTAAGGAAGAATACGAAGCGGCCAGGCGCAGGTTATTGGAATTGGCTCGCCGTTTCTGACAGGGAGAGCAGAATGGAACTCGTGGTTGGATTCTTTGCAATAATCTGGCTCCTGACTGCGCTTCTCGCGATAGGAGCCCGGAAATATTGAGAATTGGACTAAAAGTGGTAAATTTGAACAGTAAGTGAATCGAAACGATGGGAACAGAGGATTAGTGAACGCCGCAGACCGGCTGACAATTCAGATTATAATATCAAAATAAGGAGTCAACAATGCAAGGCAAATTCAAATCCATTCTAGTGGGGTCCGTGTTCATT
>JANXYN010000190.1 GCA_025356035.1 Geobacteraceae bacterium
TGCCGGTCTTCGACCGGCTCGGTGCGCACCAGAAGATGTGGGTCGGCTATAAAGGGACCATGAACCTGCTGTTCGAAACGGCCAACATTTTCCAGGCCAATGCCAAAGAAGCGCAGAAACTGGCGCATAATTAACGAAGCGAATTCACCACGGAGACACGGAGGCACGGAGAGAAGCAAAACTGAAGACCTTAAAACTTTTTTGGGGTTTATAAACAAAATCCGAAAGATTTTCTGATTTATCTTCACGTTACTCGAGCCTCTGCAATTAACAGTTACAAAGGTTTTCTCCGTGCCTCCGTGTCTCCGTGGTGAAAAAGGAGTTTTCAATGAAAGTTGCATTTACCAGTATGACCGGCGAGATGATCGACCAGCACTTTGGCCAGGCGGATAGCTTCAGGATCTGGGAGATCGGCCCGGACCAGGCGAGTTTCCTGGAGACCCTGTCGGTGGGGAGCCATGGCAGCGACGAAGAAGACAAAATTTCAGCACGGGCTGAGCTGCTGCAGGAATGTGCCATTGTCTACACTATGCAGATCGGCGGGCCGGCAGCGGCCAAGCTGGTGGCGAAGCGGATCCACCCGATGAAGACCAACAGCGAGGTGCCTGTGGCCGAGATTGTCGAAAAACTGCAGGAGGTGCTCCGGGGCAATCCGCCCCCCTGGCTCCGCAAGGCCCAGAATAAAGATGCCCGGCCGTCATTTATGGAAGACTAACAACACAGGGGCGCGGTAGCTGCGCCCAGGGCGGGATAATCCTGCCCCTACAACCCAATATGGAGGATAGGACTATGGCTTACATTACCGGTTTGACCAGAAACAAGAAAGAATGGACCCCGCAGTTTATCAAAGGCATCGATGAACAGACCTGCATTGGCTGTGGCCGCTGTTTCAAGGTGTGTGCCATGGACGTACTGGCATTTGAGGAAGTGGATGAGGACGATTCGGCCAAGATGTTCATGAAGGTCGCCAACCCCGGTAACTGCGTCGGCTGCCAGGCTTGCGGTCGAACTTGTTCGAAGAAGTCCTTTTCGTTTGAACCTGTGGTGCTGTAAAAAAGGCAGAGGAAAAGTTAGAGGAAAAGGTAGAGGTATTTCTTTACCTTTACCTCTACCTGCCGTAAAGGAGGTTCCCATGCTCATCGCTGTTGCATCCAAGGATGGCAGAGATATCAATCAGCATTTTGGCCACGCTGAGCGCTTCCTTATCTACGACGTTGCGGGGAATGACGCGAAGCTGGTGGATGAAAAGAAGGTGGAACGCTACTGTTCCTATGACCAGGACCACCCGCTCCGCGCTCATCTGCTGGAGGCGATATCTGCTACGCTGAAGGGCTGCCGGGCGTTGGTCTGTGCCCAGATTGGCCAAGGGCCACAGATGGAGCTGGAACGGCTCGGCATTGACGCCTTTGTTGCGGAGGGGCCGATCAAGCCGGCACTGCTGGAATTCGCCAAGATGCTGTGAAGAATTCTTCCTTTAATTACTGCAACTTCCCCCCCTGGGTCATCGCCTCCCGGCATTTCAACGACAATCCCCAGCCTTTGGAACTTCAGGGAGTTAGGGGGGCCAACCGCTTCCTGTTCCAGAAACTCGATGGGCTTACTACGGCCTGCGAACGGGCGGTTGTGTTCAACGACTACATGTCGGTCAAGTTTCAGCTTCACCAGTGGGAGAGCCAGGGGACCGACAAGGCCAGAAAGAGCCTGAAGAACAGCTACCTCCGCTTTTTGCGCGGCTGGATGATGGATGCCAACTCCATTGAGGGGGCGGTGCTGAAGGGGTGGGTGGAGAGCCGCATCGGCCTACCCCCCACCTTCCACAAGGTGCGGTTGAAGGGGATTCATGCCGAAGAGTACCTGATCTACGCCATCGACCGGATGAAGGGGAGTGAACGGACCAACGCCATCAACTCCCAGTTGGACCTCCTTTATGAGTACTGCCAGTACGAGCTGGCCTGCCGGTTACCCGGCGAGCGCTGGCTCACCCTCTACCGGGGAACCTATGACGCCAGCGAGCACGACGTGATCGAGCAGCTCGGCAAGCGCGAACAGATCGTCCGCCTGAACAACCTCTCCTCCTTTACCTCCTTTGCCGAGCGGGCCTGGGAGTTTGGGTTCACCGTCTGGGAAGTGCAGGTTCCCCTGGCGAAGATCTTCTTCTTCAACGAGCTCCTCCCCAATAGCATCCTCAAGGGGGAGGGGGAATATATGGTAATCGGCGGCGAGTACCAGGTCAAAGTGGTCCCCTGCACGCCGTAGCCGCAAGAACGGCTGACCGGAGAGCGCATTCCTTCAGCCTCAGGGAGTGCCGGGCATCTCGCCGGTGGCCGCGCTGGAAAAGGGTGAATATTCGTCGCCGGCCAGCGCCCGGACCTTATAGAAATAGATGTTCTCAGGTTTAGCTGTCATATCCGTGTAGCTATATACCCCTTTTCCCACCCTTGCCACTGCTTCATACGGTCCACTGAAAACGCTCGCCCGGACAATCTCATAGCCTGTCACGCGCCCCGGTTCCTGGGGAGCCGACTGCCAGGAAAGCCTAAACCCTGCCGGAACAATGACCAGCTTGAGGGCCGTCGGCGCTGCAAGCGGAGCAGGCCGCTCCTCCCCGGCAGATTGGGCCGGACTGAGCGCCATGGCCAGTTCCTCCAGCACCGAAGAATTCGCGAAGAGACAAGAGGGGACAAGCAGTACCAGTGCTGCCGATGTAAGTATCGAAATTTTCACTTCACGCCTCCGGGAAAGGGTGATTTCTGCAACAAGAAAGAACGGGGAAATTTGTTGCCGGTCGTTCGCAGAAGAACAATCCAGCAGTAAAAACGGGCGGTGCCCTATTCGGCACCGCCCCTAGATTATTTCAATAAATTATCTGCGCTCAATTTTTAACGGCGTATGGCCGCATCATCTCATTATCCTCGTGGTCGATGATATGGCAATGCCAGACGTAGCCCGGTCCAGCAGTCGGGTCAAACGGGAACAGGTTGATGCCTGCGCTTACACCCGTTACCGGGATATTCTGCGGCGCCCAACGGACCATGATCCGGCTCACTTCGCCGGGGTGCATGATAACCGTATCCTTCCAACCGGCTTCGTTGGGGTTCGGTGGTGTCGCTACGCCTTGCAGGTAGGGAGTGACCGCCAGGTTTCCGCCCAGGGCTCCGTCGGCATTTAGTACGTTATACGGCAGAGGCGGGCCAAAGGCCGGGATGAACAGGCCACCAGGGAACAACAGGCTCCAGTCGGTCAGATACTTGGTGGTCTGGAATGGCTGGCGGTTTATGAGCTGGAACTGCACCAGATGCAGGTGGATCGGGTGGGCGTCGGCGGTCAGGTTAATGATTTCCCACATCTCGGTAGCCCCGACCCGTGGCCCCTCGGTGAGCCAGTTGGGTCCCATGGAAGTATTATACGATGATGGGAAGCTCCCCGGAACCGGCAGCATGGTACTGGAACTGATGCCGTTCCACTTGGTATTGTTGACCAGTACCTCCAGCGGGCCTGCCATCCCCATGATTTCTTTCAGGGTGAGCTGGCGCTTGACGGTCGGAGTGACTGCCGGAGTCCCGGTAGCAGGGTTGACCAGCCGCACGATGGGGGTTGCGCGCAGGTTGCATGCGCCAAGAGCCGGCGGCAGCAGCGCAGGATTGCAGCTTGTGTCTGGGGTAGTGGCTGCGCTCACCACCCGGAACTGCATGATCTGCCCGACCGTCTGCGGATCGGCGGGTGCGCCTTTCGGGAACGGGGCCTTGGCGATGTTTTTCAGGACAAAGTTGGTCCCCACCGGCACGTTGGTGAAATCGATGATGATGTCGGCCCGTTCGCCCGGAGACATGATGAAGTTCGGTTTGATGACCCCTGCGTTCAGGATGGCCGGGTCGTCGAGCATGACCGGGGCGTCGAGCAGGCCGCCGTCGGTGCCGATCTGCCAGATTGGCGGACCGAACAGGCCGGTAACCTGATCAACCAGTGCCATCTGATAGAACCTTGCGTTGGAGCCGTCCAGGACCCGGAACCGGTAGCGGCGCTGTTCCACGTTCAGGTACGGCCAGCTCTTGCCGTTCACCACGATGGTATCGCCGAAGAACTCCGGAATCCAGAACGGGTGTACCGTCGGGTTGAGGCCGAGGTCGGGGAATAGCCACTGCCCGGTGGTATCGAACATCCGGTCCTGGATGGCGAGCTCGATCTCCTGGGGACCGGCGGGAAGTGCGATCGGGTTGGTCGACAGGCCGGTGTCGCGGCTGTCGCGGAGGAGGTAGAAGGCAGCGAGCCCCCCGTAGACATTCAGACGGGTCACCCCGAGGGCGTGATCATGGAACCAGAGAGTGGTGGCTTCCTGGGTGTTCGGATAGAAGAACTGGGCCTGATTCGGGAGCACCGGTGCCAGGCTGGCATAAGCAGGGCCGTGCAGTCCGTTTGGGGTGAACCACTGTTCAGGGCCGCCGTCATAGTATGACTGGACCTCGGCACCATGCAGGTGAGCGACCGCCGGGACTGGAGCGCCCAGGGGATTCAGAGGGTTACCCGGCCCGACCCAGGTCGGGTTCCCATATGGCTTCATGCATGCCGGGTCGGTCGGGTTCATCGCGCACATGAGGCCCAGGGGATCGGCCCAGTGCAGGGTCTGATCCACCGTTAGATATTTTTGCAGCTTGGGCGGCGCCCCGAGCGGCCCGATCAGGTTGTTGGTATAGGTGACCGTGGCGGCAGTACCTTGCTGCGCTTCGACAGTGACGCCAGGGTAGAGCGGCGGGGCATTACCCACCCTATACCCCCAGACGGTGGTCTTGGGATAGCCTACTACGCCGAGGAGCGGATTGGGCGCAGGGAGGACCTGTTGGTCGAACTCCTCCATCGACACCGTGTAACCAGTGCCGGCGGCCACCCTAGGTATCGGACCGGCGGGGCCAAAGACCGGGAGTGGTTCCACGAATTTTGGGATATTTTTGCCGGGGAGTGCGGTCTGGAGCACCTGCTGGTTCGCCAGCGCTGTGCCAGTGACCCATGCGCAGAGCACTAGGAGTGCCACACTTAGCGGGATGCTTTTCATTACTGATAGTCTAAAGTTTGCCATCGCGTTACCTCCATGCGTTAGTTGTTTGTCACTTCGGTTCGCTCAGTTCACAATGGATGTATTCACCTCCTTTCGTCGACAAACATAGAGGCCGGCTATACCGAGAGGAGTTCCTCTGGTAGCCCGGCCGTCTTCCGTTGTTGAAGACCCGTCGTTTTCTGCGCTTTCTCTGTGGAGAGGTTTAGTTTTTCCGGAGATTGATGTGCGGTTTTAGAGGATGACTAGACCATATTATTTGTAGCATCAAATCTTTCAGTGTCAATCAGTCAAAAAAAATTCTTGATTATCCGGGCAAGCCGGAGGACATCCGGAAACTTTTGACCGCATCACTCCACTTCCACCCGACGGATGCCATCGGGGCGCCAGGCGGGGGAGATGACCTTCGACCCCTTTTCCTCATGAAGGAGGGTGCCGAAGGTGACGGCGAAATCGCCGTAGCGGTTGTTGACGCTGTCCATGACGCAGGTGGCGAGTGCCTTTTTCCGCTCATCGACAAAGAGCGGGAGCTGCTCCGCAGAGTGGCGCAGATTAGTGAGGCGTACCCCGAGGAGCCGCACCGGCTGTTCGAGGTGAAGATTGTCGAGGATCTGCACGGCCGCCCGGTAGATATCCTCGCTCCGGTTGATGGGGGCGGCGCAGCTCTCCTGCCTGTTGAAGGTGGTGAAGTCGGCGTAGCGGACGGTGAGGGTAACGGTCTTCCCCTGCACCCGGTACCGGCGGGCCCGCCGTCCCACCATCTCGGCGAGTTGCAGCAGGCATTTCAGGATCTCCTCCCGTTCCGTAAGATCACGCGCCAGGGTGGTGCTGTGCCCCACCGACTTGACCTCGTCGGCATCTTCCGCCGGCACGACTGGCGAATTGTCGACGCCGAGCCCCATCTGGTGAAGCCTTTCACCGATGATGCCGAACTTTCGGCTGAGGATTTCCACGGGGAAGCGGCCCAGGTCGCCGCAGCTCCGGATGCCGTAGAGGGTGAGCAGCCGCTCGGTTTTCTTGCCGATGCCGCACAGATCGCCGACCGGCACCGCATCAAGAATGCGAGCGACCTCTGCTGGGCTGATAAAGGTAAGGCCGTCCGGTTTTTTCATCTCCGAGGCGAGCTTGGCGAGGAGCTTGTTGGGGGCGATGCCGATCGAGCAGGTGAGACCGAACTGATGCCTGATCTGCGCCTTGAGGAGGTAGGCGATCCGTTCCGCATTGCCGAACAGCCCGACGGAGCCGGTCAGGTCGAGGAACGCCTCGTCGATGGAGAAGACCTCCACCAGTGGGGTGTATTCCTGGAGCATGGCCATGATCTGGCTGGAGGTATGGGTGTACTTGCGGTTGTCCCCCACCACCAGGAGCAGGCCGGGGCACTTTTGCCGCCCCTCGAAGACGGTCATCCCGGTCTTGACGCCGCAGGCCCGCGCCTCATAGGAAGCGGTGGTGATCACGGTCCGCTTGGCGGAGCCGATCACGGCGATCGGCTTGCCGCGCAGGGCAGGGTTGGCCTGCTGCTCCACCGAGGCGAAGAAGGCGTTCATATCGAGATGGAGGATGGTGCGGTCGGGCATGCGAATCCTTCAGCGATGCTACTTATAGTCTGTAGACTTCAAGTCATCATTCTGCAAGTATGCTACAAAACTTTGCTGAATATTCGCGCATTTGGGTGCCAATTTAATGAGGAAATCCAGTCAAAACATTAAAACCATTCTTGCAGAGAATATCCGTGATTACCGTCGCAGCAAGAAACTCTCTCAAGAACAGTTGGCCGACAAATGCGGCCTTCATCGTACCTATGTCGGCTCTGTAGAACGCGGGGAGCGCAATGTTACGTTAAGTACGCTGGAAGTGCTTGCAAAAGCTCTTGGTGTCTCGGTCCCTGAACTTCTGAGTAAAAAAGAGGGAGAAAATGTCAAGTAAGCCAAAGACTCCCCGTCGGTTTGTACAGGCAATTTCCCGGAGCGGTCTTACCATCTATGATACCATTGAAACCGGTGACCCGAAGCTCTGGATACCTTCTGCCGAACTGGAGACGCTGCTTAATTCGGGGCTGCGCGGTTTTTCCTTAGCTGGACTTCCCCTGCGCACCAGATCGAAAGTTGTGAAGGAACAGGTTTGCCGCATTCTCGGTTATCCCGTGCCTGCCGCATTTAAAAGAACAAAGCCTCGCTTTCCCGGACAATGCTTTGATACCTACGTCCAAAAGTCCAACAACCTTCAAGTGTGGAACGAAGATCTTTCTCCTAGCCGCCGCTATGTGATTATACGAGTGTCGGCTGATGATGAGATTGAGCGGGTCAAAGTCGTGGCCGGTGATACACTGGCCTTTCTCGATACAACGGGAACTCTGACCCAGAAATACCAGGCGCGCCTCATTCCAGGTTCTGCCAAAACAGAGATCATTGCCTCCGAAGATACAGACCGCCTCAAACCCTTTGTTCGAGATGATGTATCTCCGCAAGCAAATTCTGTCAGCCCAGTCGATTACCCGGCCGCCGACGCGCTGCTTTCCATCAAGGTCATCTATGAGCGGTTGCGCGGACTTGTGGGACTCAGCTTTTCCGACAAGGGGTATGACCAGGAACGAAATCGCGGGGCTGAATTGCATCGGCTTGTCTGCAAATGTCTCGGCTATACCGATTACAGGGACGACGGCCGCTTTCCGGATGTGCGGCATCAGCTTCTCGAAGTAAAACTCCAGACTTCACCGACCATCGATCTCGGCCTGGTTTGTCCTGATAGCAAGGAAGCGCTTGATGTACCGATCATCCAAGGCCACCAGATACGACATTGCGATGTCCGCTATGCACTGTTTTATGCGAAAACCGACGGAATCCGTGTCACCCTGATCAACTTCTATTTAACCACCGGTGAAGCGTTCTTTCGCCGCTTCCCCCAGTTTCAGGGGAAGGTCCTCAACAAAAAGCTTCAAATCCCTTTACCGGCCGACTTCTTCAACCGTTAGGCCGAATGCCTGCCAAACCAGTCGGTCCAATTCGTTTTCCAGATCGTCTGTTTCCGGCGAGGGGATGAGAGTATAGACACGCTTTGCTGCTTCGATTATGGACTTACCCAGGTGGTTGTTCGGGTCCGGCAGTGGGAATTTTTCCACATACTGCGTCATGAAGCGGCGGCGGCCGGCATAGAGCTTGTTTTTGAACTGATGATCGTAAAAGGCCTCGATAAATTTTGAATTGCCCACTGCGAGTGCCAGCCAAAGCAAATCCGATTGCGTTGCGTTCCGGCACGTCAGCCAGTAGCAATCACCATTCACCACGCATCCGTCCAAATCCATCCAGAATGTCGGCTTTTCAGAAATGTCCCGAAAAACAATTTTCGGCGCTCCCCAGGCATCAGGGTCCTGTGGCACCCAGATCTCATACCAGTTGCGCCCAGCCTCGATTACGTAGTCACGACTTTGAAGCGCTGCACGGTGATTATTTAAATAGGCCGCCGTGCGCGGATATGTTGCCAGATCGACCGCACCACGTTTGCCTTGCACCACTTGGTGAGGGTAGACGATTTGCCAGGTTTTATCCAGTTGAAGAGCTTTGTAGCGCCGTGCCGAGTGGTGTGTAATGAGCGGCCGCAGTAGTTCCGGCCTCTCAGTCTCGGGAAGATTATCCCAGTCTGTGCGAATAAATACTTTGTCTGCGGTGGTCTTTACGCCAACCCGTATTTTCCCGATATCGCCGAACGTGCCCCAGGTGTAGGATTTAACGGTTGCCAGCCAACTATCCCCGATTTCAGTTGCGATACGCCAGACACCGTCCGTCTGACCACCGTTGTCCAGGATGCCTTGTTGGACGAGAAACCTCCTTCCGTCGTCAATTTCTATGGCCCCGCTCTTTTCCAGTGCTGCTATCGGGTCAGAAACGCACATTACAGCCGATTCGCTGGTCGCATAAATGGAAGTAAACCGCGCTTTATCCTTCGTTTCGCCTTTTCCGGGCTCTGCTCCTTCAAGCAGCAAAACTGCCGGCAATACGGCCGCTTCAAACAGCTTGGTGTCGCCCATGTCCCATACGTGGCGCACGTTGAATTGCTCCAGTATGGCGCGGCGTACCGTGCAGCCCGATTTTGTCGTCATAAACCGGTTCGATACGATGATTCCGGCAATGCCGCACGGTTTAAGCACGCGCCCCATACCGAGGAGAAAGGCGTGATAGAGATCTACGCGACCCGACAACCCAAAGCTGGATGCCAACATTTGTGCCTGTTTAGCGCCCATGATCTGCGTTCTGACGTAGGGCGGATTGGCGATAATCACATCAAAGCCTTCGGGGGGAGGGGCCTGGAATAGATTGCCGTTGCCGCTTACATCAAAATTACTACTGACAAATTCAAGGAAATCACCGAGTTTAATATGGATACCGATGCCGGTGAACGATTGTCTCAGGCGGGCCGAGGTTAGGTTGACGGCTTTCTCGTTGGTGTCGAAGCCGAAAACTTCTATCTTTGCATGGCCCTTTGCCGTCAGTTTTTCGAGGAGACTGACCAGCAGTTCGCCATCTCCTACCGCTGGATCAAGAATCCGTAACGGGCCTTTCAGCTTTGTCTCATCAAGCTGTTCGATAATTTGCTCTGCCACAAAGTCTGACAGGTTCTTCGGCGTATAGGTTGCCCCGCCAGCCTTTTCTTCGGTGACAGCTTTGTATCGCTTTGTAAATTGTGGCTGAGCTTGAACTTTCATGTTGGCAGGCCTCTTATTCAATCCATGTGCTACTCATAGTATTCTTTTTGCGATTCCTGTCAAGGGTACATGCTGGCAAGCAGATGATACCATTCTCTGCCATTTTCGGTGAATACAAAAAAACAGCCTTGTGAAACATTTGGCATATCCATTACACCGAAGGCAGTGTTTCTAGTTGTTATCGCTGGCCGCCAGCGCCCAGACCCGGCTGGCGCCGTTATAGGTCAGCTCGAAGAGGTTGGCGCCGTCGCTGATGGCGAAATGGAGGAGTTCGACGCTCCCTTGCCGCTCCTGCCAGAAGTAGGTCACCTCCCGGACTTGGTACTTGCGCGCCCCCCAGTCGAACCAGACCGGCCGGATGGTGTTGCCGGGGCCGAAAACCACGGCAACCCGGATCTGCTCTTTTACTTGCTGAATCATGGTTGTTTCCGGTTATCGTGGACGTTTAAAATCGGGCAGCACGCAGCAGGCTGAAGGCTGAACGACTCATTCCAGCTCTCGGTAGATGCCGACCACCTTGCCGATGATCAGCACCTCTCCCTCCCCGGCGCGGATGATGATCGGTTCCATGTTGGGGTTTTCCGGCTGCAGGCGGATCTGGCCCCGCTCCCGGTAGAAGCGCTTGAGGGTTGCCTCGCCGTTCACCATCGCCACCACGATATCGCGGTTCTCGGCGGTGGCCTGAGGCCGCACCATGGCTAGGTCGCCGTCGCGGATGGCGGCGTTGATCATGGAATCTCCCTTGACCCGCAGGAAGAACGAGTCGCTGGCTTTCAGCTGGGAGCGGTCGATGGCGAAGTATCCCTCGATATCCTCGATGGCCGGTTGCGGGGCACCTGCCCGCACCACCCCGACGATGGGGAGCAAGACCGCTGGCGAGCCGCGGTCGGTCATGGTAATGCCACGCGAGCTCCCTGCCTCTTTCCGCAGGTATCCCTTTCGTTCCAGGGCATCCAGATGTTTCATGATGCCGAGAGTGCCGCTTACCCCCAGTTGTTCGGCGATTTCCCGCAGGGTAGGAGGGTAGCCACGCTGGGCCAGATGGGCGGTTATGAAGTCGAGGACCTGGTGCTGGCGTGCCGTCAGCTGTTTCATGGCAAAACCTCTTAAGTTGTCAAATGATAACCAAACTATAGCAAGAGCACCGGCAGCTGTCAAGGGTGGCCACGCAATGGGGTGAAAAATAACGGCGGGGCGCATCCTTCTGTTGACAATTCGCCGCTCTGCGGCGAAAATAAGATGGCAAGACATTAAGAAGCGGATCTGTTGGGGAATGGAGGTTCTGGTTGGGGAGTATCTGGTTTGACGTGTTAGTTATTGTTCTGTTGATCGCGGCCAATGGTTTTTTTGCCTGCTCCGAGCTGGCGATCATCTCGGTGCGCAAGAGCAGGATCGCCAGCTTCATCACCGAGGGCGAGCCGCGGGCAAGGATTGTGGAGCGCCTGCAGAGTGACCCGCACCGGTTTTTTGCCACCGTCCAGGTGGGAATGACCCTGGTTGGTTCCACTGCCTCGGCGCTGGGGGGCGCCATTGCGGTGGAGTCGTTAAAACCGCTGCTGCAGGCGGCCCCCGTTGAATTCATCAGCCATGCCGCGACCCCGATTGCGCTGGCCATCTCGGTCATCCTCGTCTCCTATTTTCTGCTGGTGCTGGGGGAGCTGGTGCCGAAGACGCTGGGGCTGCAGTATGCCGATCACCTGTCGCTGGTGGTGGCAACGCCCCTCGATTTTCTGGCTAGGGTGGGGTCGGTGGTTATATTGGTGCTTACTGCGTCTAGCAAGGCGCTGCTAGCTGCGGTCGGGCTGAAAGGGGAAGGGCGGCAAGCATTCATCACCAAGGAAGAGGTCTCCCACATCATTGCCGAAGGTAGGGAAACCGGCGTGTTCAGCGCTACCGAGCAGGAATTTATCCAGAACATCTTTGACTTCACCCACACCCAGGTGCGCGAGGTGATGGTGCCGCGGACCAGGATCGTTGGGCTCGATCTGGACCTCCCCCGGGAAGCGATCATTAAAACTGTCCTGGAAAACCAGTATTCGCGCTATCCGGTCTTCCGCGGTGACATCGAAAACCTTGTCGGCTTCATCCACGGCAAGGACCTGCTGGGGAAGGCGGTGACCGACCCCGGTTTCGACATGGAGGAGATTGTCCGTCCCCCCTTCTATGTGCCGGAGGGGAAACGGGTCAACGATCTCCTCAAGGAGATGCAGCGCAAGCGAATCCACATGGCGATGGTGGTGGACGAGTACGGCGGCATCAGCGGGGTGGCAACCACCGAAGACTTGCTGGAAGAGCTGGTGGGGGAGATCGAGGACGAGCATGATGTGGGGGAACCGCGCAAGGTGCGCCGGCTTCCCGACGGCACCCTGATCGTGGACGCGCTGATCTCCATCGGCGACCTCGCCGATCAGCTCGAAATCCAGCTGGCGGAGGACCTTCCCTACGATACGCTGGCCGGGCTGATTCTCGATAAACTCGGCAGGTTTCCGGAAAAGGGGGAGAAGCTCGAGTGGCAGGGCTTTCTCCTCACCTGCGAAGAGGTGAAACAGACCTCCATCGTCAAGGTGCGGATCAAAAAAGTGGAGCCGCCGGCAGCAGGCTAGCGGCTATCGGCAAAAAAACAGACCTCCGCGGTGTTCAAAACCGCGGAGGTCTTTACATTTCTGAGCGGCGGGGTGTCATACCCTGCCCACCGCATCATGCCAGAGGGGTTTACGGCATTTTGCCCAGCAGGCTGCTTCGCTACTTTCCATTCTCCAGCCTGATTTCGGTCACCGGACCGAAGCTGGCAAGCGGCTTGTCGAATAGCTTCTCGTCCCCCACCACCATCAGGATCAGCGCCTCCGGGTGGAGGTATTTTCTGGCTACCCGCAGTATGTCGTCCTTGCTCACCTTGGCGATGTTGTCCCGGTAACGGTCGAGGTAGTCGGCTGGGTAGCCGTAGTACTCGAGCCGAGCCCGCTGGTTGACCACGTCGCTGGTCCGGGTGAAGCCGAAGATGAAGGAGTTGATGATGGACTCCTTGTCCAGCTGTAGTTCTTGATCGCTGACCGGCCCCTTGGTCATGCTGGCGATGATGTCGCGCATCAGGGTGATCGCCTTGCCGGTGGTCCCGGACTTGGTTTCTGTTTCCGCAATAAAGGTCCCAAGGAAGCGCCGCCCCACGTCGAAACGACTATCCACGTTATAGGCAAGGCCCTGATTGGTACGGATCTCCAGCGTCAGCCGGGAGGTGAAGCCGCCGCCGAGGATGTAATCCATTACCCTGATGGCGTAAAGGTCGGGGTTATTCTTGTCGATGCCGATGTGCCCCATCCGGATCACCGACTGGCTCACTTCCTTCTGGGCATGGAGGACCGCTGGCCTGAGCGTGCTGTCCGGCGCCGCAACCTTGGGGAGGTCGATCTTTTTCGGCTGCCAGCCGTTGAAGGCCTTGGTCAGCTGATCGAGCAGTTCCTGCCGGTTAAAGTCGCCGGCTACCGCGAGGATAACGTTGTTCGGATGGAAGTATTGCTGGTGAAAGGCGACCATGTCGCCACGGTTGATTGCATTAACGGTGGCGATGGTCGGGACCCGTCCTAGCGGATGGCCATGGTAGACGGCTTTCCCCAGTTCACGATCGGCGATTCCTTTCGGGTCATCATTCTGCCGGCGCAATGCTTCGATGGTCCGGTTCTTGGCCAGGGTTACCCGTTCCTCGCGGAAGGCCGGCTCAATCATGACTTGGGCAAAGAGCTGCAGGGTCCGGTCAAGATTCTTTTTCAGGCAGCTCAGGGAGACGTTACCCAGGTCGGAGCCGATACTCGACTCGATGGAGGAGGCCATGAACTCCAGCTCCTGGTCCAGCTGTTCCGGCGTCATCGCCTTGGTGCCGCCACTGCGCATAACCGCGCCAGTCAGTCCGGCCAGCCCCACCTTGTCAGACGGTTCGTAAATGCTCCCGGTGTTGAGGTAGGCGGTGATATTGACCAACGGCAACTCGTGGTCTTCCAGCAGGTAGACCACCATGCCGTTTGGCAGCGCTACCCGCTCGGTTTTGGGGATGCTGAAGGTGAGCGGCTGAAAGGTCATGGTGCGGGGGTCAGCCGGCTTGGCGGTGGCCGCGCCGGCCGGCAGGGTAATTAACATCAGCAGGCAGAGCGCGCTGCATAAGAGTCGGTAAAGTTTCATCTGGGTCTCCTTGATGGTGATTACATAGAAATTTTCCGAAATAACGGACATTTCAGGGCGAAGCATTTGCAAAAGCGCAAATGCTGTCGCCCCTACGTTACCTTATGAAAATGGATCACTGGCCTTTGGCTTCCTGCCTGGTGATGAAGCCGACGGTGCGGTTTTCCCTGGTAAAGTAGGTCTTCGCCACCCGCGTCACGTCGGCCGGAGTGACCTGGGCCACCTTTTTGCGGTGATCGATCAGGTAGCGCCAGCTGCCGGCCACGGCTTCATATTCGGTTAGATTGCGGGCCAGGCCGCCATTGGAACCCATCTGGCGGAATTCTTCAAACTCCAGCTTGTTGAGGATCTGCTGCAGGTCCCGCGCCGCCACTGGTTCGGTTTTCAGCCGCTCCAGCTCCGCATCAATCGCCGCTTCCACTTCCTGCACCGTGTGCGGGGCGCGGGGGGTGGCGGTGAGGATGAACAGGTTCGGATAGCGTGAGCCGGGGGCGCTGAAGGTGGAAACTTCGGTGGCGAGTTGCTGTTCAACCACCAGTTTTTTGTAGAGACGCGAGGTCCGGCCGTCGGCCAGGAGCATGTCGATTACGTCAAACACATAGTCGTCCGGGGCGGGGAGGGTCGGTTTGTGAAAACCGATCAGGAGCTCGGCACCCGCGTCCCCCACCACTTCGAGCCGCTTTTCGCCGCTCTGGGGGGGCTCTGCGATGGCCACCGGTGGCACCGGGGTTCCCGGCGGGATCTTGCCGAAATAGCGCTCCACCAGGGCGATAGTCTGGTCGGGGTTAATGTCGCCGACGATGGCGATAATGCAGTTGTTGGGGGCGTAATATTTATGCAGGAACGCCTCGGCCTTGGTCCTGGTCAGGTTATCGATGTCCGACATCCAGCCGATGGTCGGGACCCGGAACGGGTGCTCGATGAAGGCGGTGGCGAGGAAGGTTTCCCACAGCTTTCCTTCCGGTTCCGCCTCGGCGGAGCGGCGCCGTTCTTCCATCACCACCGAGCGCTCCGTGTAAAACTCGCGCAGCACCGCGTGCTGCATCCGGTCAGACTCGATGGCTGCCCAGAGTTCCAGCTTGTTGGCCGGCAAGCCGATCAGGTAGGTGGTGCCGTCCTTGCTGGTGAAGGCGTTGTAGTTGGCGCCGCCGTTTCGGGCGTAGATCTCGAAGAACTCATCCTTGACCACGAACTTCTCTGCGGCGGCCTCCAGTTCAGCCAACTGCTTCTGCAGCTCCTTGAGCCTGGCAGGGTCGGCCTTGTCCCGCTTAAGCTGCTCCGCCAGTAGCAGGTTGGCGGTCACCTCGATCTTGTCGAGCAGCGGCTTCTCCGCGGCATAGTCCCTGGTGCCGAGGGTGGTGGTCCCCTTGAACAGCATGTGCTCCAGCATATGGGCGAGGCCGCGCTCGTCGCTCCGCTCGTCCACCCCCCCAACCTTAAAGCGGATCCAGGCTGCCACCGTCGGCGAGGTATGCCGCTCCACCAGGAGGAGCTTCATGCCGTTTTTCATGGTGTGCTCTCTGACCTTCTCCTCCAGCCCCTGGCCGAAGGCGAGGGTGGCGAGGAGGAGCATGGTAGAGGCGTACAGGGCAATTAGTTGCAGTTTTTTCATTTCATTACCTCTTAGGGTTGCTGTTGATCTATCGCTGCGCCGCGACTTATTCATGGAATCCCACCGCCTGCATCTCGCTTGGTTTAAAACAACGACACACCCAGATACTTCTTCGGGTTCGCCTTAATGTCTTTTACCAGCGCATCCAGGTCCTCCACGGTCCGGTTCAGTTTGTCGTAGAGCTCCTTGTCGGTGAGGAGCTTGCCGGCGGTCCCTTCGCCCTGTTTGAGTTTAGTGGTGATATCCTCCAGGGACGCCAGCGACCGGTCGGCCCGGTCAACAAGGGTGATAGCCTTGTCATACAGCTGCCGGTCGCCGATCAGCTTGCCGATGGTGCCGTCCGGCGAGGTCAGTTTGCGGTTCAGCTCCTGCAGGTCACCGGCCGCCTGATCGCTCTTGGTGGCAAAGGAGAGGAGCTTGTCGTAGAGTTGCCGGTCCTCGATCAGGTTCCCCATGGTTCCTTTGGTGGACTGGATATCCTTCATGGTCTGCTCGGCCCGGGTCAGGATCGACATCAGCCGGTTGTAAGGCTCCTGGCTCTTGGCCAGCTTGCCGAGGGTACCTTCGCCGCGGTTGACGCCGTTGACGAAGGTGGCAAGTTCCTTGGTGACCCGCGCCAGGTTATCATAGAGCTGGGTGTCGGAGGTAAGCTTTCCCAGGGACCCTTCACCGCGGTTCATCTTGTCGAGCACTTGGTTCAGCCGATCAAAGGTGGTTCCCGCCTTCTGTAACACCTCGTCGATTCTGGTCACCGAAGTGCCGTAGAGCCGCGTTTCAGGCGTGACAACCAGGGTGCTGCTCGGGGTAATGTCGAGATATTTCTCGCCAATCAGGCCGCGGGTCTTAACGGTGATCATCGAGTCCTTGCCGATCTTCTTCAGCATCTCCCGATTGACCTCCACCAGAATCAGCACCTCATTGGACCGTTCCGGGTGTTCGAAGCGGATCTCCTTGACCACCCCGACCTCAAACCCTGCCAGCCAGACCGGCGCGCCAACCTTCAATCCCGCCACGTCGGTCATGATCACGGTCAGCCGGCCCTTGTGGGTGAACAGGTTTTCCTTCTGGCCGAAGAGGATGATCCCCCAGGCGAGGAAGAGTAGGGCGCAGACGATGAAGATGCCGACTTTTACCTGGGACCAGGTGATGGTGTCACTACGTTTCATGCGGTTCACTCCTGATGTCATTTCATCCCGGCGTCGAAACGCCATCCCGGCGTTGAAACGCCGGGCTACCATCCAATGCCCCGCTGGGGCATTCATGCTACGGCCGGTTTTTATTACTCGTTACTGTCTTTTGTCACCGACCCTGAAAATTATTGTTCGGCACAAACAGCGATTTGTCGGTTGGCTTGAGGAATTCCCGGATTGCCGGTAAGGTGGAGCCGAGCATCTCCTCTCTGGTTCCATTGAAGACGAGCCGGGCCTGGTGGAGGTACAAAAAGCGCTGCGATACCCTGAAGGCGCTTTCCAAGTCGTGGGTCACCAGCAGGGTGGTCTTCCCTTCCTGCTGCAGGGCCAGAATCAGCTGACAGATATTGTAGACACCGATCGGGTCGAGGCCGGTGGTCGGCTCGTCG
>JANXYN010000008.1 GCA_025356035.1 Geobacteraceae bacterium
CCAGAGGATATCGCTCTACGAAGAACCTAATCAACATGGCTTACCTCATTGCAGGTAAGCTTGAATTCAGTCTACCCACGTGAAACAGCGCGGAGCCCATTAAGGGAATGGGGAGAAGAATCGAAGAGCAAGAAGCTGACCGATGTGTGTTGAGAGAGGAATTTGAACCTTACAGTGCCGTTATTGAACCCAAAAATGGGCGTTTGAGCCCGGATAACAGCTATTTTTGGGACGTTTTGCACATAGATTCAATGGGTTAGCTTGGTCCGACCCCAGGGCCAGGTATCAAACATCCGTTGGATCACAATAAATGGGACTCAAGCATAAAGGATTTGAGCATGGACGTATGGACATCTCAAAGTAACCCCGGCAAACAAACCATGCTCTCAGTGGCGTGCGCTTTGGTTGGCTTGGCCCTTACGATTGGATTTCGCAACTTCAGTGGTTTCAGCACCAATATAATGGCGGGGTTTTTCTTGGGGGTACTCCTTCTACTTATCGGAGTTGTCGGTTTCCTGGTAAGCGGAAAACAGACTGTTGTCATTAATCCAAAAGCTCGCCGCATCATTATCGAGGAATCAAATCGTTTCGGCACGAAGAAACGAATAATCCTGTTCAGCGATGTCGTTGGCGTCAGCATGGGCTATCTCGGAAAAACGTCGAACTTTGTAACATGGTACTACCTCGTACTGGGACTTAAAAACGGAGAGAAATATTCGTTGTTCTCCCCAGGCCGCTACTTTGAGGGTGGCTCAGATAGAGCCATTGTGGCGAGTTGGAAGCAGCGTCTTGAGGACTACCTCTGTCAATAGCGAAGTTCCAACAAGACAGCTGGACCGGGCCGAAAAGCCGCGTGGTCAACTGCCATGCCCGTTCTGTGCGCGAGGTATTCATTAATGAGACATGCTGAACAACACCGCACCCACCGCGTTGGGTGGCTCCGTGCCGCTGTCCTCGGCGCCAACGATGGAATCGTTTCCACCGCCAGTTTGATCGTGGGCGTGGCCGCTGCCGAATCCACCCGCAACAGCGTGCTCGTCGCCGGAATTGCCGGTTTGGTGGCGGGCGCAATGTCGATGGCCGCAGGCGAGTATGTTTCAGTCAGTTCCCAATCCGACACGGAAAGCGCCGACCTTAATAGGGAGCGTGTGGAACTGGCCACTGACGGCGAACACGAACACGCCGAGCTGGCAGCCATCTATGTCGCGCGGGGACTCGACGCCCAACTCGCCAACGAAGTGGCCACTCAATTAATGGCCAAAGACTCTCTCGGTGCCCATGCCCGTGACGAATTGGGAATCTCCGACTCTCTGAGCGCGCGACCTGTCCAGGCCGCATTCGCTTCGGCGGGGACGTTCACGGTTGGTGCCGCCTTGCCACTCCTGCTTGTCCTCCTAGTGCCTCAATCCGCGCTCGTCTGGGCTGTTTCGGGTAGTTCATTATTCTTTCTCGCGCTGTTGGGTACCTTGGCGGCTCGCGCCGGCGGTTCACCTGTATGGAGATCCGTCGCGCGCGTGACTTTTTGGGGCGCATTGGCGATGGCATTGACTGCCGGGGTAGGAGCTTTGTTTGGGGCGACTCTTTGAGTCTCAACATGCAGAAGAGACAGTGGTATGGACAGCCCACCCCCGGCAATGGTATAAAGAGCCATGCGGTCATTGCGCTCTAAACTATCGAACATCATTACCCCGCTTCTGAAAGAGGGTCTGTCGCCGGCCAAGCTGGCTCTCACGATAACCCTCGGCATCAGTATAGGAATTCTACCGATCGTGTGGGGCACGACACTGCTTTGTGCCCTGGTCGCGTTCGTTTTCAGACTCAATCATGCCGCAATCCAGGGGGCCAATTATCTCTCCTACCCGCTGCAGATCGCTCTTTTTCTGCCCTTCCATCTGTTAGGGCACCGTCTATTTTCGACCCAACCTCCTCTCTCGGGGATCTGTCTGCAATCTGCCTTTGCTGATCCCGCAGCAACAGCCGCCACGCTCGCAGGCTCGACGCTCAACGCCGTCGGAGCGTGGGGACTGATTGTTCCCCCATCGGCAATCCTGATCTACTATTTCCTTTTCATTATCATCAGAAAAACGAATGCATCTAGGAAAATCCCAGACATACCCGACAAGTAAAGTCCACTCCTCACTCTTTCTTGAGATTCATCAATAAATGTGTCAGCCAATACAAGCGAACACAGGTGAGCAGTCCCCACCGCTACGCCCCATTGTTCGCGCAAAAAGGAAAGGTATTCCATGAAAGTCGGTTGGTTTGTTCGCGGGGATATTGACGGATTCTTCGGGCTGTTTGTCGACAATCTGTTGCAGTTGATGTTGATCGCAGTTCTCTGCGGGAACTTGTGTGGCATGCCGCCGGATCTAGTTTACGGCAGGATACTTCCCGGCGCGGCGCTTTCGATCCTGTTCGGCAACGTGTTCTACACATGGCAGGCAAGAAAACTGGCCATCCGGACAGGCCGCTCCGATGTCACCGCGTTGAGGGGTCACCCTGGTGCTCAAAGTTATACCAATGGAGGCAATGATCGGTATCCTGCTCTGGGTCGGGCTGATAATCACGGCCCAGGCGTTCCAGGAGGTCCCCAAGAAACACAGTGTGGCGGTGGCGCTCGGCCTGATGCCGGCACTGGCGGCTTGGGCGCTGCTGCTCATCGAGACGACCCTGCGCAAGACAGGCGCCAGCCTGTACGAATGGTGTTTGTCGTCGAGCGGCAATTCTACAAGGCTTCGCTATGGACGGCAACCGCCGCGGTTCTCCTTCTTCGGCGTTATCCATGCCTATCTACTGACGCCGGCAGGCGTGCAGAACAGGTTCGGTTTCGGCGCAGCCAAGGCGTATGCGTTTGCCTACCTGATTGCAGCACTGCTGCTGGTCGCTCTCCACTTCTATAACCGCGGCAGAGAGTCCGAGAGCACGGGGATCATTGCCTAGATTCCAGACAGAACGATCACGATTTTGCCGCCCGCACCAGCCGGATCTCCTCGTAACTGATGGTATCGGGGACCCCTTCCTTGATCGCCTTCAGTGGGCCGTCGCCACCCAGTGCCACGAGCCGCGCCTCGATCTGCGCGATCTTCTCCGCAGTGACCAGCCTGCCAAGCTCCACCGCTGCTCCGGCCTTGATCAGCTCCTCCAGATGGCCGCTCACGGTGGTTGCGGTAAGGCCACGGCCGGCGGCAATCGCCTCGATATCCAGCCCCTCACCATAAAGGCGCAGCGTCTCCCGCAGGGTATCGGAAAGATCGTCGGTCCCCTGGGCCTGCTTCGGCGCCATGCCGCGAATCACCGCCAGGAATTGGGCCCCATACCGCTCGAGCTTGCGCTCCCCCACGCCGTTGATCCGTAACAGCGCTGCTTCGCTGGTGGGGCAATAGGCGGACATTTCCGCCAGGGTGGCGTCGCTGAAGACGACGAATGGCGGGACCTGCTCCGTGTCCGCCAGCCGTTTGCGCAATACGCGTAGCGCCTGGAAGATTCCTTCGTCGTAGTCGAGTTCGCCCCGCCGCTTTTTAGCCGTCTTGGCGGGAGCTGCTGCTTTGACCCGCGGTCTGGCCAGCTCCAGCTGCTGTTCGCCGCGCAGCAGCGGTCGCGCTGCGGCGGTTAGCCTAAGCACCCCGTAGCTGGCCAGGTCTTGCTCCAGATAGCCCAGGTGCACCAGCTGCCGGATGATGCTCCCCCAGTCGTGTTGGGAGAGATCCCGGCCGATGCCATAGGTGGAAAGCCGGTCATGCTTGAGCTCGCCGATCCGCTGGTTTTGCGAACCGCGCAGCACGTCGATAACATGGCCGATGCCGAAACGCTCCCCGACCCGATAGACACAAGAGAGGGCCTTGCGCGCCGCGTCGGTGGCGTCGAACCGTTGCGGGGGGTCAAGACAGAGATCGCAGTTGCCGCAATCCTCTGCCGGGCGTTCGCCGAAGTAACCGAGCAGCACCCGGCGCCTGCAGGTGGAGGCCTCGGCGAAACCGGTCATGGCGTTGAGCTTTTGCAGCTCGATACGGTTCTGCTCCTGATTGCTGCCGGACTCGATCAGGCTTCTGACCACGGCGATGTCGCCGTAGCCGAACAAC
The DNA here is from genome assembly GCA_025356035.1 of Geobacteraceae bacterium. Classification (GTDB taxonomy): domain Bacteria; phylum Desulfobacterota; class Desulfuromonadia; order Geobacterales; family Geobacteraceae; genus JANXYN01. The sequence goes on from JANXYN010000008.1 coordinate 4,080, forward strand.
AGCAGTGCTTCGGCAGGAAGGCCGTCACGGCCGGCCCGGCCGGTTTCCTGATAGTAGCTCTCGATATTCTTCGGTAGGTCGTAATGGACGACGAAGCGGACGTTGGGCTTGTCGATCCCCATGCCGAAGGCAACGGTGGCCACCACTATCCGCAGGTCATCACGCTGGAAGGCATCCTGCACCCGCCTCCGCTCGGCATCGGGGAGACCTGCATGGTAGGCAGCCGCCGAGAAACCGGCCTGCTGCAAACGCCCCGCCACTTCCTCCACTCGCTTGCGACTAAGGGCGTAGACGATCCCCGCCTCGTCGCGATGGCCTGCCAGAAAGAGCTGGAGCTGGTTGAACGGCTTCTGCTTCTCCACCACCGTGTAGCGGATATTGGGGCGGTCGAAACCGGCCACGTAACAGGGGGCCTTGAGGAGGCCGAGCCGCTGGCGAATATCTTCGCGGGTCTGGCGATCGGCGGTGGCGGTCATGGCGATCAGCGGGACCTGGGGGAAAAGCTGGCGGAGCCGGCCAAGCTGCACATACTCCGGGCGGAAATCATGGCCCCACTGGGAGACACAGTGGGCCTCATCGACGGCGAACAGGGCAACGGGGAGCTCCGCCAACCTTGCCAGGAAAGCTTCGCTCATCAGCCGTTCCGGAGCGACATACAGAAGATCGAGTTTGCCGCCATGGAGCTCGGCCAGTACCTGGCGTGACTCGCTTTCCCCCAGGGAAGAGTTATATAGGGCTGCCGCAACCCCGTTGGCGCGCAGGCTATCCACCTGGTCCTTCATCAGCGAGATAAGCGGCGACACCACGATCGCAACCCCCGGCCGGTGCAGGGCCGGAAGCTGGTAGCAGAGCGACTTGCCGCCCCCGGTCGGCATCAGGACAAAGGCATCCCCACCGCCGATGAGGCCGTTGATGATCTGTTCCTGCAGGGGGCGAAAGGAGCGGAAGCCAAAGACGCTATGCAGCGTCGCCAGGGGGGAGTTTTGGGTTGCCTGCTTATCCATTCAATATCCGTAGTCGAGGCTTTCGATCTTCATCACCCGGCCGTTTTCAAAGCGGAGATTGTACATGAACTCATTGGGGCCGAAATTGTAGGTCCACTCATCAATGGTGATGGTGGTGATCGTCCTACTCTCCTTCGTGTCATCCAGCCGGGTCTCCTGCCGCTGGGACTGGAAGGTGGGTGGGCCACACTTCTTGACGACCTCTGCCATGACATCCCCCTTCGAGACGATCCCGTCCCGGCAGGCGCAGCTTGCACTCTCCATGGCGTGGCCGGACGGACTACAGCCCAGCATCAGGATGATGCCGAACAGGATTGCAGCAGCGGTTTTCATGATCACCCCCAGATAAATACGTTTAAAGCTGAAACCTCGTTCCTCGAATCTTGATGTTATAAGTATTCCGCAAGCCCCCGTTGTTCCAGCTCCGCCACCACCTTCTTCACCTCCTGGGCGCGCTCCTCGGCACAGACCAGCAGGGCGTCATCGGTGTTGACGATGATCAACCGCTCCACCCCGACCAGGGCCACCAACCGGTCACCGCCATAAACCAGGCAGTCCCTCGCATCGATAGCGATACTCTCTTTGGTCTGGATCAGCACATTGTTGGCGGCATCGGGAGGGATCACCTCCGGCAGGGCGCTCCAGCTCCCCACGTCGCTCCAGCCAAAATCGGCGGGAACAACCATCACCTTGTCGGCCTTCTCCATGACGCCAAAGTCGATCGATTCGCCGCTGATTCCGGCATAAATGGCGCCGATCTGCGGCTTCAGGTCGGCCAGTTCCCAGATATCCGGGGAGAATTCGAGCTTGGCCAGGGCCGCGGTCAAAGCCGGCATATGGGTGGATATTTGATCGAGGATCACCGAGGCCCGCCAGATGAACATGCCGCTGTTCCAGTAAAAATTGCCTGCCGTCAGGAACTCCAGCGCCTTCTCGAAGAATGGCTTTTCCACGAAGCGGCTCACCGGATAAGGGCCAGCGCCGCGCAGCTCCTTTTCCGTCTCGATGTAACCGTAGCCGGTCTCCGGCCGGTCCGGGGTGATCCCCAGCGTCACCAGGTAATCCTTGAGGGCGGTTTCCCGACCGCGCAGCAGAGTCGCGCGGAACTCCTCCTCGTTGAGGATATAGTGGTCGGCGGGAAGCACCGCCATGATCCCGTCCGGGTCGTGACGAGCGATGATTGCTGCGGCAAGGCCGATGGCCGGCGCCGTATTGCGGCCAACCGGCTCCTCGATGATATCGATCTTTACCCCTTGCAGGTATGCCAGCTGGCTGGCGGTCTCCGCCGCCTGAAGCGCATTGGTCACCACCAGGACCCGTTTCGGCTTGAGCGGCAGAACCCGCTCCACGGTCCGCTGCAGCATGGACTTGCCGCCAAATACCGACATGAGCTGTTTGGGATTTCTTTTGCGCGACAGGGGCCAGAACCGGGTGCCGGAACCGCCCGCCAGAACCACCACATACATAGAGAAACCCTCCTGATGATAAATATGCTCTGCCGGGCCGAATCCTGCCGGCTGCGACGAATAACAGGCTTCTTCTATACCACGTATCGGTCCCGACGGCAAGTATCACCCTCCCCGCCGCCGAACAGCCCCCATATATTTTATCTGACCAAGGCGCCACGGGAATGTGCAGTCATCGGCGAATAGACTCAATTCAAATTAAACCGTCGCAGTACCACGGCCGGGGCCTGGTCGAAGTGGGAAAATTCCATGGTGTAGGTGCCTCGCCCCTTGGTGGCGCTGCGCAGCTCGGTCATGTAGCCAAACATCTCGGCGAGCGGCACCAGCGCCCGGATCGTTTCGCTCTCGCCGTGGCTTTCTACCCCCTCCACCCGGCCACGCTTCTGCAAGACCGTGCCGATTACCTTGCCGGCGTAGTCAGCCGGTATCACCAGCTCAATAGCCATCACCGGTTCGAGGAGAGTCAAGCCCGCCTCCCGCGCAGCCATCAGCAAACCACGCTGAACGGCGGCCTTGAGGCCGATTTCGGTGGTGACCCCCGGCGTGAAAGGGGCCTCCACCACCCGCACCTCGATGTCGGTGAGAGGGTAACCGGTCAGGGAGCCGGCTGCCAGCAGCTGCCCGAGACTTTCTTCGATGACCGCACCCAGCTCCGCTGGCAACGGCGCCTCGGGAGGCATGATGACCTGCACTCCAGCACCGCGCGGCAGCGGGGAGAGCCGCAAAAGCACCTCGCCAGCCTCGGTTTTGCCGTCGGGCTCCCGGCGGGAGAAGGTCTCCCGCCGCTCCAGGGTATGGCTGATGGTTTCCCGGTAAACCACCCGCGGTGGGCCGCTCTTCACCGCCACACCGAACTCCCGGGCCAGCCGGTCGGTGATGATCTCCAGGTGCAGCTCCCCCATTCCGATCAGGATGATCTGACCGGTCTCCTCATCCTCCCGCACCCTGAAGGTCGGGTCTTCCCAGCCTAGCTTCTCCAGGGCCAGAGGGAACGTCTGCCGGTCTTCCGCCCGCAGTGGCTCCACCGCCAACATGACAACAGGTTCGGGGTGGACGATCTCGGAAAGGATCAACGGCTGCGAGGGATCGCAGAGGGTGTCACCGGTAAGGGCCTCGGATAAACCTGCAGCGGCAACAATATCGCCCGCCGCCGCTTCCTCGATCTGCTCTCGGCGATGGGCATGCATGCGAAACAGCCGGGAGACCTTCTCCATCCTCCTCCGCGAGCTATTGAGCAGCGTCTCGCCGCTATGCACCTCCCCTGCATAAATGCGGAGATAGGTAAGCTTTCTTCCTTGTTCGGCAAGGACCTTGAAGGCCAGCGCCCGCAGCGGCCCCTTCGGGTCGCAGGGGACCGTCTCAATTGCACCGCTGGCCGGCACCCAGCCCCTGACCCCGGTGATCTCCAGCGGCGAGGGGAGAAAACTTCCCACCGCATCCAGCAACGGCTGGACCCCCTTGTTGCGCAACGCCGCGCCGAGGAGCACCGGGAAAATCCGGCAGTCAAGGGTGCCGCTACGGATCGCCCTTCGCAGCCGCTCCGCCGAAACAGCCCTGCCGGCAAGAAAATCGGCGAGAATGGCGTCGTCGAAATCGGCTGCTGCCTCCACTACCGTGTTCCGCGCCAGCCGCGCCTCTTCCAGATATTCCGGCGGAATCGGCTTGCGCTGCACGGTCTTCCCCTGGTCGGCGGCGGCGAAATACAGCGCCGTTTCGTCGAGCAGGTCGATCACCCCGGCGAACCCACCTTCGCTGCCAATCGGAAGCTGCAGGAGCAGTGGCCGTACCTGCAACCGCTCCGCCAGCTGGTTCAACACCCGTCGGTAATCGGCGCCGACCCGGTCCATCTTGTTGATGAAGCAGAGCCGCGGCAGCCGGTAACGCTCGGCCTGGCGCCAGACGGACTCGCTCTGGGGTTGCACCCCTTCCACGGCGCTGAAGATCGCCACCGCCCCGTCAAGGACCCGCAGCGCCCGTTCCACCTCGATGGTGAAGTCGATATGGCCGGGGGTGTCGATCAGGTTGATCCAGAGCTCGCCCCACCGGCAGCTGGTGGAGCTGGCGGTCACGGTGATCCCCCGCTCCTGCTCCTGGGGCATCCAGTCCATCACCGCCAAGCCGTCGTCCACCTCCCCCATCTTGTGGGTCTCGCCGGAGTAAAAGAGGATCCGCTCCGACACGGTGGTCTTGCCGGCGTCGATATGGGAGATGATGCCGATGTTGCGGATCGAACCGATGGCTATCTGCTGCATAACCCCTCTGCAATTTCGGTTGCGCGTTCTTGCTGGTTGGATTGACTAGTCGGCAGGCCTGTTAATTTTAGATGAAGCTGGCGCTTTTGCAATGGTAGAAGGGGAAAACCGGAGAGGAATGCGGGAAATTAGGGAGGGGGAGCGGAAAACGTTCAGGATTGGTCATGCAGAGCGGAACTTTCTGAATAACGTTGCCGGTGAAAAAAGGGAGGTCTGGCTCACCCTTGACAGCCGGGAAGGCTCGCCTTCAATGAAAGAACGGAATCCGAAACAGCAGCAGGTAGCCATTCAACGTGAACAGGGTGCCGGATACCGCCGCCACCAGCGAGATCCAGAACACCGGGCGGGAGCCGGCCAGGATCGAGATCGACGAAAGGACGATGGCGATTTGCAGCAGCGCTTCACCGTAGTCGAAATAGGGGTCCTTCGCCAGGTTCAGGTCCCGCACTGCTTCGGAGTGCTTGGCAGACTGCTCGATCCCCTTCTTTTCCTCCCGGTAGCGCCCCTCTTCTTCGTTCATGGTCTTCACCTGCTTTTCATAATTGGCCCGGGCCGCCGAATTCATCCTTGCCCGATTCTCCAGCAAAGTAGCCTCCAGCTGCATTTTCTGGGTCCGGTAGAGGTGTTCGCGCATCACCTTGGATTGGTAAAAAGACCACTGGTCGGATGACTGTTGCTGGGCAAGGAGCATCTCCTTGGTGGCGTTATTCCCTCCCAGCGAGGTGATCGCCAGTACCACGGCGAAAATAGCCGTGACCAACGCCACCCGCTTACTGAAGCTGTCCTTCCTCTGCTCATCCAGCTCTTCCGGATTTGGTAATTCAAGCTCTGCCACGACCCTCTCCTCACTTTTAGCAATAATGGCTAATCCCAGCAGTTGCTGAGCTAAAATCAGCGCTCCGCGCCTTCATCATCGATCTCCAGGTGAAACCGGTGCAGGAACCGATGATAGATGGGGGTGAACAATATGGCAACGAAGGTCAGAAATGAAATACCACTGAACAGTGCATAAAAAGCGGCAAAGATCTTTCCCCCAGCGGTATCCAGATGGTCAACCGGCCCCATTCCGGTCAGGATCATCGCGGCATTGAGAAAGGCATCGATCCAGGGAAGCCTGCCGAGCAGATGATAACCGACCATGCCAAGGCCGATGGAAAAAACGAGGATCAGCAGGGAAAACGCCGCATAGCGGGACTGCCGGACCAGGAACTGCTGGCGGGGCAAGAGCGGATTACGGCGATGTTCCAGCATGATAACTACCTCCGAAGCTTGGTCAAGAGGAGAGGGTCAGGGGAGGGTTTCCTCTTCGCCGGCACAGCGGTTGTAATCGTCCTGGAAGCGGACGATGTCGTCCTCCCCCAGATATTCGCCGCTCTGCACCTCAATGATGGTGAGGGGGATTACGCCGGGGTTCTCCAGGCGGTGGGCGGTCCCCATCGGGATGAACGTGGACTCGTTGATGTTGATGATCGCTTCCCGGTCGCCGCAGGTGACCTTGGCGGTGCCGGAAACCACGATCCAGTGTTCGCTCCGATGGTGGTGCATCTGCAGGGAGAGCCGCTCGCCCGATTTCACCTCGATCCGCTTGATCTTGTAGTTCTTATTCTCCTCAAGGACCGTATAGGTCCCCCAGGGCCGCTCTCCCCGTTCCATTGCCGCCTCCTCACCTAAAGTCATAAGCCTTGCACGCGCAAGCGCAGGTAGTTTTGCAGCGCCTCCCGCCACCCTTCGAGCTGCAGGCCGGTGTCATGCTTTAACTTGCCGCAGTCGAGCACCGAATAAAGGGGCCGCGCCGCCGGCCGCCCCAGATCGGTGGTGGCCATGGGGGTGACCTTTACCTTGACCCCTGCCTCGGCAAAAATTGCCTGGGCAAAGGCATTCCAGGAACAGGAGCCGCTGTTTACCGCATGGTAGGTGCCACGGCAGTCACGCTCGATAAGGGTCTTAATGGCGTGGCAGAGGGCCATGGTCCAGGTGGGGGAGCCAATCTGGTCGTCAACCACGGCGAGCTCGTCCTTCTCCTTGGCAAGGCGCAGCATGGTCTCGACGAAATTCTTGCCGTGCAGACCATAGAGCCACTGGGTGCGCACCACCAGGTGATCGGGGTTGAGGCTGGCATTCATTTCGCCGGACAGCTTGGATTCTCCATAGACACTGAGCGGGTTGATCGGATCGTCCTCCAGATAGGGGCTCCCCTTGCACCCGTCAAAGATGTAATCGGTGCTCACCTGGACCAGTTTCGCGCCGATGTCCTTGCTTATCATTGCCAGGTGGGCCACCCCTTCGCCGTTGACCTGCATGGCAAGCTCCTGCTTGCTTTCGCAGCCATCCACATCGGTGTAGGCTGCGGCATTGATCACCACCCGCGGCTTAAGAGTCAACAGCACCCTCTGCACAGACTCCAGCGAGGTGATATCGATATCGTCGATATCCACCCCGCGCACCTCGCCGGCAAGGGACTGCAGCAGATCCTGGCCGAGCATCCCCTTTGCGCCAACCACCAGTATCATTAGACCTCCGTAATCCGTGCGACGTGCGACGTGATTCGTGCGACGTGCTAAGTGCTGGACGGTTTACCGTCGCACGTCGCACGCAGCACGTCGCAGGGCTTTATCTCCCATACTGTTTCTCGTAGTAGTCCCGATAGGCGCCGGAGGTGACCTTTGCCACCCACTCCTGGTTGTGCAGATACCAGTCGATGGTTTCGGCAATCCCCTGTTCAAAGGTGTAGCCAGGCTCCCAGCCGAGCTCCCGCTTGATTCTGGCAGCGTCGATGGCGTAGCGTTTGTCGTGCCCGGGCCGGTCCTTGACAAAGGCGATCAGTTGCCGGTTTGCGCCAGGCTGCCGCCCCAGCCTGCCGTCGAGCAGGTCGCAGACCAGGTTGACGATATCGATGTTTTTCCACTCATTGTTGCCGCCGACGTTGTATATGCTCCCGCCCCGCCCCTTTTTCAGCACCGTCTCGATGGCCCGGGAATGGTCCTTCACATGGAGCCAGTCACGGACATTGAGTCCATCGCCATAGACCGGCAGTGGCTTTTGGTTGATGATGTTGGTGATCATCAGGGGGATTAGCTTTTCCGGGAAATGGTAGGGGCCATAATTATTGGAGCAGCGGGTGTTGAGAGTCGGCATGCCATAGGTTTCATGGTAGGCACGGACCAGCAGATCGGCACCGGCCTTGCTGGCCGAATAGGGGGAATTGGGGGCGAGCGGCGTCTCCTCGGTGAAAAAGCCGGTGGCGCCCAGCGAGCCATAGACCTCGTCGGTGGAAACCTGGAGGAAGCGAAAATCGGCGGATTTATTGGCCTGCCAATGCCGGCGGCTCTCCTCCAGCAGCACCTGGGTGCCAAGGACGTTGGTGCGGACAAAGATCTCCGGCCCGGTGATGGAACGGTCCACGTGGGATTCGGCGGCAAAGTGGAGCACCGCCTCGATCCGCTCCTCGGTCAGGAGGCTGGCAACCAGCGGCGCATCGCAGATGTCCCCCCGGACAAACCGATAGTCGGGGCGACTCTCCACCCCGGTCAGATTTTCCAGGTTGCCGGCATAGGTGAGCAGGTCGAGGTTCACCACCCGGCAGCCGGGATTGGCCCCCATGAAATGATTGATAAAATTGGAGCCGATGAAGCCCGCGCCACCGGTGACCAGGATGGCGTGGGGGGTAAACGCTGCGGTCATATCCTCTCCCATGCTTACATCGCCCGGATCGGCATAATGGAGCCGATGCCGGACAGGGTGAAGTTGATCAATAACGTGCGGTTATCCAACCTCTCCTGGTAAGAGAGGATCACGCTCCAGCACTGTTGTTTATACTCCAGGGCATACAGGGATTCGAGAAAGTCCCGCCGGTCAAAGGAGTAGCGGGTATAGTAATTGAAAACCAAGGGTTTGACAAGACTAATGCCAGCCCTCCCCTCCAGATACTTCAGCTGTCCGCGCACAGTGCGGTAGCCGACCCCGAACAGGTTACCACTGCCGTCATTGAAGTCGGCTGCCAGACCGGTTGTTGAAAAGTAGCCGTGGTATGTATTATAACGGCTGTCAGTAGATAGGGAAAGCGACTTCAGTGGAGAAAGCCGCGCCTCAATCCGTACATCGGTCAACGGCCGTTTCTCGTCCACGCCCACCATGGTGAGAAGATCCTGCCTTTCGCGACTGAATTCGTACCCGTACCCCTGGCTCAGCCGCAGATATACAAGGTCACGGTACAGGGGAGGTGCATCGCCTTGGCCGAACTTGCCGGTCAGGACGTTGGTCAGGGAATAGGTGATCATGTTACTGGCGGCAACCCGGTCGTTGTAATCGAAATCCGGCAGGTCGGTCTGGTTTTTATTCGGTACGTATGTATAGGTTACCTCAGGAATCAGCGAATGTCTCACCTTCCGCAGGTCGCCCCCCTCAACCTCATAGACCCTGGCCAAGGTGGTGGATATGGTCCCCCCCAGGTCCGGGATGCCTGACTCATGGTAGGCTCTGCTTGAACCGGAGCCATAGACATTATACAACCTCTCGCGGTACCCCCCCCATACAGAAAGACCGATGAATTCGCCGGGAGAGGCATAGGTGGTAAGAATCGGGTGCAGGTCGAGCCGTTGCCCATTAGGCCCCTCCTGGCGAGAGAGGTTGTCAAAGCGGGAATCCAGAGAAAAATAAAGAGGCGTATCCCCTACCCTCTGGCGGATGCCGGTAAAATACACGGTTGGCAGCTTCTGCAGGGTCTTTCGGTTATTGGGGGCGACCAAGTCTTCCACATAACGGGTTTCCGCAGCCAGCATGCTCCGTTGCCAGTATTTGGTGAGGGAGATAGTCGATTCTAGGAGCTGTCGGTTGTAAACGCCGGCTGCATCGGCATAGTCGCTAAAAAATTCGCGGTCGCTGACCAGGTTCAGATCGGATTTGACATTGAAGGTGGGAGAAACCATCTCCTGGTGCTGCTGGGAGAGTTCGCCACGATACTGTTTCAGCATGGTGTCGTAGATGCCATAGCCGCGGAAGCGCCCTTCGCTCCCCTTTCGCCAGATATAACGATAGTCGAGGCTAGTGCCGGCACCCCGCTTGCTCAGCAGATCCAGGTCAAAGGTGGCGTCCTGACTGGGAGATATGGCCCAGTAAAAGGGGATGTCCAGGCTTGTTCCGCGCTTGCTTGAAGTGCCGGGCTGGGGAATCAGGAACCCGGACTGGCGTTCCCGCTTCACCGGGAAGGCGATGTAGGGGGTATAGAAGAGCGGGATATCCTTCACGTAAAAAATCGCGTGCCTGCCGGTTGCGTACTCTTCCAGGGTCACATCCAGGTCGCTGGCGGTGAACTTCCAGCTGGGGAATTCGCCGTTACAGGTGGTAAAGGTCCCACGTTCCAGCCGGTAATCCTCTTTGCCGACCTTTTTCATCCGGTCGCTGCGGATATGGAAGTTCCCCTTCTTGATGAAGAGGTCGCCGTTTTGCACTTCCCCCTGTTCGGTGGCCAGATTAAGCAGCAGGTGGTCGCCCCGCAGCACGTCGCTCTCCTTGACCAGCACCACATTGCCATCGGCGGTGGCCAGATTGTCGGACTGCCGTAGCTTAGCGGTATCAGCCAGGAGGGTCAGCCCTTTCCCCTCGATCAGCACGTTGCCCGAGGCATTGTAGGTAGCGGATTCTTTTTCGTAGGAGAGGGTGTCAGCCTTGATTGATATGCCGCTGACCTCCTGCAGGTTTTCCCCCGGGGCAGCACAGGGGAAGACCAGCAGGAGAGCGAGAAACAGCATGATAGAATGGGGGAAAAGTCTCATTGAATAGCGCCGGTCATCCACGGAATGGTTCAAAGTTTCTAGCGAGAAGGAGGGCCCTAGCTTCGCCAACGGTGAACAGGGAACCGCACACCAGGATAAGGTCGTCGGTGCCGGCGGCCTGCTGGGCCAGCGCCAGCCCCTCCGCTACCGAACCTGCATCGACAGCGGGAATTCCCCTGACCTGGCAGAACGCGGCCAGCGTGGCGGAAGAGAGCGCCCTCGGCAGAGCGGGAGCAACCGCATAAAGCAAATCTGCCAACGAAAGGAGCGGTGCGAGAATGCCCTCAAGATCCTTATCGCCCATGATACCGGCGACCAGAAGCAACCGCTGGCGGGGAATATCCACCAGGGCCTCGGCCAACGCGTTACTCCCGGCAGGATTGTGCGCGCCATCCAGGAGCACCCGGGGATTGCCCGGCAGCATCTCCATCCGGCCGGGCCAGCAAGCACCTTCAATCCCGCAACCCAGTGCCTGAACCTGCAGAGGGAAACCGGCCTGACTAAGCAATTCAGCCGCACACAAGGCCAGTCCAGCGTTTGTCGCCTGATAATGGCCGCCAATGCCTGGTTTTAGTCCGCTCAAACTGCAATGCAAACCTTGATAGACAAGCCCATCTGCATTCCAGCGGGAAGTAAAATCTGCGCCGTCCCGATAGAGGTGACTGCCGCTCCGGCCAGCCGCTTCCTGCAGGACTGCCAGCACATTTGCTGCTTGCTGGGCTATCACCGCCGGCCGGCCGGCCTTGATAATCCCGGCTTTCTCCAGGGCGATCGCTGGAAGCGTGCAGCCGAGATGCTCACAATGATCCAACGCCACCGGCGTGATCACTGAGAGGATGCCGTCGGCGGCATTGGTGGCATCAAAACGCCCCCCCATGCCTACTTCCATCACCGCCAACGCCACCCCTTTGTCCGCAAAATGGAGGTACGCCATGGCGGTCACCAGTTCAAAAAAGGTGGTCTCCGGCGGCGCAGCGGCAATAACCCGGCTAGCCAGCGGGACAAGCTCTGCCTCGGTTATCTCGACACCATTGATTTTAAGCCGTTCAGTGAAGTTGATCAGGTGAGGCGACGTATAGAGACCTGCCTGATAACCACCGGCAGCAAGTATCGCTGATAGAAAGGCAGCCGTAGAACCTTTGCCGTTTGTCCCGGCCACATGTACGACTGCCATCTTGTCTTGCGGATTGCCAAGGGAGTTCAGGAGAGTCTTGATCTTCGTCAGCCCAGGGCGCATGCCGAAGCGCCCCAGACCGTAGATATATGCAAGTGTCTCCCGATAGGTCATGGGGAAAAGTGGTTAGTGACAGAGCATCTGGAGAATCAGCGCCAGCTTCTGCTTCATATCCTTGCGTTCGACGATAATATCGACCATGCCGTGATCGAGGAGGTATTCGGCGCGCTGGAACCCCTCGGGGAGTTTCTGCCTGATAGTCTGTTCAATCACGCGGGGACCGGCGAAACCGATCAGCGCCTTGGGCTCGGCCATGTTGATATCGCCAAGCATGGCAAAACTCGCGGTCACCCCGCCAGTGGTGGGATCGGTGAGCACCGAGATATACGGCAGACCCTTTTCCCGCAATTTTGCTAGGGCCGCCGAGGTCTTCGCCATCTGCATGAGCGACAGAATGCTTTCCTGCATCCGCGCCCCGCCGGAAGAGGAAAAGATGAGAACCGGCGTATGGTTGGCAATCGCCCGTTCGATGGCGCGGGTGATCTTCTCGCCAACCACGCTCCCCATACTTCCCCCCATGAAGGAGAAGTCGAAGACCGCAATCTCGACCGGGATCCCCTCGATCTTCCCCGAGCCGCAGATGATGGCGTCCTTCGAACCACCCTTAGCCACGGTGGCCTTTATGCGATCCTTGTAGCTCTTGGTATCTTTAAAATCAAGGAAATCCACCGACATCATGCCGGCATCATGCTCGACAAAACTCTCCTCATCGAGAATCAGCGCCAACCGCTTCTGGGCAGTGATGCGGAAATGGTAGTTACATTTCGGGCAGACCTGGAGGTTCTTCTCCACCTCCTTGGAATAGATAATTTCCGCGCAATTAGGGCACTTGGTCCAGAGTCCTTCGGGAACCTTAACCTTTTTCTCTTCAGCCTGCGCCAGCGGCGCATTGTTCTTTTTGAACCAGGTCATATTTCTGCCTCATTTTGGCACAGCAGTCGTTCTGTTGCCATTTTATTGAAAATAAAACTGTTTTTTGTTACCAAAAAAACGGCCGGATGTCAATCGTTTTACCAGTGGATAGGCCTGGACGTGGCAGTTACGCGGCTAAAAAAAGCAGCGGAGACGGATGAGCAAAAAGGGTGCTAGGAAACACTCCTGATCCCCGCCTTCAAGGACGTGACAAAGCCGGCCAGGCGTGTCTTTAGCTCACTATCGGCATATTCTTCGAAGAATTTTACCAGCGCGCTCCCCACCACCACGCCGTCGGCAATGGCGGCCATCGCCCCTGCCTGGGCCGGGTCAGAAATGCCGAAGCCCACCACCACCGGCACCTTACTGTTCTTCTTGATCCTGGCCACGGCGCTGTCTGCCGATTCGGCCACCTGTAGCCGCGCCCCGGTGACGCCGGTCACCGAGACGTAATAGATGAAGCCGCTTGCCAGCTTCAGAACCTTGCTAATTCTGCCGGCATCTGAGGTGGGAGTAAGGAGAAATATGACATCCACGCCGCACCGATCAGCAGCAGCCTTGAACTCGCCCGCTTCTTC
>JANXYN010000025.1 GCA_025356035.1 Geobacteraceae bacterium
CTATGCCTTCACCGACCTGGGGGCCAAGGTCATTATCAACGACCGCTACGCGGGGCTTTTGTTCAATAACGAGCTCTATGACAAACCGGAGCCCGGCAGCAGGCTCAAGGGCTATGTCCACAAGATCCGCCCGGACAAAAAAATCGATGTGACCTTGCGCAGGGGTGGCGAACCGGATCTGGCGGGGAGCAAAGAACGGGTCCTGCAGGCCCTGGCGGCCGCCGGCGGTTTCCTGCCACTTAACGACAAGAGCCCTCCTGAACAGATCGTCGAACTGCTGAAAATGAGCAAAAAGACCTTTAAAAAGGCGATCGGCAGCCTGTACAAGGAAGCGGCCATTGAACTCACCACGGAAGGGATTAAACTACGCAACAAATGAGCCGTTTCATGGGCAAATCGCAATTTATTTTATGTGGCAGAATTAATTCCCTTGACATTGTCCAGGCAAAACTGTTAATGTCATTCTTGTCCGCGGATAGTCCCGGATAAAAACTAACAAGAAGCACTAGGAGAAGTAAGTAAATGGTAAACGGAACTGTAAAATGGTTTAACGACAGCAAGGGGTTTGGGTTTCTTGAGCAGGAGAATGGCGACGACGTATTTGTACATTTCTCCGCCATCGCAGGTGACGGATTTAAATCCTTAGCAGAAGGCGACCGGGTAACGTTTGAGGTGACCAAGGGTCCGAAAGGCCTGCAGGCTGCCAACGTAACCAGAGTCTAAGCAACCGACTCGAAGCAAGACAGAAAAGCCCCGGAGCAATCCGGGGCTTTTTTTATTTTATTTGACAGCAGCCGGCATCCCGATGTATTAGAACTGGTGTGTTGCGGATGCAGAGACCTTTGCAGGAGGAACAAGAGCGGTGATTAAAATTGATTTTGCGAAGATGGGCGGCCTGATTCCCGCGGTGATCCAGGACTACCTGACCAATGAAGTCCTGATGGTGGCATTCATGGACGAGAAGACCCTGAACCTGACCCTGGAATCAGGGAAAACCTGGTTTTTCAGCCGGAGCCGGAATAAATACTGGATGAAGGGGGAAGAATCCGGCAATACCCAGGAGGTCCAGGAAGTCCTCACCGACTGCGATGCGGACACGGTGATCATCAAGGTCAAGCAGAACGGCCCGGCCGCCTGTCATACCGGCAATCGGAGCTGCTTCTACGTCCGCTGGGAGAACGGTACCTGGGTCGAACATTCGAACCCCCTCTTTGATCCGAAAGAGGTCTACAAAAAATAAGCCAAACGATTTTGCCACGGCAGACACTGAAGGACCTGGGAAAACCGCCAAGCGGAATTAACTCTTTTTGTGAGGTCTAGACTATGTCAAACCTGCTGAAATTCGGTATCCCCAAAGGGAGCCTGGAAAACGCCACCGTTGAGCTATTCAAAAAGGCCGGTTGGCAGATCACCCTGTCGTCGCGCAGCTATTTCCCCGCCATTGACGATGAACAGATGAAGTGCAATCTCATCCGCACCCAGGAGATGAGCAAGTACGTGGAAAAAGGGACCATCGACGTCGGCATCGCCGGCCGTGACTGGGTCATGGAAAACGACTCAGAAGTAGTAACCGTCTGCGACCTGGTCTATTCCAAAGTTTCGAGAAGGCCGGCCCGCTGGGTACTGGTAGTAACCCAGGATTCGAAGGTACAGAAGCCGGAGGACCTGAAAGGGGCCACCATCTCCACTGAACTGGTTGGCTTCACCAAGCGCTATTTTGCCGAACGGCAGATCCCGGTTACTGTGGAGTTTTCCTGGGGCGCCACCGAGGCAAAGGTGGTGGAAGGTCTGTGCGACGCCATTGTCGAGGTCACTGAAACCGGCTCCACCATCAAGGCAAACGGCCTGCGGATCGTGGAAACCATGATGGAATCCACACCGGTGATTATCGCCAACAAACGGTCATGGGAAGACCCGTGGAAGCGGGAGAAGATCCAGCAGATCGCCACACTGCTGCAATCGGCCCTCTCTGCCGAAAACATGGTCGGGCTCAAGATGAACGCCCCGAACGACAAGGTGGAGCCGATCATCCGCATCCTGCCGAGCCTGAAGAACCCCACCGTCGCCCATCTCTACAAGTCGGACTGGGTCTCCATCGAAACTGTCCTCCATGAAAAGGAGGTACGCGAGATCATCCCCAAACTGATCCAACTCGGGGCGGAGGGGATCATCGAGTACCCGTTGACCAAGATCATTTAAAAAAATCTTACTTCAATAACCCTATTTGTTCTAAATCATGGATACAAAAAAGCCTGCTGCTGCAGGCTTTTTTGTATCTTATTGCAAAGAGGCACGACCGGCTAACCACCGGCCCGCTTCACCGTGAACCCGCGCTTCGTCAGTTCGGCCACCAACAGATCGCAGTGGTCACCCTGGATCTCTATGAGCCCTTCCTTCAACGTCCCGCCTGACCCGCAGCAACGCTTCAGATCACCGGCCAGCACCTTCAATTTTCCGTCGTCAACCGGCACTCCGGCCACCACCGTCACCGTTTTGCCGCCCCGCCCTTTCGTCTCGCGCCGGACCCTGACGATCCCGTCGCCGGCCAAATGCGCCCGCTGCTTCCGGCAGATGCACGATGCGACTGCCTTGCCACAGGCTGGGCAGACCCGCCCCAGTTCCGACGACCAGACCAGGGCGGTATCTGAAGAATTACTTTTTTTCATCACCCGTCCCCACGGTCTTCAGTAAACTACTTGTCACTTGAACCTCTTGCAAAACGTCATGAGGAGGCCGGTCTGCGGTGTTGCCTATTTACAGGTCGAGCTCCTGGTGGCCATGATACAGCGCATCCCTTAGCCCTGAGACTTCCCCGTCTTCCAGGTAGTCGTCAAAACCGGTCACCCGGTCAATGATCCCGAACGGGGTGATTTCCACGATCCGGTTCGCCACGGTAGAGACGAACTGGTGGTCATGGGAGGCGAACAGCACCACCTCGGTGAACGCAATCAGGCCATTGTTGAGGGCAGTAATCGATTCAAGGTCGAGGTGGTTGGTCGGCTCGTCGAGGATCAGGGCATTGGCACCGGCAAGCATCATTCGTGAAAGCATGCAGCGGACCCGTTCCCCACCGGAAAGGACACTGGTCTTCTTCAGCGCCTCCTCCCCGGAGAAGAGCATCCGCCCTAGGAAGCCCCGGGCAAAGTTCTCCCCTTCAGCGGGGGGAGAGTACTGGCCGAGCCACTCGATCAGATTCAGATCCCTCTCGAAGAAAGAGCTGTTCTCCTTCGGGAAATAGGCAGAAGTGATGGTCACCCCCCAACGGAAGCTGCCGCTATCCGGCTCCAGCTCCCCAGCCAGGATCTGGAAGAGGGTGGTCTTGGCCAGGCTGTTGCCACCGACCAGAGCGATCTTGTCCCCCTTGCGGACCGTCAGGGTCAGGTCATTCAGTACGACTACCCCATCGATCGCCTTGGAAAGCCCCTGGATCTCCAGGATGACATCGCCACAGGGGCGCTCCGGCTTGAACACCACAAACGGGTATTTTCTTGACGAGATCGGCATCTCCTCGATGGTGAGTTTCTCCAGCAACTTTTTCCGCGAGGTGGCCTGTTTCGCTTTGGAGGCGT
>JANXYN010000026.1 GCA_025356035.1 Geobacteraceae bacterium
TGACGGGCTGGGCAATTTTTGCTATAAAGTTTTGCTGCCATTGGGGTGTAGCCAAGCGGTACGGCAACGGACTCTGACTCCGTCATCCTAGGTTCGAATCCTAGCACCCCAGCCATTTTCAAAACCAGTGATGATTGAATGGTGGAAGGGTAAGTGTTTAAACCAGTCAGATAGCGCATATATTATGGTCCCATCGTCTAGCGGTAAGGACACCGGCCTTTCACGTCGGTAACAGGGGTTCAAATCCCCTTGGGATCACCACCTAACCATCAGAACAGTAATTCTTCCCGGAATTGCTGTTTTTTTGTTTTGGCTGATAACCGAACCGGGACAGCGAGGTGGGAATGAAAACTTCTGTGCGGTTTCTTCTTTGGGCCGTTTATGCGATAATCCTCCTCTGGCTTGCGTTGCTCCCTTCACCACCATCCATGTCGGGCATTCTGGGTTGGGACAAGCTGCAGCATGCCGGCGCCTTTTTGGGCTTTATTCTGCTGGGGGGATGGGCCTTGCAGGCATGTACTGCGCGGGCGTGGCGCTGGGCGTTGCTGGCGTCGGTTTTTTTCGGCATCCTGATCGAGGTTTTGCAGGGGCTGTTCACAAAGACCAGAAGCGCCGATCTCTTCGATGTAATTGCAGATCTGGTTGGGGCAGGGTCTGTTTTCCTGCTGATGGCAGTGAGGGAGCGGCACCGGTTGGGTAGGGCTAAGCAGAAACGAGCTTGAAATTTAAGGAAGTGGAGTGAACCGATGCTTGCAGCCGTGATCTTCGATTTTGACGGTATCATTGTCGATACCGAGCCGCTCCATTACAAGGCATTTCAGGAAGTGCTGGTGCCGTTGGGGCTCGGCTACGCCTGGGAGGAATATGTCAGCCATTACATCGGTTTTGATGACCGGGATGCGTTTCGGGAGGCGTATAAAGCGGCCGGCAGGGCATTATCTGCTCAGGAACTCGGCGAATTGATTGCTGCCAAGGCGCGGGGGTTCCAAACGGCGATCGCACGGGGTGTGGCCCCTTACCCCGGGGCGGTGGAGCTGATCAAGGCGATTTCAGGGAACCTGCCGCTCGGTCTTTGCAGCGGGGCGCTTTCTGCAGATATCCAGCCAATCCTCCGGCAATTGGCGATTGACGATGCCTTTGATGTCATTGTCACTGCCGATGATGTGGCAGCCAGTAAGCCTGACCCGGCTAGCTACATCCTGACGGTGCAAAAGCTCCGCGTACTCTTTCCGAGCCATGGAATCCGGGGTGACAACTGTCTGGCCATCGAGGATACCCCGGCCGGGATCGCCTCGGCAACCGGGGCCGGCATCCGCGTGCTGGCAGTGGTCAACAGCTATCCGGAGGAAAAACTTACCCAGGCCAGCAGGGTGGTTGAATCCCTGGTCGGGATCACCCTTGAGAGTCTGCGTACCGTTTTCTGACATGCCAGAACTCATCACACTCCCCATCGAAGCGGTGTTGCCAGAGGTTCTGGCCGCTCTGCACCAGCATCCCTCACTGGTGCTGCAGGCCCCACCCGGTGCCGGCAAGACCACCAGGGTTCCCCTCGCCTTGCTGAAAGCCTCATTTATCAACGGACAAAAGATCATCATGCTCGAACCGCGCCGGCTGGCGGCGGTCAACGCAGCCCGCTGGATGGCGGCCCAGCTCAAGGAAGAGGTTGGCCAGACCGTCGGCTACACCATCAGGTTCGAACGGCAGGTTTCCGCCGCCACCCGCATCGAGGTAGTGACCGAAGGGATCCTGGCCCGCCGTCTGCAAGCCGATCAGGCGTTGGTCGGGGTGGGGGTGGTGATCTTCGACGAATTCCATGAACGAAGCCTCAATACCGATCTGGCCCTTGCCCTCTGCCGTGATGTACAGCTTGGGCTTCGGGAGGAGCTGAAGATCCTGGTCATGTCGGCGACCCTCGATGGAGGGCCGGTGGCCAGGCTGCTGGGTGAGGCGCCAATTGTCAGTAGTGCGGGGCGCAGCTACCCGGTGGAAATTCGTTACCTGGGCGAGGAGGGGGATGCGGATATCGCCCGGGCCACTGCCAGGGGGATCAAACTGGCGCTACGGGAAACCAGCGGCGATATCCTGGCGTTTCTCCCGGGCGCCGGTGAAATTCGCCGCTGTCAGAAGTTGTTACAGGAAAGTGGCGGGGGGGCCTCGGTGCTGATCTGCCCTTTGTACGGCGACCTCCCCTTTGCGGCCCAGCAGCAGGCGATTGTTCCGGCCGGCCAGCGCAAGGTGGTGCTGGCGACCAACATTGCCGAAACCAGTCTTACCATCGAAGGGGTGGGGGTGGTCGTTGACAGCGGCTGGAGTCGTCAGTCGCTGTTTGACCCTGCTTCCGGCCTGAACCGGCTGGCAACCGTCCGGGTGTCGGCTGCTTCCGCCGAGCAGCGGACCGGTCGTGCCGGCCGGTTGGGGCCAGGGGTATGCTACCGGCTCTGGAGTGTTTACACCCAGCGCACCCTGGTCCCCTTTACCGCGCCGGAAATCCGCAATTCGGACCTGACTCCGCTGGCCCTGGAGCTGGCCCAGTGGGGGATCAGCGAGGCCAACACGCTTTCCTGGCTCGATCCACCGCCAGCTGCCGCTCTGGCAGAGGGGCGCCGGCTCCTGGCGAGGCTCGGCGCCCTCGATCCGCAGGGCAAGATTACTCCACAGGGTCGGGCCATGGCCGCCCTCCCAATTCATCCTCGCCTTTCCCACCTGTTACTGCTGGCACAACGGCTGGGTGTCGGTGCCATTGGCTGTGAACTGGTGGCATTGCTGGCGGAGCGCGATATTTTCCGCGGTGCGGCCGGCTCGGCCAAGCCGCAGATCAGTGACAGCGACCTGCTCGACCGGCTGGAGGCCCTGGCCAGTTGGCGCAGGAGAGGAGGCGATGAGCAGGACCAGGGGCGGGTAGACCCAGTCGCTTGCCGCGCCGTTGACAAGGTGGCCGGTTATTGGCGACGTTATCTGGGGGAGAAGGACAGGTCGGGGGGTGTGAATGCCGAACTGATTGGCCGCCTCCTCGCAGCGGCTTATCCCGACCGGATTGGCCAACAGCGTGAGCCAGCTTCTCCACGCTATCTCCTTGCGAACGGCCGCGGTGCCGCACTCTCCCCCCGCTGCGCTGTGCGCGATGCCTCATATCTGGTGGCTGCGTCGGTCGAAGGCGGTGAGCGGAGCGAGGGGGTAATCCACCTGGCAAGCGCGCTTTCACTGGCAACGCTGCGCACGGAGTTTGCTGGGCAGCTTGAATGGCGCCGGCTGGTGCGTTGGGACAATCGTGAAGGGCGTGTGGTCGCCAAAGAGGAGGAGAGTTTCGGTGCCTTGGTGCTGGCCGCCAGACAGGTGAAGCCCACCACCCAGGAGCTGGTAACTGCGTTGGTGAACGGGCTTATCGCTCCCGATGGCCCCGGCCTTGCCTCTCTCAACTGGTCCCAGTCTGCTTTGCAACTGCAGGCCAGGGTCCAGTTTCTGGCACGGACCTTTCCGGAAGATGCGTGGCCGGACTTCTCGTCCCGGCAGTTGCTGGCAACCCTTGTCGACTGGCTTGGACCGCATCTGGCCGGAATTAACTCCCTCTCCAAGCTGGCTGCAGTAGACCTGGTGGCGCCATTGAAGGGGCTGTTGAGCTGGGAGCAGCAGCGCAAGCTGGAGGAGTTGGCGCCACCCCATGTCACCGTGCCAAGCGGTTCCAGGCTGTCGCTTTGCTACTCGGCAGAAGAGCCGCCACACTTGGCAGTGAAGCTGCAGGAGATGTTTGGTCTGGCCGATACCCCCAAAGTGGCGCGGGGAAGAGTTGCCGTGGTGCTGCACCTCCTCTCCCCGGCCCGCCAGCCGATTCAAGTGACCCGCGACCTGAAGGGGTTCTGGAACGGGGCCTATCTGGAGGTAAAGAAGGAGTTGAAGGGGCGCTATCCGAAACATCCGTGGCCCGATGATCCCTGGAGTGCAGTGGCCACCAAGGGGACAAAAAAGTCGGGGGCGCGGAAGACCGAAGCGCGGAAGGGATAAGAACAGGAGGTGGTATGCGCATAGCAATAGTTGGTTCCGGAGCACTGGGTTTGTTTTACGGGGCAAAGTTGGCGAAGGCCGGCCATGACGTCCGGTTTCTGCTGCGTCGCGATTACGAAGTCATCATGGCGAAGGGGCTGACCGTCCATTCGGTGGAAGGCGACTTTCATCTGGACAAGGTGCAGGGCTTCCGGTCTCCTGCCGAGATCGGCGTTGTCGAACTGGTGGTGGTCGGTCTCAAAACTTTTGCCAATGACCGCTTTGGCGAACTGATTACCCCGCTGGTCGGGCAGGAGACCTTGATCCTGACCCTGCAGAACGGGCTCGGCAATGAGGAGCTGCTGGCGGAGCTATTCGGGGCGGAGCGAATTCTTGGAGGGGTGGCGTATCTCTGTTCCAACCGAGGCGAGCCGGGCGTTATCCACCACCTGAGTCAGGGGCGTATCGCCATCGGCAACTACAGCAGTCGCGATCCCCGCAGGGTCGAACCGATTGCCGAAGTTTTCCGGACCGCCGGTGTCGATTGCCGGGTCGTCGCAGATCTGGTGCGGGTTAGGTGGGAGAAGCTGGTATGGAACATCCCTTTCAATGGCATCTGCGCCCTGGCACAAAAACCGGTGGATGCGCTGCTGAACCATAACCGGACCCGCCAGCTGATCCTTCAGATGATGGTGGAGGTGATTGTTGCAGCCAACGCGCAGGGGCTGTCGGAGGACATCGATACGGCGTTGGCGGAACAGATGGTTGTCTTTTCTAGATCACTAGGGCCGTACAAGCCTTCGATGCAGATTGACCGGGAAGAAGGGCGGCCGCTGGAACTTGCCTTTATTTTCGGCAATCCCTTGCGGCTGGCCGCCGCGAAGGGGGTTGTCATGCCTCGCGTCGAGGAGTTATACGCTTTACTGGAGCTGGGTGAAAAAAGCGGAGAAAATTTTTGATTATTCGCTTTGGTCAGGTACACTTAAACTCGCTGGCCGTGACTATTTATTAACCAGTTGCGGGGCCTGTTGCTTATTTTTTGTGCTGTTCAACCGGGTGTCTGCACAAAGAGATTCCTCTCCGCAGCTAACATGGCGGAATGTTTACTGATTGTATAATAATATTTTTAGGCAAGCAATTTGCAAATATTCGAGAAACAGGGCAGGCTTTTAAAAGCTTGCATTCTGCAGGCCGGATAATTATAATCCACGGGTTTTTAGGTACTAAATAACGGCAGGGGGTGACCATCCTTGAAGAAAGTCGAAGCGATCATCAAACCTTTCAAGCTGGATGAAGTAAAGGAGGCCCTCAACGAGATCGGCATCCAGGGAATAACCATCAGCGAGGTCAAGGGTTTCGGCAGGCAGAAAGGCCATACGGAACTGTACCGTGGTGCTGAGTACGTGGTGGATTTCATTCCCAAGATCAAAATGGAAATTATCGTTTCCGACGAGGTGGTGGGGAAGGTGGTTGAGACCATTGCCCAGGCTGCCAAGACCGGCCGGATCGGCGACGGCAAGATATTTGTGACACCGGTAGAAGAGGTGGTCCGGATCAGGACCGGTGAACGTGGGGAAGAAGCGCTTTAAGCGTAGCATTTAAATAACGAGAGAGGAGATTGTTTAGATGACACCAAAAGAAGTAGTTAGTTTTGCCAAAGAAAATGGCGCCATGATGGTTGATTACAAATTTATGGATTTTGTCGGGATCTGGCAGCATTTCACCACCCCGATGAGCGAATTCAGCGAAGACACCTTTGAAGAGGGGTTGGGCTTCGACGGGTCCTCGATCCGTGGTTGGCAGCCGATTCATGCCTCCGACATGATCATCCTCCCCGATCCGGAAACCGCCAGGATGGATCCGTTTACCGCGATCCCGACCATGAGCTTGATTTGCAACATTTTCGATCCGATCACCAAGGAAGACTACTCCCGTGACCCGCGCAACATCGCCCGCAAGGCCGAGGCGTATCTGAAATCGACCGGCCTGGCCGATACCGCTTACTTCGGACCGGAAGCCGAATTTTTCATCTTTGACGAGGTCCGTTACGATTCCACCTCCAACCAGTCCTTCCATTTCGTTGATTCTTCGGAAGGGACCTGGAATACCGGCCGTGAAGAGTTCCCTAACCTCGGCTACAAACCGCGCCACAAGGAAGGCTATTTCCCCTGCGCCCCCACCGACTCCCTGAACGACATCCGTAACGAGATGGTCATGGAAATGCAGAAAGTCGGGATCCGGGTCGAGGCCCAGCACCATGAAGTCGCCACCGGCGGCCAGTGCGAGATCGACATGCGCTTCTCCTCGCTGGTGGACATTGCCGACAAGCTGCAGTGGTTCAAATACATCGTCAAAAACGTCGCAGTCCGTAATGGTAAAACCGCAACCTTCATGCCGAAGCCCCTTTACGGTGATAACGGCTCCGGGATGCATTCGCACCAGTCGCTCTGGAAGGGTGGCGTCAACCTGTTCGCCGGGGACGGCTACGGTGGACTTTCCAAGATGGCCCTCTACTATATCGGCGGGATCATCAAGCATTCCAGGGCACTTTGCGCCATCACCAACCCGACCACCAACTCCTACAAGCGTTTGGTGCCGGGCTTCGAAGCGCCGGTCAACATGGCCTACTCCAGCCGGAACCGCTCCGCTGCAATCCGTATCCCGATGATGTCCACCAATCCGAAGGCGAAGCGGATCGAATACCGGACACCCGATCCTTCCTGCAACGGCTACCTTGCATTTGCCGCCATGCTGATGGCCGGTCTGGACGGGATCGAGAACAAAATCGATCCGGGTCAGTCGCTTGACAAGGATATCTACGGGCTTTCCCCGGAAGAGCTTTCCAATATTCCTTCAGCTCCGGGAACCCTGGAAGAGGCCCTCAAGGCTCTCAAGGACGACCATGAGTTCCTCCTCAAAGGGGATGTCTTCACCGCCGATGTCATCGAGAAATGGATCGAGTACAAGACCGAAGCCGAGGTCAATCCGGTCCGGATGCGTCCGGTCCCCCTCGAGTTCGCCCTCTACTACGACGTGTGAGCCGATAACTGCATATGGACAAAGAAAGGCGGGAGCAATCCCGCCTTTCTTTGTTGGTGCTGAGGAGTTCATCCTGCATCAATGCAGCGCGCGTTGACTTTCGGTTGTCAATCTGGTAGAAAAGAGTGTTTGCCAAGATCTGGCAAGCGGTAAAGATTTAGGGAGCACTATGGAAGAGTTTCTGCACAAGGTATCGATAATGCTGGTCCCCGCCCTGATGGCGATCACCTGCCATGAGGTTTCCCATGGGTATGTGGCCGACAAGCTGGGGGACAAGACCGCCCGGTACATGGGGCGGTTGACCCTGAACCCCCTTAAACATCTGGATATCGTCGGCACCCTGATGGTGTTCCTGGTCGGAATCGGCTGGGCGAAGCCGGTGCCGGTGAATTTCAATAACCTGCGGCATCCAAAAAGAGACATGATCTGGGTCGCCGCCGCCGGGCCGGTCACCAATCTGGCACTGGCCGTTTTGTCGGCCATTGTGTTGCGGGGGCTGGTCGCTCTCTGGCCGTTGGCCAATGGCACGCTGTTTGAGCTTGCCCTGGAACCGCTCAGGCAGATGCTCGAGTTTTCCATCCAGATCAATCTCGTTCTCGCGATATTCAACCTCATTCCAGTGCCACCTTTGGATGGTGGCAGGGTAGCTGTGGGGCTGCTTCCCAATCGTCAGGCCATGGCCTATTCCCGGATCGAGCCGTTCGGCATGATAATTATCATTGTCGTTGTATTCTTTACCCAGTTTTTTTCTGCGGTCATTGCGCCGGTAGTGGAGATGGGGTACCGGTTGTTGTTAGCTCTCGTTGGGCTGAATGCACATGCTCTGTTCAACTGATGTTTATAATAGTGCTGCACTGGATTTGTTTTTAGCCGAACTTTAATGAAGGAGTACCCTGTATATGTCCAACAAGCGCATCGTCAGCGGCATGAGACCGACCGGGAAACTGCACCTGGGCCATTTTCACGGGGTGTTGGCCAACTGGCTGGAGTTGCAGAAAGAGTTCGAATGTTTCTTCTTCGCCGCCGACTGGCATTCTCTTACCACCGAATATGACAATACCGCGGGCATCCGCGACAATATCCGGGAGATGCTGCTGGACTGGCTTGCCTTCGGCATCGATCCGGAGCAGAGCACCATCTTTGTCCAGAGCAAGGTGCCGCAGCACGCCGAGCTCAACCTGATCCTCTCGATGATTACGCCGCTCTCCTGGCTGGAACGGAACCCGACCTACAAGGAGATGCAGGACAATCTTGCCGCCAAGGACTTGGCCACTTTCGGTTTTCTCGGCTACCCGGTGCTGATGGCCTCCGACATCATTGTCTACAAGGCAACCAGAGTACCGGTAGGTCACGACCAGCTGCCGCACCTGGAGATCACCCGCGAGATCGCCCGCCGTTTCAACTACCTGTACCGGGAGGTGTTTCCGGAGCCGGTGGCGCTCTTGACTGAAACCCCCAAGGTACTCGGTCTGGACGGCCGTAAGATGAGCAAGTCCTACGGCAACGCCATCTTCCTCTCGGAAACGGCCGAGGAGACGCAGAAGAAGGTGATGTCGATGGTGACCGACGTGCAGCGCCCCCGCCGGAGCGATCCAGGCGAACCGGACCGCTGCGTCGCCTTCACCCTGCATAGCCTCTATGTGCCTGCCGAAAAACGGGCAGAGATTGTCAACTCCTGCCGCGGCGCGCAGATCGGCTGCGTTGACTGCAAGAAAATCCTCGGCCAGTACGTGGTGGAAACCCTCGCCCCATTCCGGGAAAAGCGCCAGGGGCTGGCAGAACGGCCGGGACTGGTCGAAGAAGTTCTGACCGAAGGGAGCCGCAAGGCTGCCCAGGTCGCCGCGGCCACCATGGAAGAAGTACGGGCGGCGGTTCAAATTTAGGGTTCGAGGGGCGAAGTACGAGGTTCAATGTTCGAGGTTACCTTCAGCCTTCCGCCTTCAGCCTGATTAATAAAGGTGATCATGGTCAACCGCCAGCTAAGCAACGAAGCCGAATCACCCTACAATATCAAGCTCGAGGCCTTTGAAGGGCCCCTTGACCTGTTGCTCCATCTGATCAAGAAAAACGAGCTGGATATCTACGATATCCCCATTTCGACCATCAGCAAACAGTATCTCGAATATATCAAGCTGATGAAAGAGCTGAACCTGGAAATTGCCGGCGAATTCCTGGTGATGGCCGCGACCCTGATCCAGATCAAGTCGAAGATGCTGCTCCCCCCTGCGGAGGATGAGGAAACAGCGGAAGATGAAGCCGAAGATCCACGGGCTGAGCTGATCCGCAGGCTGCTGGAATACCAGAAATTCAAGGAGGCTGCCGCGCTCCTCGAGAACATGACAGTCCTGGGACGGGATACCTTCGCCCGGGACTTCGTCGCGCCGGAGCTGCAGGCGTTGCAGCCCGAGGATGAAGCCCTGGAAGTAGGGCTCTATCAGCTGATCGAGGCATTCCAGAGGGTGCTGGCCAAGATTCCAGTCGAGAGCTTTCATGAAGTGGCTGCGGAAAGCCTCTCCATCGCGGACCGGATCAGCGAGATCCTTGCCCTTCTTGAGGGGCGTGATGCGGTCCCCTTCGATGACCTGTTCAGCGAGCCGATCAGCCGCGAATGCATCATTATCACCTTCCTCTCCATCTTGGAACTGTGCCGGCTGAAGATGGTCAGAATCGTGCAGAACAGTCGCTGCGGAGCCATCTGGATTACACTGACGGTCCTTGCCGCCGATGGGAATGATGCAACGGAGGATGCCTTTGGCTACAGCAAATCTTAAGTCGGTGGTGGAGAGCCTCTTGTTCGTCGCCGATGAACCGGTGGCGCTCGACAAACTCTGTGCGATCCTTGAGGAATTTGGCCGGCCCCTGGTCGTCGCCGCACTGCACGAGCTGCAGTGCGATTGTGAGCGGGAAGGGCGCGGCATTTTTCTCGAAGAAGTGGCCGGCGGCTATCAACTGCGCACCCATCTGGACAACGCCCCCTACCTGAAGCGTCTCACCAAAATCAAGCCGTTCAAGTTCAGCCAGTCCGCCCTGGAAACGCTGGCCATCATCGCCTATCGCCAGCCGATCATCCGCGCCGAGATCGAGCACCTGCGCGGTGTCGATGCGGGCGGGGTGCTGAAGACCCTCCTGGAAAAGCAACTGATCAAGATCCTCGGCAAGAAGGACATCCCCGGCAAGCCGCTCATCTACGGCACCACCAAAGAATTTCTGGAGGTCTTCAACCTGCGAGACCTGGCGAGTCTCCCGACCCTCAAGGAGTTCCAGCAACTGGCCGAAACGGACAAGTTTGAGCAGCAAGAAGAGCTGCCACTAACGCCGCCGGCCCCTGAAAAGCAGGATCTGTAGGGGCGCATGGCATGCGCCCTCAGTGAAAGTTACTTCTGCAGGTGCCCCCAAGGACCCAAAGGGCCTAAAGGAGGATATATGATACGCCAGCCAGCAGTGGCCGGGCAATTTTATCCCGCTGATCCAGAAGAGTTGCGCAGGGAGCTGGAGAGCATGATGGCCGTTCAGGAGCCGCGACAACCGGTTTTGGGCGTCATTGCCCCCCATGCCGGCTACATCTACTCCGGGGCGGTGGCCGGCAGGGTCTACGGCGCCATCGAAATTCCGCAGACGGTGCTGATCCTCGGTCCCAACCACCATGGCGTCGGGGCCATGGCTGCACTCTTTCCGGCTGGGGAATGGCTTACCCCACTGGGGAGCGCTCCGCTCAACCAGAAGCTCGCAACGCTTATCCAGCAGTATACCCCCATGGTGGAGGAAGACACCACCGCCCACCGCTACGAACATTCCCTCGAAGTGCAACTCCCCTTCCTCCAGTATCTCCGCCCCGATGTGACCATCGTCCCGATCTGCATCGGTTTCGACGACCTGGCCAGCTGTCGGGCGCTCGGCGAAGGTGTGGCCAGTGCGATCGCCGCCTACGGCGAGCCGGTGCTGATCGTTGCCAGTTCGGATATGACCCATTATGAGTCGGCCGCCACGGCGAAAAAGAAGGACGAGCTCGCCATCCGTGAGGTGCTGGCGTTAAGCCCCGAGGGGCTGTTGAAGGCCTGCCGGGAGCATGGTATCACCATGTGCGGCGTGATCCCGGCGGTAATAATGCTGGTGGCGGCGCTGAAGCTGGGCGCCACCAATGCAAAACTCGTTCATTATGCCACCAGCGGTGATGTGACTGGCGATCATCGACAGGTGGTGGCGTATGCGGGGTTGTCGGTGCAATAAGTGACGGTGTTGCATATCTTTCATTAAAAAAACCCCGCATGTGGAGGCGGGGTTTTAAGCTACCAGGAGAACGTTTAGCGCTCTTCTGTATATTAGTAGCCAAGCTCGATATCATCAATCCAGAGTGCATCAGTGGTCCCAGTGCTATGGCCGGTATAGCACCAACTATAGTTGTGGGAGCCGGCCGAGATAATGCGCGTAAAATAACGAGTCCAGGGGGTGCTGGTGGCATCCCACCTGTTCCATGCTCCCCATCCTCCCCCGTTGTACAAACTACCATCAATGTACAGCTCCAACCAGTCCGTACCTGTTGGATCGACATTTTTCTTAAGGCTAAAGGCAATCCACTTAGCATCGGTTGCGGAGTAATCAAAGCAGCTGGTGTAGGAAGGTTGAGGGCTCTTTTTCCTTGGCGGTGGGATAGCCCCTGCTTTAAGGCTGTGGGTGCCAGTGCCCGACTCTTCGGCGCTCAGCGCCCAAGGGGCATTGCTCCAGGACGGATACCAATTGAAATTTGGCAGACTGGCTTCGAAACTTTCACAGCTTCCGCCCGCGTTGCAGCCAATTGCAGCGTTGAAAGGTTTTACAGTTACGGTATAGGCGTTGTCGCTCGCGTTGCTCCAGTTGCGGACTCTGAGGAAGTATCTTCTACCCACTTCGAGACTCACTGCAGGATAGTCGGTGGCATTCGTGCTGCAAACGGCATCTCCAGTATAGGTACTGTAGTTACAGTTGCACAGGATGGAAGTAAAGGCAGGGTCAAGGGAAAGTTCCCACTCCAGTGAACCCCAGACATCGCCGGTTTTTGGATTCATGAGCCCGATAAGGTAGGGAGAACTCATGGTCGGTACGAACGAGTAATAACTTAGGCCCTGTACTGCCCCCACCCTTCCACCTTCGTATGACAACGGTAGAATCTAGTTCAAAGTGCACCACCCTGAGAGGTGGGTAAAAAACAAGTAGACACGGTGGGTTTCTGGTAATGTTGGAAGCGCGACCAACCATCACACCAGAAGGAGTCCACCGTGCCTTACCATCATCTTACAT
>JANXYN010000198.1 GCA_025356035.1 Geobacteraceae bacterium
TGCACAAATCCACATGACACCGTCACCACAGGAAATCCCCCGATGAGAATCTTTGCAAATTTGTTCCTGGTCCTGTTCCTTGCCGACGGGGGACTTTCCGTTTTCGATGAACTTTTATCCCTGGTTGCCCCAGGGGCGCCCCTATCGGATCTGCGGAGCCTGTTGGCCAATGCCGTTATCCTCCTGGCGGTTTCGCTCTATTTCTGCCTAGGCATCGATAAACGGTTGCCCAAGCGAGTTTTTCTCCCGCTGATTCTCTTTATTGTATGGTGCCCGTTTGTCGCGTGGTTCTTCCCTTCCCTTGCCCATCTGCGGTTATTTGGCCTTGTATTCGCCTGCATCCAGGTGCTCCTGTTTATGCTACCCCTTTACTCTATCCGTAAAGCAGGTGGCAAACTGCTGCTGACAAAGGAGATGTTCCCGCCCCCGTTTTTCAGCATCAAAAACACCCTACTCTTCGGCGCAGCCAACCTCTTTATCGCCCCGGTGGTCCTGGTTCTGCTTGGACTATTCCTCGTCAATGCATACCTCTCCGTGCAAACCGCGGGTTTTATCCGCATCGCGCCGGATGGCGTCCACATGACCGAGCGAGTCTATCGGCTCCACAGCAAGACGATCCGACTGGTGAGCATGATTCATGTGGGGGAGCAGGAGTACTACGACGATTTCGTCCGGTCGGTCTCGGCAGGCCGGACCGTGGTGCTGGCCGAAGGGATTACCGATGAGTCGAACATCCTTCGAAACAGGTTCGGCTATGGGAAAATGGCCGGTTTTCTCGGGCTGGCTTCCCAGGAAAAGATGGAGTTCAAGGGGAGGGTCATCGACACTGAGGAGCCCGAAGAGTCCGGTGCTGAAGGAGTCGAGGCCAACACCCCGGATATCATCAGGTCCGATGTGGATATCCGCAGCTTTCACCCGGCGACCATCCGTTTTCTCAATATCCTCGGCAAGCAGTTGACGGAAAGCAACTCCTTTGCAAAGGAGCTGATCGCCATCAATGGGTGGGCGAAAAAGAACATCACCCCGGAAATGAATGAAACCATCATGGATGACATTCTCCATCAGCGAAACAAAGAGGTGCTCCGCCACCTGGGGAAAGCCCTTCCCCGGTACGATACCATTATCATCCCCTGGGGCGCCCTGCACATGGCCGAAATAGAAAAGTCGGTTGTGGCCCGCGGGTTTGTGCTCCAGGAAGAGCGGGAACGGACGAGTATCGACTTCAGAAAACTCCTTATGCGCAGGGGGGTCGGTGTTTTTGGCAGGTGACCGATCTAAAAGGGAGAAATGCGAGTTGATCTATTTTTTATTAGCAGGAAATAGATCGGTCATGAATCATCTCAACAAAACACCACGCTGGAGGACGGATGTCGTTTTCTGAATACTTTGAACAACACGAGGAACAAGCGTTCGTTGCAAAGGCCCTTGCCAC
The DNA here is from genome assembly GCA_025356035.1 of Geobacteraceae bacterium. Classification (GTDB taxonomy): domain Bacteria; phylum Desulfobacterota; class Desulfuromonadia; order Geobacterales; family Geobacteraceae; genus JANXYN01. Next base: position 1,433 of record JANXYN010000198.1, read on the forward strand.
GGCCGTTGCCATCATCCTCGTCAAGAACTACCTTTCCGGTCTCATCACCTTTCTCGTCCTGATCTTTCCGATAGCGTTCCTGCTGATCATCCGGATGCATGCCGCGGCCACCGGCGTGGACACGATGGACCTCCTCCGGGAGCACATTACCTTCTTCCCGATGATGCGCTCGGAAAACGAGCGGCGGACGGAGGTCAGGCCCTGGGTGACCTACGCCATCATCTTCGCCAATGTTGTCATTTACTACGGCTTCGAGATGAACGTCCCGCCAGAATGGATCTCCGACAACCTGATCTTTCTGCCGCACAAACCCGATTTATTCAATGTCCCCCTGAGCGCCATCACCGCGATCTTTCTCCATGGCAGCGGCGGGCACCTCTGGGGAAACATGATGTTCCTCTGGGTGGTCGGGACGGCTGTGGAGCGACGGGTGGGATGGAAGAAGTTCTCGTGGCTCTACCTTCTCACCGGCCTTATCGGCGGTCTCGTCTTTATCCTGGTCGAGTTCGTCTTTCACGGCCAGGCTGGGCATGCCTTGGGCGCCTCCGGCGCCATCGCCGGCATCATGGGGATCTTTGCTGTCCGCTGCTACTTCAAGAGCATGATATTTCCGTTGCCGATCCTCGGTATCTTCTCGCTGATCATTCCCATCAGCCTGAAGATCAGGCTCAACTCCCTGGTGATCATGGCGCTGTTCTTCCTCTCCGACCTGTCCGGCGGCATCGACCAGATTGCCGGCGAGGGTGGTTCGATGATCGGCCATTGGTGCCATCTGGGAGGGATGATCTCGGGGATGCTGCTTGCCGGACACCTGAAGCTCGGTGAAGATGCGGTCGAGGAGCGGCACCTGGAGATCGGCATAAAGGCATCGGAGGCCTCCTACGGCTACGAAGGGGGCGAGCGGTCCATGCAGATCGCCCTGGACCGCAGCCCGGACAACATCGACGCGCTGCTGGGAATGGCGCGGCTGAAGACCAAGTTTCAGAAAACACCCGAAGGAAAGGAACTGTACGAAAAGGGAATACGGCTGATGATGACCGCACGGCCGGCGGAGGTGGTGGAGGTATTCCGGGAATACGTCGTCAAGTACCGCTCGGTACCGCCGGACCCCCTGCTCGTATCGCGGCTGGTCGAGGCGCTGCGTAAGTCGGGAGAGATCGATCTCTGCATCCACTGCCTGGAGCGCCTCGTCGAGATGCCGGAAACCTCATGGCAGGTGCGGGAAAAGGCGCTCTTCCAGCTGGCAACGCTCCTGGAATTCAGCAGCTGCTTCGAGGCTGCCCAATCCTGTTTCGCCCGGTTTGCCGCCGAATATCCCGCGTCTGTCCTCGCCGAAAAGGCGCGGGAAAAGGCCGGGAACGAGGTTTACACGCTGCCCCAGGCGGCTCCGAAGGCAGAGGAGCCGCAGGCTGCAACGATATGCCCTTCATGCCGTGCGGCGATGACAACCCGTCCGGCAACGTCAGGGGCGAACAAGGGGAAGCTTTTCCTGGTCTGCAGTGCCTATCCCGCCTGTCGCACCTATCAGCCGTTGCCGGAAGCAGCGGAAGCAGCAGATTCTTCGGCCATAACGCCTCAGCAGTTGTCGGAGCGGTACCGCCTGGTTTTCGAGGGGAGCGTTCTGCTGTCGTCCAACCCGGAAGAGACAAAAGAGAACCTCGCCCGCCTGTTCCGGTGCGGACGGGATCAGATCGACATACTGTTCAGCAGAAAACGGACGGTGCTGAAAAAGGACCTGGATCAGACCGCTGCCCTGAAAATGAAGCGGGCATTCGACCAGACCGGCGCGATCTGTGCTATTGAAGCAGAGGGAGCCCCTGCCGCCACTTCGCAACTCCGCCCGGCCGAGCCCCCCAGCCAGGTTGCCCCGATCAAAGCAAAGGAGGCCCCCGCCTCCCCACCCATTCGGCCCAATTTCGAGTGTCCCAAGTGCGGCTACCTCCAGGAAAAGGCGGAGTCGTGCGGTAAGTGCGGAGTCATTTTCGCAAAGCTTGCCGCCCTGGCCGAGCGGGACTTCCATTCCTTCCGCGATCACATCGCCGGCGGGGCGGCATGCCCGGTCATGTCCGAAACCCATGAAAGGCGCTGGGCAATGTCTTGCCATTTGATGGCGCTCTCCGGGTTTATTATTCCCTTTGGCAACGTGCTCGGACCGCTTGCAATCTGGCTCTGGAAGCGAAAAGAGTCAGATTTCATCGACTTTCACGGCAAGACGGCGGTCAACTACCAAATCACCCTGCTTGTGTTTTTTGTCGGTTGTATATTGGTAGCGGCCTTTACCGGGTTTTTCATGGCGTTCGTCGCTCCCGTCTTCGGTATCCTTGCAATCTATAGCCTCGTCATGATCCTAGTTTCCGCCATCAAATCTAATCGGGGCGATTATGTGGAAATTGCCCTGAGCGCTGAGTTCATCAAATAGCCTTTAAGCCCGGATAATAATTGTTTTGTTTTAGCACCCAATCCGCTACAATCTCCAATGAAGATTCTCCTCATTTTTCGCCACGCCAAATACATTTTAAGCCAAGGAGCACCGTAAGATGGTCATTATCAAAAAGTCTCGTCTTATCCTGGCATTGACTATATTGGTGAATCTTTTTGCCCTGCCGGTTGCTTTCGGCGCCGATCTGCCCGAAATCAGGAAACAAGGGGTACTGCGACACCTGGGCATCCCCTACGCCAACTTTGTCACCGGTCCGAATACAGGTCTTGACGTTGAACTGATGCAAGGCTTTGCCAGACACCTTGGGGTCCGTTACGAGTATGTCAAAACCGACTGGGGAACCGTTATCGGGGACCTCACCGGGAAAAAGATCGCCCCCAGGGGAACCGATGTGGAAATCCTCGGCACCGCACCGATCAAGGGAGATGTCATCGCCAACGGCCTGACCATGTTGCCATGGCGGGAGAAGATCGTCGACTTTTCCCACCCCACCTTCCCAAGTCAAATCTGGCTGATTGCCGGGGCCAAATCGAAAACCCGCCCCATCAAGCCTTCAGGGAGCTTCGAACAGGATATTGCCCACACCAGGGAGCTGATGAACGGAATGAAGGTACTTGCCCTTAAAAGCACCTGCCTCGACCCGGACACCAACAAACTCAACGAAACCGGCGCGCAGGTCATCTGTTTCAAAGGCAATCTCAACGAGTTGGCCCCGGCGGTGCTTGCTGGCGAAGCGGAGATGACCATCCTCGACGTCCCCGATGCACTGGTGGCTCTGAAAAAGTGGCCGGGCAAAATCAAGATCATCGGCCCTGTGTCCAGGAAGCAGCAGATGGCCGTGGCCTTCCCGAAAGAGGCTCCCCAGCTCAGGGAAGAATTTAACCGCTACTTTGAACAGTGCCTTAATGACGGCAGTTACCACCGGCTGGTCAACCATTACTATCCGGCCGTATTCGGATATTTTCCCGAATTCCTCCCCCAGAACTAGCGGAGTCCACCCCATGCCCCGCCGTATCCCGATAACCATCAGCCGAATCCTGGCCGTAATTCTCGGACTGGCCCTCACCGGATTTGTTGCCTATCTGGTTTTCGCCCAATATCGATCCCAGGCCGCGCTCCGGACGACAACCATCTTACAGCTTTCCAACGACACGGAAAAGCGGGCTACCGCCCTGACCTATTTTTTCGGCGAAGTAATTGACGACATCCAGAACTTAGCAGACAGCCCGGAAATGACAGCATATTTCGAGAACGTTGCCCTGGGCATGTCGATGGAATATGGCCTCAGAGCAAGTCTGCAAGCCATAAACGAACATATAGATACTGTCCGTCTGAAGAAAAAACTGGGGGAACGCCAGCTGTTTGAGCGCATAAGCTTCATCGACCCAACGGGCAAGATCCTCGTCGACAGCCGTACGCGCCCAGGGAAAAACGCTAAGACCCAGGACTATGGCCAACTGAAGCGCTACGCTCGCAAGATCGGCGCACCTGCGTACCAGATCGACCGGGAACACGTTGATCCCCGCGTGATACTGTCGGTTCCGATCCATTTCAACGACGAGTACAAAGGGCAACTGCTCGCCTCATTCCCGGTGTCAGTGGTCTATGAATACTTTGTTGCCCAAAATTCCGGTTCACAGAACTATCCCACGGCACTTGCCTACCGCGGCACCTACCTGAGCCTCCCCGCAACGGTGAAAGGGTTGCTGCCGGAAGGAGCGGCCTCTCTCCCGATTGACATCCAGCCTGGCGAACCCTACCTGCTTAGGCATACGAAATCGTCAGCCCTTGGCAAAGATGTGCGCGCAACCATGCTGCCGGTCGGCGCCACCGGTTTCTCCCTGGTTACCTACATCCCCGGAACCGATCAGTTCAGCGCCATGTCGCCCCTGCTGATACTCATGACCACCGCCGGCATCGCTCTTTTTATGATCTTCGGCATGTTTTTCTTTGTGCGGACCGATTTGAGGCACTCAATCCTCAAGGCCCACCTCGAAGAGACTTCACTACGGGAGCAAATCATTGGGGAAAAGAATCGGGAACTGGAAAGCGAGATCGCCGAACGCCGCCGGAACGAGAGAGAAGTGAGTCGGCTCAATGGGGAGCTTGAAGAACGGGTCAGGAACAGAACCGCAGATCTTGAAGCATCGAACCGTGAACAGGAAGGCTTCTGCTACACCATCTCCCACGACCTGCGGGCGCCACTGGCTCGGATCGAGGGTTTTTGCGACGCGGTGCATGAAGACTGCTGCAAGCAGTTCGACTCTCTCTGCTCCGGTTACATCGAACGGATAAGAGCAGTCTGCAGTCAGCTACAACAAAGCATCGACGGGCTTCTCGATATGAACAACCTCTCGCGCCGCGAGGTCGTCTTCGCTGATATAGACTTGAGCAACATCGTCCGGCAACTGGCCGACGACTTGTGCAAAGCCTCCCCCCAGCGCTCCGTAACCTTTAACATCGCCCCCAAGGCCCCGGCCCGCTGCGACGAACGCCTGGTCAACCTTCTCCTGGAAAACCTGGTGGACAATGCTTGGAAATTTACCCAGAAAACACCGGCGGCCCGGATCGATTTCGGCATCACCGTACTCCCCGGCCACAAAGCAATGTTTTATGTCAGGGACAACGGCGCCGGCTTTGAAATGGCCTACGCCCATAAACTGTTCCAACCGTTCCAGCGACTCCATAACCAGCAGGATTTCAGCGGCATCGGCATCGGTCTGGCCTCAGCCGCCCGCATTGTCCAACGTCATGGCGGCGCCATCTGGGCCGAGGCCGAACCGGGCAAGGGAGCAGCCTTTTACTTCACCCTCCCCGAAACAGAAGAAAACGGAGGGGATAACAGATGACAGCACAAGAAACGACACTGATCATGCTCGTTGAAGACCACCCCGACGATGAATTCCTGGCGCTGCGGATCTTAGCCCGGAACGGCTACACCAACACCGCCGTTGCCAGAAACGGCATCGAGGCCCTCGACCTGCTCCACCGTATGGAAGAGAACACAGACGGCCTTGTCTTGCCAAGCCTCATCCTGCTGGACATGAAACTTCCCATGAAAAACGGCATCGAGATCCTGGAACACATTCGCAGTAATCCGGCCACTGCAAAAATCCCGGTCGTCTCGCTCAGTTCCTCGACGGACCCGCGCGAAACCGCCAGCTGTCGCGAACTCGGCGTTATCTGCTCCCTTGCCAAACCCCTCTCGACCGCCAAACTGCAGGAAGTGCTGCAGCAAATCAAGTCGGCGTCTTTTCAAGATTAAATTCCCGGGGTCGGACCCGACCAAGTTGCGTAAAACCCTCCTGAGTTATTTTAGGTGAAGATCGAGAAAGTCGGCAATCTTACCTACATTTGCCGCGTCCTCAAATAGTGGGCCGCCATGGCCCCCCGCCAGAAACTGTAGCGTCACCCGACTATACCCGACAACGGGGGCAAGTGCGTTGTAGAGCAGTTGACTCTGCTGCTGGGACACAGAGCAGTCTTGTGTTCCGTGCTGGATAAAGAACGGTGGATCGTCGGTGCTAATGTAAGTAATCGGGTTGGCAGCCCGGACAAGGTCAGGACGTTCCGTGACCGTAGCGCCAATGAGGGCGGATACGGGGGATGACGGGGAATCATACCCGCTGCCATCAAACAGCGGACAACCATCTGCGAGAGCTTCTGCATCCAGTTGCAGGAAGTCGATCGGTCCGAACCAGTCAATGACGGCCTGCACGCGGCTCGATTCGCCAGGATTTCCTTGGGCTAGATCTTCCAGTGCGGCAACCCCTCCCGACGTCCCGGCAAGAGCAGCGAGGTGCCCCCCGGCCGAGCTCCCCCACACGGCAACGCGGTCCTTGTCGAGCCCGTACTCCGTCGCATGACCGCGGAGGAATCTGATCGCCGCTTTTACATCGAAAATCTGTGCGGGAAATATCGCCTCGGAACTGAAACGGTAATTGATGCTAGCCACAGCGTAGCCCCGAGCCAGGAGGCCGAATTGCGGCGCCCCTGGCTGCAGGGATTTGTCTTCGGACCACCAGCCCCCGCCGTGGACCCAGACAACAAGGGGAAACGGCCCTGTCCCTGTGGGAGGTAGATATACGTCCAGCTTTTGCTTCGCCGATGCCACCGCATACACAACATCAGTCCGCTGACGAACAAGCTCTGGCGGAGGGTTTTGTGAAGAGCCGGGCGCAGCTGTATTAGCGCCGCCGCTACACCCCCACAGGGATAGAAAGATCCAAAAAACAACAAGCCGTTCCCCACGGCGCGCAACCCTGAAGAGACCTTCGACGACTTCGCTGAATACTAATGCTAAGTGCATGACATCACCCCAATAGTAACCAGTTCAGGTTACTTTTATATCTGGCGGCTTGCTTAAGGGTATATTATGTCACAAATTAGCAGCTTTTCATCTGCAAGCTGGGGGTACCGAATTGACTCGACTTAAAAGTAACCGTGGCTGGACAGGAACGGGGTATGTTGCAGCATATTTCAGGATGCAATTGCGCCATCAGCGGATAAAAACTGTTTTGCTTTTGTGCCCAATCCGCTACAATCTTCCCCATGAAGATCCTCCTCTCCACCCTCCACGCCAAGTACGTCCACTCTTCCCTGGCCCTCCCCGCACTGGCTGCCGCCGGTAAGGACCTGGCGGGTTGTGACATTGTCATCCGCGAATTTACGGTAAACGATGCGAAAGAGCAGGTGCTGCGCCGGCTGGTGGCAGAGGAGGCCGAGCTGGTGGCCTTTTCCTGCTATATCTGGAACGTGGAGGCGACACTCCGGCTTGCTGCAGACCTGAAACAGCTCCGGCCGGCGACCGTCATCATCCTCGGCGGGCCGGAGGTCTCCTGGGACGCCGTTTCTCTCCTGGCGCAACATCCGGCGGTGGATGCCGTAATCCGCGGCGAGGGGGAGGCAACCTTCCGGGAGCTGGTCGCCGCCCTACAACGTAGAGACTCATGGCAATGCGTCTCTACAGGCATCACCTTTCGCTCCGGCGCAGAGATTATCGCCACCCCGGACCGTGACCCCGTCGCCGACCTCGACACCCTCCCCTCCCCCTTCGCCGCCAGCCTGGTGGATCTCGGCAAACCGCTGGTCTACTACGAGACCTCACGGGGTTGCCCGTTTTCCTGCGCCTTCTGCATGTCATCCCTGGAGAAGGGGGTCCGCTCCTACTCCATGGCGCGGATCGAGGGGGACCTCTTGCTCCTTATGGCCGCAGGGGTGCAGACGATCAAGCTGGTTGACCGGACCTTCAACTTTGACGCTGCCCGCGCTAACCGGATCTGGAGCTTTATCCTGCAGCACAACCGACAGAGCCGCTTCCACTTCGAGATCGCCGCCGACCTCCTGACCGACGACAACCTCGCCCTGCTGGAAACGGTGCCGGCCGGCATGTTCCGCTTCGAGATCGGCGTGCAGTCCGGGGAAGCGGAGACCCTTCGGCAGGTGGCCCGCAAATCCGACCTCAAACGGCTCTATGACAACGTCCGGCAGCTGCGAGCCAAAACTGGCGTCACCGTCCACCTCGACCTGGTAGCTGGCCTCCCAGGGGAGGATTTCGCTGGCTTTCTTCGTTCCCTGCAACTGCTGTTCGAACTCCTCTCCACCTCTCCCCACCCCATCTCTCCCGGGGAGATGGAGCCCAAAGGCCGGGTGAGGGATGATGTTCCCCATCACATCCAGGTGGAGCCGCTCAAGGTGCTGAAAGGCTCCCCCATGCGGGAGATTGCCCAAAAGGAACAGTACGCCTTCGCCGCTGCCCCCCCATACAAGATTCTGCAGACCCCCTGGCTTTCCTTCGAGGAGATCGGCAGAATTGAAACCATCGCCCGCCTCCTCGATCTCTACCACAACAGCGGTAGATTCAGCGCCACCCTGGCGGTGGCGGCGGAAGAGCTCCCGCTGGCCAGCTTTTTCAACGAGCTGGCCTGCTTTTGGGAGAAAGATGAGCTACCTGCCCACCTCTCCCGCGAACATTTATTCACCAAGCTTTGGCAGTTTGGCAGCGGCGCCCTTGCGGCGCCTGCTGCCGAAACAATGCGCGAGGCGCTCTGCTACGATTACTGCCTGGCCGACTACCCGGCAGGAGAGCTTCCTGCTTATTTCAGCAACAATGGACTAAGGAGAGAAAGCGGGAAAGTAGCAATGCCTGCCGTGGTGAGAACGCTGGGGATAGCACCAGAGAGCCGGGTGCGGACCTTTGCCTGGCGGTTTGCCCGGGATTATCGGCGCCAGCCGTGGTCGGGGGGGGAAGTGGACCTGCTCTTTGTCTATGTCTCGGCGCCGGGTAAGGGATTACGGGTAGAAGTCGTAGTGCTTGAGTCAATCCTCAAAACTTAACAGCCGGCTAAAACTCCCGGCGCAACATGAAATTGAACGTCACATCCGGGGAGGAAACGGTAAACACCAGATCGTCGACGACGGCAAAGTCCAACAGGAATTCGCCGGGCAAAGCGAACGTCGCCCCCAGCATCGTTTGCGCGGAACCGCTATTAACCTCGGACAAGTCGCTGTCTTTGTAGAACGAACTATGTGCGTTGACCTGTAACTTGAGCCCCAGCCAGCGATAAGGGCTCCACCCACCTCCCAGCGTCCCGAAGCCGACCAGATGCTGCTGCTGATTTGGCAGCACATCGCTTTTACTCATCACCACCCCTCCGCCAGCGCCAAACAAGGTCAGATGGCCAGTCCCCGCCTGATAATCTTCACTCGCCGTAAACCAAAGGGCAAAATCGGTGCCACCGCTGCCACGGAACTTGGCACTGTCGCCGGTCGGAAGCTTGAGACTGGCGCGCAATGCCACTACCCGTGGGTAAGCAGTCTGATCATGGTAGAGCTGCATCCCAGCCAGCAGACGGATGTCCCCCAGCCCTGAGTTGGAGTGGTCCATCTTGAACTGCTCGACATTATCCTTTGTATATTGAAACAGCAGCCGGTCTTTGGGATTCTCGTCCCGCCCACCCTGGGAAAAGCCGAAGGCATCATGAAACCCCTGTACAAACTGGTCGAGGAAACCACCGCTATAGGCGATATAGGGAAGATCTAAGCCGGCTTCAAATCCATTCCCCATGCCGTAACGAAACCCCAGGGTAGTACGATAGGACTCGCCATCGAGGACGATATGTTCCCGCTTGGCATTATCGATGCCAAAATTATTGGCCAAATCGACGACCAGAAAGCCCCGCATCCTCCCTTTTACCAGGATTCTGGCATCATCGGGTGCAGGGAGGCCGTAGATTTGAACCAACGGGCTCTGATTGAAGGTATAGAATGGGTACAACTCCACGGCAAACAGTGGTGAGGCAGCAAAGAAAACCGACCAGATAATAACAGCGGAAAAGCTCCTGTG
>JANXYN010000204.1 GCA_025356035.1 Geobacteraceae bacterium
CGGCGGACTCTGGATGAACGGGACCCTGGTCGGCAAGGTCGGCAGTGTGTTCGCCAGCTCTGCCACCCAGCATGGCGGCCAGGAATCCACCATCCTCAGCTTTCACATCACGCTGCTGCACCAGGGGATGGTCGTGGTCGGTCTGCCGTACGCCTTTGCCGGACAGATGCGGAACGACGAGATCACCGGTGGCTCCCCCTACGGGGCCTCCACCATAGCGGGGACGCAGGGGGAACGACTACCGACCGACAACGAGCTGGCTGCGGCGCGCTTCCAGGGGAAACACGTAGCAGCGATAGCTATGAAGCTTACACAGTAGGGCAATTTCGAGAACGCGGGATACTGGAGATTGCAAAGGCCCTTGGCAAAAGGGTGGCCAAAGGGTTCGCGGTTAGATTCATGACGTTCAACGTCACAAGGCGCACCGGCGGAGCGTAGCGAAGACCGTGTGCCGCCGCGGGTTAGGATCGCATTTTAAAATTACTGGGGATAGCCCTCTTTTGCACCCAGCAATTTCTCTTTGACAGAATCAATAAACTGATCTAGTACCTGCTTCAATTCCACGTTGTGTTTCAGCACTACCGCGGCAACGAGTAGGAATCACTATGTCATCGCTTGAATTGCAAGCTTTACCTTTCATTGATAGGGTTGCACAACGACCGTACTTGACTCCAAGTTCATAACAAGATAGACCACCAGAAGTGTCTCGTTCCACACCTTTAGGTTGATTGACTGATCTGGCTTCGAAAACCAATCCCTGTCTGTCGTAACATTTTAGGACCCCGCTTTTGTCAATCACATAATAATCATCTGCCCCATATTGAATATATTTTGAGCCTGCTTTTTTAACCTTCTTATCACTTTTACTTCCATCTCGAAAAATTTGCTTCAAATGATATGTACCATCTGACTTGTATATTGTAATATCGGTGCCAATACCGCCTGGACCATCGTCTTTCCATTTACCTATTTCTTGCGCTTGCGCAACAGTCGACATAAGCAATAACAACATGAATGAAGTGAATTTCATATGTCCTCCTGAATTGTCATTACTTTAATCTATAAATAATTTCGCCTGTACTCTTATTGAATATCCATATTTGGCTAACATTTACCGGCAAAGAATATGAGTTAGTGGTAGTCTCTTGAATGCCTGTAGTCCAATGTTGGCCAAAACCGTCTATAGCATTAGGATCGTAAATTCTATAAGCGTAAAGAATATAAATTTTGTTTTTGTATGATTTGGCCTTTTGAGGAGGGATGTTCTGCATAGCTATAGTGAACTTGCCTTTTGAAACATACTTGTTAAATGCAATGTTATTTAATATGTCAGTTTTCAAGTTGTAAAACTCACAATGAATACGAGTGCTAGAATTATAGTTATTAAATGCAGCAAGAATCTCGCCTTTTTCATCAACACTATTCGATAAAAGCAATGTGCCTTTATCTGCATCATATTCTTGGTCTAACTGAGCTACATGCGCTAGAAGAGCAGTGGTTGAAACTTTTGCGTAAATAGGTTGATGGTTCCTTCTTGATACTCTATTATTGAAATCGTTGGTTGTTTCATAAGTATCCTTTTTAAGGTTTTTTAGTTTATATAACTCCTTGAGTATTTTCTCAGCATCATGGCCATTATAGCTAACTGGAACTTTACTAACATTTATCTCAAATGGTTTAGTGTCGTAAGAAATCTTACTTTTTGCTGATGCGATATTTGCTAGAAAACTCAAAACGATAACAGCCAAAACAACGTGTTTAAACATTCTATCCTCCCTTAGCTCTAACTAGACCTGATTATTTTTTTCTTCCTATTTTTGCGACTAACTCGTTATTCACCGGTTCATGCGCGCGTGAACCGGTGATCTACCCAAACGGAATACTTAGCCTGTGCACATTAAAGAAGCTTGCCTTGCTCAATGCCCTTTATCCTCCGTTCCAGTAACACGGGGCTTCAGAACGCAAGTGGTTGCTAGGGCTATGCCGGTTTTCGGTCCAGACTGCGGTATTGAATGGCTTCGGAGATGTGATTTTCTGTGATCCCCGCGCTCCCTGCCAGGTCGGCGATGGTCCGGGAGACTTTCAGGATGCGGTTGTAGGTCCGGGCGGAGAGCCCCAGCCGGTCGGTGACCATCTCTAGCATCCGCTCGCCGGCTTGATCGGTTTCGCAGAATTTCTTGATCTGGCGTGGCGTCATCTGGGCGTTTGAGTGGACCTTAGTTCCCTTGAACCGCTCCCGTTGGATCTCACGGGAGTGCTCCACCCGCTGGCTAATCTGCTGCGAGCCTTCTCCTTCACTCCGGTCGGCCAGTTCCCGGTACTTTACAGCTGGCACTTCGATATGGATGTCGATCCGGTCGAGGAGCGGCCCGGAGATGCGCGAGCGGTAACGCTGGATTATCAGCGGAGTGCAGGAGCAGGGGTGGAGGGGGTCGCCGAGGTAGCCGCAGGGGCATGGGTTCATGGCGGTGACCAGCATCATCCGCGACGGGTAGGTGAGGGACATGAGCGCCCGGGAGATGGTGACCCGGCCATCCTCCAGGGGCTGACGCAGCACCTCCAGCACGTGTTTTTTGAACTCGGGGAGTTCGTCGAGGAATAGTACGCCGTTGTGGGAGAGGGAGACCTCGCCGGGGCGTGGTGTGTTGCCGCCGCCGATCAGGCCGATATCCGAGATGGTATGATGAGGCGACCTGAAAGGCCGCTGGGTGACCAGGGCCCGGTCCCGTTCGAGAATCCCCATCACGCTGTAGATCTTGGTGGTCTCAATCGCCTCGTCGAAGGACATGCGGGGGAGGATCGACGGAATCCGCCGGGCGAGCATGGTCTTCCCCGACCCAGGGGGGCCGATCATCAGCATGTTGTGGGCGCCGGCGGCGGCCACTTCCAGTGCCCGCTTGGCGTGCTCCTGCCCCTTTACCTCGGAGAAATCCTCGCTGTAGTCGGAGGCGGTGCGGAACAGCTCCTGGATGTCCAGGCGATGGGGGAGCAAGGCGCGTTCGCCGTTGAAGAATTCCACCACTTCGGCCAGCTCCGCTACCCCGATCACGTCGATGCCATCAACCACTGCCGCCTCGCCTGCATTTTCCCGTGGCACGATGATCCCGGCAAGTCCCGCCCGCTTTGCCGCCACTGCCACCGAAAGGCAGCCGCGCACCGGCTTTATGGTGCCGTCTAGGGAGAGCTCCCCCAGCATCAGGTATTCCTTGAGTCTGTCGCCTTTTACCGTGCCGGTGGCGGCGAGGATGCCGATGGAGATGGGGAGGTCAAAGGCGGCCCCTTCCTTCTTGATGTCGGCCGGGGCGAGGTTGACGGTGATCTTGCGGTTGGGGAAGTCGTAGCCGGCGTTTTTCAGCGCCGATTTGACCCGGTCTTTGCTCTCCTTTACCGCGCCGTCCGGGAGCCCGACGGTGGCAAACTGCGGTAGCCCCTGGGCGATATCAACTTCCACATCGACCAGGATGGCGTCAATACCGACCACGGCACTGCTGAGGACTTTGGCGAGCATTTGAACCCCCGTGAGGAGTAAGGAGTGAGGGGTGAGGAGAAAAATGCATGGTGAAGTTTTGATACACCTCACCCCTCACGCCTCACCGATTATTAAGGCTTGAGCAAATCCAGGTACCGCTCGGCGTCTAGCGCCGCCATGCAGCCGGTGCCGGCCGAGGTGATGGCTTGGCGGTAGATTGGGTCCTGCACGTCGCCGGCAGCAAAAACTCCGTCGCTGCTGGTGGCAGTGAAATTGCCATCCGGTCCGCACTTGGTGCGAATGTAGCCATTTTCCATATCTAGCTGGCCCCTGAACAGTTCGGTGTTTGGCGTGTGGCCGATGGCGATGAACACGCCGTGAACCGGTAGATCTTTAGTGGAGCCGCTGGTGTGGCGGATGCGGATGCCGGTGACGCCACTGGTGTCGCCGAGCACCTCATCCAGAAAGTGGTGCCATTCGATGGTGACGTTGCCGTTCTTGGTCTTTTCGATCAGTTTGTCGGCCAGCATCTTCTCGGCGCGGAGCTGGTCGCGCCGATGGATTACCGTCACGTGCCGGGCAATATGGGATAGATAGAGTGCCTCCTCCACCGCCGTGTTGCCGCCACCGATCACCGCCACGTCCTTCCCCCGGTAGAAAAAGCCGTCACAGGTGGCGCAGGCGGACACTCCCTTCCCCATGAACGCCTTTTCCGAGGGGAGCCCCAGGTAACGGGCGGAAGCGCCCGTGGCAATGATCAGCGCGTCGCAGGTGTAACTGCCGGCGTCACCGGTGAGGAGCATGGGCCGCTGCTGCAGGTCTGCCTTATTTATATGATCGGAGATGATCTGGGTATTGAAGCGCTCGGCGTGCCGCTGCATCCGCTCCATCAGGGCTGGCCCCTGGACGCCGTCCGGGTCGCCGGGCCAGTTATCCACCTCAGTGGTGATCATCAGCTGTCCCCCCTGCTGCAGGCCAGTGATCATGGTCGGGTTAAGATTGGCGCGGGCGGCGTAGACAGCAGCGGTGTAACCGGCAGGGCCGGAGCCGAGGATCAGCAGGCGGTGATGGGTGCTCGCCATATTAAAAACCTCCAAAGAAAATGTGGCGCTACGATAGCAGTTACCGGGTAAAATTGCAAGGGAGCAATCCATCCGCAGAGGGCTGGCGGTGGCGTGGTCCGGTTGGAAGGGGAATCTGCCTGAGGGGAGACACTCCGTCCAGGGTTAAGACGACATCTATTGTTGACCCGGCCGCCGGGCTCTGGTAAACTGCCGGAAATCAGCCGTAAAACATTGAATTTTCTTAGAATCCAAGGAGGAGAACCATGCTGAAACGGATCGTTATCGCTGTCTCGCTGCTCATGATTGCCGGCGCCGCCAACGCCGCAGACATAAGCTTCAGCTCCGGGCTTGCCCAGGGCCAATTCAAAGATTTAAGCAAGGAGGCGGGCGCCGCCTTATCCTACAAAAACCTTGCCCCTGCCGCTCCGCTTGGTCTGACCGGTTTTGACATCGGCGTCGAGGTGACCGCGGTCGATATCAACAGCGGCAGCGCCTACTGGCAGGCGGCCTTCAACGGCAACGCCAATGATGTCCCGTCGCTTCTCTACATCCCCAAAATTAGGGCGAGAAAGGGGCTTTGGTTCGGCATTGACATAGGCGCCATGTATTCCAAGGTTCCGGACAGCAACATCCAGCTCTACGGCGCCGAGATCAGCAAGGCGATCCTCTCCGGCACCGCTGCCACCCCCGCCCTTGGCGTGCGTGCCACCTACACCAGGCTGGCCGGACTGAATGACATCGATCTGCAGACCGTTGGGGTTGACGCCTCCATCAGCAAGGGGATCTTTTTCCTTACTCCCTATGCGGGGGTCGGCGGAGTCTGGACCGACAGCAAGGCGAAGGGAAATCTGCAGAGATTATCAACCCTGGCTGGGTTTCCTCTCAATGAACAAAAGGTCTGGCAGCCCCGCTATTTCGGCGGGCTGGAGATCAAACCGTTTCCGTTCGGCCGGATTGTCGGTGAAGCGGAGTACATGAACCGGCCCGTCTATTCGCTCAAGGTGGCTATCGGTTTCTAACAGTCTGTGACCGTCATTTGTGGAAAGGGGCGTACGGCGTACGCCCCTCCTTTTCCTGCGGAGAACAAGATGACCAGCGCTGAATTCCATCTCGACAAAAGTATCGCCGGCCGGTTTAAGTACGCCATTGCCTTGACCGCCTTGACCCTTCTGGCTGAGGTGGTGGGCGGCTTCTGGACCAATTCCCTGGCGCTCCTTTCCGATGCGGCCCATGTCTTTCTCGATCTCTTCGCCCT
>JANXYN010000072.1 GCA_025356035.1 Geobacteraceae bacterium
AAGCTTTTGCGCTTCCGTTCGCTCATTGCCTGCTCCTTTTTATCGCAGGCACCATCTTAAACTATTGTCCTGAAAATGGGGTCCACTATAACCTCCCATCGGAAAAGGCCGGGTACCCAACAGGCAGTTAAAATTAGTTTCCCTCAGACCCCCCCCGCTACTTTCTCCGCCCTGAGCGCCCTCTTGATTTCGTCGCCGATGCTCGCCGGGACTCCCTTCATCTCGATATCAAGAAATCCACGGACGATGGCCGCCGTCGCCTCTTCACCGGTCAACCCGCGCGCCATGAGATACTCGATCTCCTCCGGTGCAATCTTTCCTACCGCCGCCTCATGAGTCATCTCCAGATCTTTGACGCTCCCCTCAAGCTCCGGAATGGCGTGAATCTTTCCCCCCTCGGCGAGGATTAGCCCCCGGCACTCCAGGTGCGCTTTCACCCCTTCGGCCTCGCCGATGAAATGGCCTCTCGCCACTATGTTGCCCCCCGTGGTAATCGCCTTCGAGACGGCTTCTGCCCTGCTCCCCTTCGCCCGAAGGAAGACCCGTGCCCCCACGTCGATGTTTGATCCCTCCTGGGCCAGGAAAATCGAATTGAAGCGCACCGTGGCGTTTTCGCCGACACAGTAGGCGGTTGGGTAGGTCTGGAGGGTTTTTACCGGCCTCATGCAGATGTAGTTGCTGAGGAATACCCCGTTTTCTTCGATAATTGCTGCACTCCTCGGCCGCACGACCACGTCAGGCGCCCAGTTGTGGATCATGGTGAAGGTGAGCCGGGCGTTTTTCTTGACGTAAAACTCCGAAATGCCGATGTGGAGCCCTGACCTTACCTGGGGGGCCACGGCGCAGCCGGTGATGATGTGGAGTTCCGACCCTTCTTCGGCAATGACAATATTGTGGACGTTCTGGGCAAGCCCCTCCTGCGTCATATACAGACATGCCTGGAGCGGGAACTCCGCCTTCGCACCGGGAAGCGCCCGGAGGAAATAGCCGTGGTGTGGTTTAAGCTCGGCCTGGGCGGTGTATTTATCCGCATCGGCCGTCAGGGCCTTCCACCAGTATTCCCTGAGCCAGTCGTACTTCGCCAGGGCCACGTTGATGTCCATCACCTCAAGGCCTTGCTGGTAGGTGGCGGAAAAAACTACCGAGTGGTCCATCTGGAAAAACGACCCCCTCCGGCACTCCTCGCCGGTATCGACCCCGACGCTCAGGGCCCGCTCCCGCACCTCGGTCGTAAGCTCGCGTAGCCCGGCAACCTGCCCGTGCTTCTTCGCCCGGTCGCTATAGGCCCCGAGGTCGATGTCGGGACCAAACGGCGCCGGCTTTTCCCTGGCGTCTTCCGCCTTCTTTTTCAGATCTAGCCGCGACATTGCACACACCCCTCATACCCCTTTGTCCGGATATCCTCCAGGAGGTCCCGCGGGTTGCCCGAGCAGTACAGCGTACCGTCAAGCATGACGTAGGCCCGGTCGGCGTTGACGTAATCGAGGATATAGCCCGAGTGGGTAACGATCAGTCCCGCCTTCTCCCGCTTTGCCGCCACCTGCTCTTTTCCCAGGAGGTCATTGATCGCCTGGCCGACCAGGTGAATGTTGACCAGATCCACCCCGGAGTCGGGCTCATCGAGCATGATAAACGAAGGGTTCTGGCCCATGAGTTGCAGCAGCTCCGAGCGTTTGATCTCGCCTCCGGAAAAGCCGAGGTTGATCTCCCGCTCGAGAAAATCATCCAGGTTCAGTTTTCGGGCAAGGCCAGGGATCGCTTCTGCCGTGAAACCCCCGCTCTTCTCCCCGCAGATACGGAGGAGATCCCCGAGCCTGACCCCCCTCACCGCGGGGGGGCGCTGAAAGGCCAACCCGATCCCGAGCCGGGCCCGCTCATCCATGGGGAGCCCGGTGATATCTTTGCCTTTGAAGCGTATGCTCCCGGATTCTACCCGATATTCCGCCCCACCCATGATCGCCTTGAGCAGGGAGGTCTTGCCGCAGCCGTTTGGGCCGAAAAGGACAACGGTCTCCCCCTGCGCGATCTGGAGGTTTACCTGCCGCAGTATCCTCTTCCCGTCGGTACTGACCGTCAACTCCTGTACCTCGATCATTTTTCCCATTCCACTATCTCACCAAGGGCATTGCCATTTCCATCTGTCTCCATAATACTGGCGGACTAATAACTGCCGAGAAGCGTGGTTTCGCAATCAAAACAGCGCGCACTTCCTACAGCTCCGGATTTTCACAGACCGGGCAATGGCCCTCACCGCTCTCAGCGTCAATCTCCAGCTCTGCACCACACACTTCACAGATCTCCGGGGGAATTGCGCCCTTTCTCCACTGCCGATACATTTCTCCGAACCGCTTGAATACTCCCATGTCCACATCCTCCTGGTCCCGTCAGGGACGATCGGGAACACCACTGCTTTTGTCGAAAAGGTATTCAGCTCTTCCGAAAGGCGGAAATCTCCCCCATGGAAAAAGTTTCCCACAATAAGTCGGATGTACAAGAGGAAAAAATGGAAAGGGGAGGAGGTCGAAAGGAAAATTTGAACGTTAACGGTTTGGCAAAATAATATTGGTTTTACAAATCAGTAAAATGAACGGGGAAAGCCCACTGCAGCCTTTCCCCGTAATAAACCCATTGAGCGCCAGGCGCCAGAAATATTGATCTCTACCGCCCAGCCATATAATTTACACCACCAGTACCTGGTCCGACCTCTTACTGCTCTTCCACCAGCTTCCAGGTCAGGTCCGGATTGTACTCCCGCAACTTGCGAGCGATCTAGTCGGTTTTAGGCCCCAGATTCTTCTGGTAGACCCTCCCTCGCTGGTTGACGATGAAGGGCAGAATTCCATACTTAATTCCTTCTTGACTTATTAATGCCATTAAATTAATGTCAGCAAACGGTCCATATTGTTCGTATTGCCGCCGGTATCCCTCACCACATAACCCAACGTGGCAATCGTCGGATGACAACATTCTTCTTGGGTAGCTTACTCACGCACTCAACAGGTAAATGTTAGTGCAAGGAGGTGCTCAGCTCATATAATTTGGAAGGTTGCAACCGGTTAACGGCAAAATCAGGTTGAACAAAACGTATGGTTGATTCTGTATCCTCAAAATCAAAAAAGGAGGAAGGGATGAAGAAAGTTATTGGTTCAGCTTTTATGGTGGTCTCTGCATTTGCATTCGTGATCTGGATTAGCGGGACACCCACCGCAGGAGCGCGCAGCTCGTATTACACCGATCAGGGGTGCCAGGCCTGCCACGGCACGACATCTACCTGTAACGGATGCCACTCTCACGGCACCCATTCGTCCAGCGGTAAAACCGACATGAACATCAACGGCACGACGAATAAAACAACATATGCTACAGGCGAAACCGTGAGCGTCACCATAACCGGAGGATATAAAACAGGATGGATCCGCGCAATACTCTATAATCAAACCATGACACAAGTAGCCATAAGCAAGGGCACGATACAATCGGGAGCAAGCGCACCCAGCGGCGGTCCCGGTTTTCCCATCACCCTGAGCGCCCCCGCGCCAACTACAGCGGGAACCTACAGCTGGAACGTTTCCTGGTACGGCAACAAGTATGATGCGACAGGCGCCTTCTTCCAGCAGGCATGTTCGAGCACAGTAACCACGAATTGCTGGAAGGCCTCGACGAATGTAAACCATGGCGAAGCGATCGTCGCCACCAACTCCTTCACCGTAACAGCCCCACCCACCCAATGTACGAGATTCGCGCCAACCGTGACCTTCAATCCAACGGCACAGAACGTGGCCGCTGGAGGAACCGCAACATACACAGCAACGGTGACCAACAAGGACACCGGGACGAGCTGCACCAACTCAACCTTCGCCCTCTCAATAGCATCGGAAACCGGTACGGCTGCAAACTTCATCTTGCCGTCAACGCTCTCGACAACGAGTTGCGCTTCCCTGGCGCCCGGAGCAACTTGTACGTCTACTCTGACGGTAAAGGCGCAAACCGCCGCAACTATCGGAGCGACGAATGCTAGCACCGTGCGGGCAGCTGACGCTACCAATCATGGAAGCCTTCCCGGCTCCGGCGCCATCACCAGCACGATCGGGGCTACAGGAACGAAAGAAGTGTGTCAAGACGGTATAGATAATGATCTTGACGGAATGATCGATTGTGCTGATCCTGAATGCGCAACCGATGTTTCCTGCACCAGCGCTGCAAATTCCGCACACGCGAGCATTAATGCGTATGACGGCCCCACGACCTGTATAGCCTGCCATAACAATGCGGGGTCCGAAGTGCTGGCTTCGATGCATGGTTCCTGGAGCGGCCCAACGCCGAACGTACTCAACATCAGCGGCAACTCGGGCAAATGGAGGCAAACCAACAACTACTGCACTGATCCGGAATTAGCCGATTATGGCTGCGTGAAATGCCATGTTTCCACCGCAGCGGTGGTGCTGAATAAAGACGGCATGGTGGACTTGTCAACGAAAAATCTGAGTGCGAATGAAATGGACTGCCTGCAGTGTCATTCGGTCAAGTATCGCGCAACATTTAAGGAGGACGCGAGTACTGCGACAAGCCACACCTCGTGCGTAGACGGCTCGGTCCGTACCTATTTGATACCCAAGGCGGCTGCTGACGGCAAGATCCATAAAGTAATGCGACTTGACCTCTCCCCGGGCGAGACCGCCCTTTCTTTGGCCAGAACAGTGACCAGACCGAACAACGCCAGCTGCTTGAAATGTCACGCCGGAGCAGGCGGCGGCGACGGCACCAAGCGCGGCGACATCTCTTCCGCGATGGTCAATCCTGCGGTCACCGTCGATGCTCATCTCAGTTCCGCGGGCACTGCAAAACTTACCTGCACCTCCTGCCATGCCGGAACGAACCATCAGATCCCCGGCCGCGGCAATGACATGCGTGGCGAGGACACTGGCGCAGTGATCAAGAATTGCGTGTTGTGTCATACCGCGATGGCCGGCACCAGCGGTCACGGAACATCCACAGCGAATCGTCAGGCCGCCGACAGGCATATCGCCCATGTCGATTGCACCGCTTGTCACATTGATTCCTTCGGAAAAGGCGTCAGCACGGAAATGAGCCGCGATTGGACGAAGCCGGTGTGGTATACCGGCGGATGTGAAGGCCAGGGTGCCTGGATCGGCACAGAAGTCAGGGCATCTAACGTGATTCCGGAGTACCGGTTCTGGAACAAGACGAGCTGGGTCTATGACCGGAACGGCCGCGCAGGTTTGATGACCGATCCTATCGATGGCGGCCTCACGATGTCCTATCCGAACGGCGGCATCAGCGACGGCAAACTCTATCCGTTCAAGGTCCATACGGGCAATAACCCGTTCGACGACAGCTCGGGCAAGACCAACTTCAATGTGTTGTCGATGTTCATGGACGGTTGCTTTGACAAGGCGGCTGTATCGGGTCTGGCGTTTATCAGAGAGTCCGGCGCCTACACCTGGAAACAGAACAAGGCCTTCCAGTTGATTACTCACGGTGTTGCGCCAAAAGCAGAAGGCAATAATTGCGCAAAATGCCATGACGGGATCATTGACACGAGCAAAGTCTCGAAGCTCGACAAGCTCGGTTATAAAACGCCCAAACCGACATCAGACCTGTGCGATGACTGCCACAGCTTAAGAACTAATACGAACTTCTACACGCTCCATGATAACCACAGAAGCAGAGCCACCTGCTCAAGCTGCCATAGCTTCTCGCGGTAATAGCGCGTGTTGAACTTGGCAAAAGCAGCTAATGCCCGCTAAGGGCACGGAGTTGTAAAAACAAATAGAGCGGGTGGGTAACTCCCACCCGCTCTATTTAGTTAGTTTCCATCCGGAAACGGTCCTTTTTTGCCCTGGCGGCGTCAATCTTCGGTCTTGCTTGTGCGGCGTACTTGTGTACGCCTCCTCGCAATCCCTCGATTTCCTTGCCAGGACAAAAAAATCCTCGTTTCCGAATGGGAAACCTACACTAGTGTCCATCCGAGTTTCCGGATGGACACTAGTTAAAGGCGGCCGATCTTTGAAGGAGCCGCGTCACTCGACCCAGGCCGCATGGGTAATAGCAGCCCGGCTGTGCTGATCAAGTCCAGCATCTCCCCAAGGCATCGGGAGGATCGATCTCGGGTTGCCAAGACTCACAATTTAACCATCAGAAACTGGGCCGACCAATCACTGTTCTTCCACCAGCTTCCAGGTCAGGTCCGGGTTGTACTCCCGCATCTTGCGAACAATCTCTGCAGTTTTCGGCCCCAGGTTCTTCTGGTAGACCCTCCCACGCTGGTTGACGATGAAGGTCATCACCCCCGAGCCCCCCCAGCGGGCTGGATAGGCAACCAGCGCATGGCCGGCCACCATGTTGCCGTTGATGACGTAGTCGAACTTGCCACCGGGGGCGCTTGCTCCCTGCCGTTTGAGGATGTGGAAAAAGTAGCCGTGGAACGGCTGGTGTCTTTTGCCACCCGCCATGCTCTGCTGCATGTACCCCTCTTCCCGTGCTTTAGCCACCAACGGGCCAAGTGGGCTCCCTTTCTCGCCTGCTGCCGTCGGCCAGTAGAGGCCATCCTTTTTGCCCGGCGAACTGATCATGTGCTGTGCATATTTGGGGAGCTGGTCACCATCGGGCTCCGGCATGAGGTAGTATTCCCGTTGCGCGTCCTCATAGGCCCGGCAGACATTAATGGCCAGCACTTCGTTATGGCCGATCCTCCAGTTGAGGATCTCCTCGCGGCCCGCCTCTGTGTCAAACAGCCAGTTCCCTCCCTTTTTTACGATAGGCACGGGAAATGGCCATTTTTCTGCGCCGATAAGCAGGACGGCCTTTGCTTCCCCTTCTTTAATCAGCTCGGCATGTTCCTGCAGATGACGGGCAAAATCTTCGAATTCGGCGGCCTGCTCAACCGGATCGCCCGGCTCTAGCTCACTGGCAACCGGGCCAAAAATCTTTTGCAGGGCTGCATGGTCTTTGGCCTGGACCGCAGTGATCAAGGCCTGACTGGCCTCCTCCGCTGCGGGAAAAACCTGTTGGGGAGGTGCGGGCTGACTGGCAAAGCTGCCAGCCGGGAATGCCGCTATTAGCAGGAGGATAGCCGTCAACCAACTTACCTTCACGCTGCGGAATATATCTCTTCCATTATCTCTCATCATACCTGGATTCCTTTCTTGAGCAAGACTGATGCATCTGAAAAGCTGCCGCTAAAGCCAGTTTGTCCGCCTAACGCTGCTGCCGTCGGTCTTCCCCGCCTCTGCTGGCCGGTGGTGCTTTAGCTGGAGCGGTTTGTCTGACCGCCGGCCGCTGCTGTGGGACAGAACGTGGAGTGGCAGCTGGACGTCCAGCACGGACCGGCGCCGGCTGAGTCGGCTGCTGGCGGATGGTCTGCCGCATATTTTCCCGGCTAGCCTGGCCGCGCTCGCGGTAGCTCGATGCGTCCCTGCTGCTGCCGTAGCCACCATAACCCGAACGTGAAGCCGGTTGGGTTCTCTGCACGTCACGCCCCCGGTAGACATCCCTTTTCTCAACGCGAACTGGCGGGCGGCTGCCGTTAACGACCGGCCGGGGTTGAATAACCCTCGCTGGTGACGTTGGCCGGGACTGATCAACCCTGGTCGGTGGCGCCGGCCGGCCAGTACGTTCGCGACGGAGCTGCACATCGCGGCGGATCGTTTCGCGGTAGCGAACCGTATCGTGCTGCAGCACCCTTCTGTTGGTGTGGACGACCGAGTAACGGTTGTTGATATAGACACTGTTCCGCACCTGGACGTGCGGGCGGGCTCGGCTGATCCAGCCGCCACCCTCCCAGCCATGGTAATAGACATGGTGCCGGTGCCAGTCAAAGTCGCGGTTCAGCCAGGCGCCGATCGTGAAGCCGATGCCGAAACTGATGAACCCGTACGCCGGGTAGGGACCCGCCATATATACCAGCAAGGGATCATACTCGGGAACGTAAATCACCTGGGGCTCGGACGGGTAGATCCTGATATATTCGTCCTCGACGACCACCTGTTGCTGGGGGTTGGAGACCAGATTCCCTGCCCCCCTCGCCTCGGCGCGCAAGCGCTGGATCGCATCCATCACATCCTGCTCCTGACCGACAAATGCCTGCCCAAGGGAAACGGTCCAGTCGTTCTTCTTGTCCATCATGAAGAGCACATCCGGATAGTGGGCAATTGCCTTGACACTCACATCCCATGGCTGGTCTTCAATCCGAGCCGCCTTCCCGTATTGCCTCACATAACGGGCCGCATCGTCGATCTGATCGACGAAAGTCGCAGCTGGGAGTATCTGGGCGATCAGCGGGTCCGGGTAGAGTGCAATGGGTGCAAGCAGATCATCCAGTTCCTCCGGGCTATACAGATCGCCGCCGGTCTGGACTGACGAGTCGTAAGGCTCCGGCAGGTCATTGTTGGCCCACGCCGCATCGCCAGCGGCAAGGCCAAGGACAAGGAGTGTAGCGTAGATCGTGAGCTGAATTTTTTTCATTGTATCTCTCCATAGTTTCGACTGTCGAGCTGGGGGAGTCTTCAGTGTAGCAGAAACCGACAGTAGCGCAAGCCACCGCGCAGATGACTGCCACGCAGAGTTCAGTTTTTTAATATAACGCACTGCGTTGAAAAAAGATGACAAAAAAATTAAATACTTTTCTAGAAAACATGGGAGCCTACCGCAGTTGCATGCCATAGAGGATTCTGACCAGAGGAAACAGCAGCCGCTTGACGAGGGAGGTGATGTAATGGCGCCGCAAATAGTCGCAGGGAGCGCCGCTGACAAGCTGGCCGGTCTTGTACCATCATCCAGACGGTCGGCCAGCCGCGTCATCTTTAGCTTGTTATATGAATATAATTAAAATTTATGCCCACCCTTGCATCTGAATATCCATCGGCTATAATTCACGTCAAGGTATTTGCCGTTGATTGTTGATGTATGGTATATTGACTCCAGCCCGGAGAAATGCCACAGCCATGGAGTATGCGAAACAGAGCCAGGGAGGGCCATATGAGCAATCCGCGTAACGTTTCCCGCGACCAATCCTTCATTTCCTTTCTCCTCTCCTCCTGCTTGAAAGCTACATCAGCCACCCCTGCGTTCTTGCCGGAACCACCGAAGAAGTTGTCCTCCTATCTGCTGTGCTGTACGGTACAACCCCCCAGGAAAAAGAGTCGCTGGTTCACCTCTGTATTGTCTTGAGCTTTCTGGCACTCACAGGGAGCTGCTAACTGCGGCCTCCCTTCGCCGCGTAATGTTCAAAACCATTACAAAATCAGGGGGGAAGCGATGCTGCTAAAAGTAATCTATACCGACAAAACCATCGGGATAGTCGACGCGGCCAGACTCGAAGAGTTGATGGCAAAGGGTACGTTAGGTGCCTTTCTCCGTTTGGACGGCTGGGTTATCGTCGGCAAAGATCCCATCAGAAGAGGCGGTAAAATGTTCCATGGAGCTGACCGGAGAAGGCAAACCTGCGAAGGGGCGGGGGCATTCGCCTGAACAGAGATAGAGTTTGACGTGCCAATACCGTCTGACGGGGCAGAAAAAAGGACAGGCAGCTTTTTTACGCAAAAAGCTGCCTGTCCTTTTTAAAATTTGCGATTCGCGGACCGGTCTGTACAAAATCATGCCTGATTGCGTTCGCCCCATCGGCAAAGCCTCAAACAGCAATGAATCAGTCCATCCTGATGCCATCGCCAGATACACGAAGGACCCGACTTACCGGCCGCCGAACCTTACGGAGTACCTGGAACGGAAAGTATAGGGGGGAAATTACATCAATCAGGGTCCCCGGCATCAAAAGGGATCATCTCCCCGCCGAGAAGCCGTTCGATCACTTTCACCTTGGCGCCGTTGATCAAAACGCCTTCAACCATGTAAGTCGGCGTACCGATGGCGCCAAGCCTTTCCGCAACCAGCTGGTGCAGCTCAAGGAGCCCCCGGTCGTCATATTGGCGCGCCATGAGCTTCTCGTCGAAATCGAGTCCGCCGGCAAAGACCTCCTGGTAGGCGAGCACCTGATCGGCGGCAGCCAGGATATAGCGCACCTTCTGCGGAACCTCGGGATGGTTCTTCAGTGCCACCAAAAAGATATAGCGCGTCACATCCTTCCGCATCCCCCAGTAGCGGTTCATCCGTCTGCTGAAGCGGCAGTCCGGGTCGGAGACCTCGATCACCAGATGACTGCCGCTGCCGATCCGGATCGCCTTATCGAGAGGTATTCCCTTGAGCCAGGGAACAGCCGGACCGGTCCCGGCAGCAAGCGAGGACATGCTGGACATGCTCAGGATCAAGATTACAGAGAGAAAACGGGCCACGTTATTACTCCTGTTGCAGCACTCAGGGCTGAACCATCACCCCGAGCTCCAATATCGACGGACCCGCTGTTAGTCACAGACTTATCATAACTCCCGATAACAAAAACAGTCCGTTGTATGATCGTTCACCATCCCCACCGCCTGCATGAAGGCATAGCAGATGGTGGAGCCGACGAAAGAGAAGCCGCGTTTCTTCAGCTCCTTGCTCATGGCATCTGAAACAGCCGTACGCGCCGGAATCTCTTGCGTACTCTTCCAGGAATTCCCGATCTGCTTGTTCCCCACAAGTCCCCAGATATAGCGATCGAAGCTGCCAAACTCCTCCTGCACCAGCAAAAAAGCCCGGGCGTTGGCAATGGCAGCGAGGATTTTCAGGCGGTTGCGGATGATGCCGGGATTATTGAGCAACTCCTCGACCTTTGTCGGGCCGTAGGCCGCTACCAGGGCCGGGTCGAAATTGGCGAAAGCCTGCCGGTAGGCGTCGCGCCGACGCAATACAGTGATCCAGCTCAAACCCGCCTGGGCCCCTTCCAGCAGCAGAAACTCGAACAGGCGCCGGTCGTCATGGACTGGCCGCCCCCACTCCCGGTCGTGGTAGTCGATATACAGCGGATCGGAGCCCGCCCAGGCGCATCTAATTTTCACTGCCCCCCCTCACTGCTTCTCCTGCAGATACTAATTCTTGCTTTCCGCGAGTTTACTCGGAAAAGATCTATCGATATGCACCCCCTGGCGGTCAAGGAGCACTCCGGTGTCTCTCCAGAGCTTTGCCACCGCATAGGCAAATGCTTCTATCGCGTCCATCTGCGCATTGCGGGCGGAAGTCAGGTCATTTTCCGCATTGATCACGTCCTGAATCGAGGCAGTGCCGGCCCTATTGAGCTTTCGGTACTCATCGAGGCGCTGTTCAGCGTATTGCCGAGACCTGTCAGCCAGCTGCATCTGCAGACGTGCTGACACAAGCGCCCGCATGTCCGCCTCCACATCGTTTTGGATCTTCCAGACAAGGGCTTTAATCTGGTTTTGCACCTGTTCAGTCCTGATTTTGCTCTTGCGATAGTCGTTCTCCGGGACGGTGTTGCCGAGCGGCACGCTGAATTGTAGGCCAACCGACCAGAAAGTTCCCGGGCTTTCTCCTATCTGTTGGAAGCTGTTGCCGATGGAGCCCGCAGTGCCGGTAAATCCGCCGCTGGCGTTGACGGAAAGGTCGGGAAGCGATTGGTGCTGGGCAACCCGTTCTTGCAGTTGGCTCGTCTTCAACGCCAGTCGAAGCTGTTTCAGGTCTGTCCGCAGTTCAAGCGCCGCCTTCACCGCCTGCTCCTCAGTTTCCGGAGGCTCGGCCCTGGAAGGAGGCTCGCTGGGGATGATTTGAGTTTTTGCTTCAATGCCGAGCAGATAACGAAGGCTTGCCTCCTGGTCACTGACGTTGCGCTCTGCTTCGACGAGGTCCTTCCGCCGCTGGGCGATGGCGTATTCCGCATTAGCCAGTTCCATGCTCTGGAGAGGCCCCGACTTCGCCTTCTTCTTGATCTCATCCAGCAGCTTCTCGGCAGAGTCCAACGCTGCCCCCCTCGACTCCCGGAGCTGTCGCAAGGCGTACAGATGATTGTATGAGGTAATAACGGCATGAACGGTATCGGTTATGACAAAACGGAATCGTTCCAAAGAATCTTCAAGCGTATTGGCAGCCAACGTGATACTCAACTCCATGGTCTCCTTGCCCGAATTTTTCAGAAGCGGCTGGGCGATGGTGATCCCCACCGATGACTGCCAATCCGTAGTGGACGATGTCCCGGCGGAAACGGTTTCGGCATTCGTAAAGCCCGTCTGGGTTCCGGCGGTGACACTTCCCCCGGTCGGGAGATACTGGGTCAGGCCTACAGAAGCAAGCCCGCTCTTGGTCCTGAAGAAGGGATCTCCCGGAGTAGAAACCACCCCGCCGTTGGCCGAAGTGCTGAAAATGGTGTCATAGATGCCCCGGCTCCTCGCAACTTCTATCTCAGCCATGGAGGAATTGAGGGCCTCGCCCCGCAAATCCACATTCTTGCTGATCGCCAATGCTATGGCGAATCCACGAGTCAGGTTTACCTTCTCCGGGACGTTATCGCAGTAACCGTTAACAGCGACGAGGAGGGTAATGCCGAATATGCAAGTCAGGATGGCCATCTTCAGGGTTTGTCCCTCTTTTGGATATTTTAGCCGATACTAGCCGTGCAGACAGCGCCAACTCACTGTTTGTACCATCGCAACCCTTATGCATCCATTATAACCAAGCCGATTGATTAAGCAACATTGCCAGTTTCAGCAACCATAAAGCCCCCTCCCCTTCAAGAGGAAGAATTCTGATAGATGAAAGTAACCAAGAGCTAGTATGATTGGCGGACAACCTGGTAGGAACTAGGGATGTCTGCGGTCGGTTACCTTTAGTGGAGCCTGCAGATATGCAATGCATAAGGAAGGGAAAAAGAGCCCTCCCCGGAGGGAGGGCTCGCTGTGATATTTCCCGACAGATTAGTACAGGGAAATGGCGCTGATTTGGGCAGGGGTCAGGGATTTGAGGGAGCCCATGCCGCCGGTGTTGTTGTTGATGGCGCTCTGGATCGTCGAGGCCGATTTGCCGCGCTTGCCCGAGCCATGGCAGCCGGCACAATACTGGTTGTAAAGCGCGGCGCCGTCAATGGCCGGTACCGGAGTAGGTACCGGAGTAGGTACCGGAGTAGGTACCGGAGTAGGAGTAGGAGTAGGAGTAGGAACCGGAGTAGGAGTAGGAACCGGAGTAGGTGTAGGAACCGGAGTAGGAGTAGGAACCGGAGTAGGTGTAGGTACCGGAGTAGGTTTAGGTACCGGCGTAGGTTTAGGGGCAGGAGCAGGAGCGGGGGCCGGTTTGGTATGCCTGTGCCGCTCTTTCTCTTCTTTGTCCTTCTTCTCCTTCTCCTCTTTATCCTTCTTCTCCTTCTCTATTTTTCTCGTTTTAGTGGCATAGTCATCGTCGGCATGGACAGCTGGGATTACCGCTGCTTGGGCGAACGCCACAGCCAGGAATAAAACCGCGATTTTAATGGTTTTCGACATGTTTGAAACTCCTTTTTGTTGTTAGGTTGTTCTTGCTATAACCTTCACTGCTAATATGATGGGTCGATTTATGCTGACCCTGTGCTTTTGTTCTCCTCCGTGGGAATTCATGCAATCGGATAGTATGTCGAGCTTTGTTACCTCCTTTCGTTTTTAATACCCCAGCGTGATTTTCATGGCACCGGATTTTATCCACAAAAAAGCCGGGTCGCGAATATCTGGTGATATTTCGGCGACCCGGCTGTCTTCATGAGACCCGTGGGCTTTCCGTCCCATCCTCGCGAATGGTTTAGTATTGTCGTCTATCTACTGCTGGGGTTTGTTGAATACGTTTACGTTAGCGAAAACGGCCATTTAGCGTCAAGAAATTTTTAACTTGCTGTATCGTCTCGGTAATTTCTTGATGAGAAGGCCACCTACAGCAAAGCATTCGCCCTTAAATCTTCGTTACTTGACGACACCTCCTCTGTTCGTCCCAGTTTTACCTGTGTCCGGACACAAAAAAGCCGGGGGCCGAAGTTCAGGTGACAC
>JANXYN010000085.1 GCA_025356035.1 Geobacteraceae bacterium
CTGCGCCTGCAGCGCCGCCGATACCCCACACTGCGCCTCAAGCTACGCATGCGTCTACACCTTCTGCAGCTGATTTGCCAGCTACTCCGATCACGGAAGGTTGCCGAGTCTTGACGAGCCCCATGGCCGGAAAGGTCTTCAAATGTCTGGTCAAACCGGGGGACGTGCTGACGCGAAACCAGGTAGCAGTGGTGCTCGACGCCATGAAGATGGAGACTTCGGTTGTCTCCCCTTTTGCCGGGACGGTCCGGGCCGTGCTGGTTAAGGAGGGTGATGCGGTGGATGAAGGTCACACCCTGTTGCAAATTGAGGAGTCTTGCTGATGCCAGACATCCCCAAGGAAACGCTTCAGTGAATATAATCCTGCAGTAAGGATCAGATCATGCCTATTCAAGATAACGTATATGGAGCACTCCTCATCAGCGCCATCGATTTCATTTTGAGCTTCGTCATCATCGGCGGGATCGGCTTACTCCTGGCTGCGTTTCCCCTGCTCAACAGACTGGGCAAGCTTGACGATGAAAGCCTGAAAAAACCTCATTGATTCACTACCGCTGGTTATCTAATCGGAGCAAGCCATGTTTGCGCAATTAATCGACTTGATGAATATATTGAAAGATCAGACCGGCCTGGCCCAATTGAGCTGGGGGAACGTGTTCATGATCGGAGTAGGGATCACCATGATCTATCTGGCTCTGGTCAAGAAATACGAGCCATTTCTGCTCGTCGGGATCGGCTTTGCCTGCGCCGTAGCCAATGTGCCCGGTTCCGGACTGACCCAGCCCGGCGGTTTGTTTTATTACGCCTATCAAGGAGTGGCCTTGCTCATTGTGCCACCACTGATTTTTCTTGGAGTCGGGGCCATGACCGATTTCGGGCCCATGATCGCCAGCCCATGGCTGGTGATTTTGGGCGCTGCCGCACACCTGGGCATTTTTGTGGCGCTCATCGGGGCCAAGCTGCTCGGTTTTACCCTGCCGGAAGCTGGCGCCATCGGCATCATCGGCGGTGCGGACGGCCCCATGGCCATCTTCGTCACCATGAAACTGGCCCCGCATCTTCTGCCTCAGATTTCAGTCGCGGCATATTCTTACATGGCGCTGATGCCATTGATCCAGCCCCCCATCATGAAACTGCTGACCACCAAAAAAGAACGAGACATTATCATGGAAAAGCCTCGGCAGGTCACTCGCCTGGAGAAAATTGCGTTTCCCATCATCATTGCCATCATCGTCAATCTATTTTTCCCCCCCATCGCTCCGCTCATCACCATGCTAATGCTGGGTAATCTCTTGCGGGAGTGCCTGTTGGTGGACCGACTGGCCAAGACCGCAGCCAATGAAATTATGAACATCATAACAATCGTGCTGACTGTGGCTATTGGTTCCACCATGAATGCCGAGCAATTTCTGACGCTTAAAACCCTTGAGATTGTCGCCCTAGGGTTAGTCGCCTTTATGTTCGGCACTGGCTCCGGGGTGGTAATGGCCAAAATCATGAACGTATTCAGCCGCGGCAAGGTCAATCCACTCATCGGCTCGGCCGGGATCGCTTCGGTCCCTATCGCCGCCCGGGTTTCGCATATGGTGGGCAACCGGGAAAACCCGCAAGTCTACTTGATCATGCACGCCATGGGACCAAACCTGGCCGGGGTATTTGGTACTGCCATCTCGGGTGGTATCTTGCTGGCACTGCTGGGCGTGCGGTAACTCCCCTGTCTTCACCCGCGCAGATACGCCTCCACCTCAACCATAAACTCCTGAAAATCCCCCTCAAGATCCCCATAGTGCTTAACCAGCTCCTCCAGTCCGCGCCCGAGCGGATTAGGTCGGGAGATCCGCGTTGCCATCCGCTCCAGGGCGATGCCGATGTTCGCCAGGTCTCGATAGGAAGTGAGCCAGTCAACGGCAATCATGCGCGGAAGCATCTGCTGCAGCCGCTCGGGAAGGAGCGGATAATGAGCCTGCAGCGCCTGGTATGCGCGTTGGGAAAAATCGGGGAGCGGCTGCGACGAATAACTCGCCCACTGTTTCGCCAGGAAATGGTCATAGAAGACATCTACCAGCACCGCCTTGTAATGCCGGTAGGAATCGTCGATGCGCCGCTTGCTCCGGCGGAACGCAGCATTATCCTGGGCAAAAGCGTCCACCTGCCGGTGCCGCTTGATGCCACGGATGATAGCAGGAGGGTAGCGCTCGTCGAGGCGCCCCTTGACGAAGTCGCCGAGCATGCTGCCGACCAGCGACTCCTGGCTATCTTCAGCCAGATAGAGGTGAAAGAGGTAGTTCACGGTTGCACCTGCCCAATAAAAAAGGCAGGCGCCCTCGATAGGACGCCTGCCGTGCGGCTTCTCAGCGGTTTAGCTTAATTGACGGTGAAGGGGATGCTGGTCAAGACCTTGCCGGCGGCGTCGAGCACGTCCACTTTCCACTCGCCCTTCAGCTCGGGCTGGATCGACTTGGAGGACCAGACCCGCCAGCTGGCTCCTTTGACGGCCAGGGTCACGCGGTTCATCTCCTTGCCGGCATGATACCAAACGTGGGTGACGCTGGTGTCGGCATCGGCGCCGGTGATCTTGGTGAAGCAGAACAGCTTGCCGACTGCGGCCGAGGTGCTTTTCACCTCATCCACCGGAGCGCGGTTGGTGACCTGGGTGGTGATAGCCCCTTGTTCCACCTTCAGTTCGGCAGCAGAAGCAACGCCAGCCAGCAGAAAAACGGAGCAGAGCAACAGTACGATTCTTTTCACAGTGTGTATCCTCCCTTGACATGAGAAAGTCTTACATATAACTACCTAGCTGTATATCACAAACCAGCGGCGCCTGCCAGAAAAACCTTGCGGCCCTTTGCAGGCTACAGCACCGGCTTTTTACTGCTTCACGCCACCGGTTGTGCCGCCATTTTCAGCATGGTCTCCGCCATCGCATAGAGCGGGACTACACCATCGACCGCCACCTCCTCCAGCACCGCCCTGGGCATGCCGAAAACAATACAGGTCTCCTCGGCCTCAACAACCACCCTCCCACCGACCCTTTTCAGCGCCTTGGCGCCTTGCAGCCCGTCTTTCCCCATGCCGGTCAGGATAAAGGCAAGGGTTTTTCTACCGCAAACCTCGGCGGCCGACCCCAGGAGTGCGTCCACCGAAGGTCGGTGGAGCGAATCTGACGGCGCCAGGTCAAGCACTGCGCTCAGCTGGCTGCCACGGCGCCTCATCTTCAGGTGTTGACCGGCAGGGGCTATGTAGGCGCAACCTGGCCGAAGCAGCTCACCATCTTCCGCCTCCTTGACAGTAATGGCGCAGATGCTGTTCAGCCGGTCCGCTAACGATTTAGTAAATCCGACCGGCATATGCTGGACAATGAGGAGTGGAGCAGGAAACTGGGCGGGTAGTTTGCTCAGAACCTCCTGCAGGGCAGGAGGACCGCCGGTGGAGGTACCGATCATGACCACTTCGGTATCCCCGTGGGCAAAGACCGGCTGGGGCGCAGGGCGGGTCAGCACTTTCGCTTCGGCCTGATGCAGTTTGCGCACATCGACCCGGGACGCTACCAGCAACTTTGCTATCAGCCCCTCGGCGAGCACCGATATCTCCATCGGGCCACTGGCCGCAGTCTTATCTATGAAGTCGACCGCGCCGAGCTCCAGCGCCTTCAAGGTCATCTCGCCCCCCCTGCCGGTGAGGGAGCTGAGCATGATGACCGGGGTGGGACATTCCTGCATAATCCTCTCGAGGGCAGCCAGGCCGTCGAGTAGCGGCATCTTGATGTCGAGGGTTACCACGTCCGGCCGCAAGGCTTTGACCTGGTCGATGGCCGCCAGGCCGTCGCCCGCTTCCCCGATCACCGCCAGATAACGGTTCCCCTCAAGCATCTTGCAGATGGAGCGGCGCATGAAGGCAGAATCATCGACGACGAGAACAGTGACTTTTTCCTTGGCATTGGCTGGTTTCATGGCTTTTTCCTATACACGATGGCCCCGGGAAAGAGGAGGGGGATAAATTGACTGGTAATTCGGGACAACGATTCGGCGTGGCCGAGAAATAATAACCCTTCCGGGGCAAGCATGGCTGCGAAATTGTCAATTACCCGCTTGATGTTCCCCTCGTCAAAGTAGATCAGGACGTTGCGACAGAAGATGATATCGGCTGGCTCGCTGTCGAGATCGCCTGGGAGGCAGAGCATATTGCCCCGGCTAAAGTTGCAGATCTTCCGCAGCTGGTCACGGACCTGGAACCCCTGCTCGCACTCCCGGAAATAGCGGTCGATGAACAGCGGGGGGGTCGACTGGAAGGCCCGCCCCGTGTAGACGCCGGCCTCGGCCTTTGCCAGGACCTGGGGGTCGATGTCGATCCCGGTGATCCGTAGGTCCCATTCCCAGGCAAACAATCCCGACTGCAGCAGGAGCATGGCCAATGTGTAGACCTCTTCGCCGCTGGAACAGCCAACCGACAGGATGCGGAGCCGCTTATCGGCTGCGGCGATTTTCCGCGCTTTCAGCTCCGGCAGGACCAGTTCGGCAAAGGTGCTCAACTGGGCCATCTCCCGGAAAAAGTAGGTCTCGTTGTTAGTGATTAGGGAAATATAGTGGGCATGCTCTTCCGTACTGCGCGGCGCAAACTTGAGATAGGAGTAATACTCGGCAAACGACCCCAGCCGCAGTTCCTGCAAGCGGGGAAACAACCTGGCGGCCAGATAGCCTTCTTTTCCCAGATCGATAACCAATCCGAACCGCTCAGCGGTGAATTCCCTGATCAGCCGGAACTCTTCAGGCTTCATGAGCGGACTGGCGGAATACTCCATTTAGAAAAACTTCTCCATGGTAAGGGTCCGCAACGCCAGTTCTGCCCGAGCTCTTACCTCCCCGCTTAAGTCCCCTTTGCGCAGTTGCGCCAATTCTTTCAACAGCACGCTGTCAAAACAATAGACCAACGCATCGATGGCGGCAAGCCTGATTGCCGGGCTTGCGTCATGAAGGAGCGCCAGCAGCGGGTCCACACTTTTTTGCTGGCCGATCTTGCCGATCAGATCGATGACCCGCTCTTTGACATCGTTGGCAGCATTCCCTTTGATGAACCGATGCAGTCTTGGCAACCCCTGTCGGCCAATTTTCAGCAACGCCTCGAACGCACAGTTGCCCAGCTCCAGATCAGTCAACTGCTGCACCAGGGCCGGCACCGCCGCACTGTCATGGAGGTCGCCGAGGGCTAAGATGGCGTTTTTCCGCACCATGGTATCGCTATCCTTCAGTGCGGCCAGCAGAGCCGGCTCCCCTCTGGTGTCACCAACCTTCCCCAGCACCTGCATGGCAGCGATTCGGACACTCCAGTGGGGATCACTGCAGGCCTTCTCCATGGCCGGCAACGGATCAAAGCCAACCAGCGCACCAAGTGCCTGTACCGACAGACGCCGGATATCAGGATCGGGATGCCGCAGGTAACCGGCCAAGAACTCTGCAGCCGACGCGTCCCCCAGCTTGCCAAGCGCCTCGATGGCAGCGTATTCCAGATGCCGGCCGATCCCTCCTTTTTGCAGATAGGTTACCAGAAGGACGGCGGCATCCTGGGAGCCGCTACTGCCGATGGCACGGATTACGGCAAAATCAAGGGGCGCACCGCTGTGGCCCAGGAGCTGAACTATATCTTTGAGCGGCGCGGCACCGGCAAATTCGGCAAGCGCCATCACCGCCTCTTCCTGCACCTCGCCATCGGCATCCAGCAACGCCTCCCGCAGGAGAGGAATCAGCTTCTCGTCACGGCAGCGGCCGGCGGCTCTCACCGCCTCTTTTCTCACGCTCGCCGCAGCATCCCGAAAAAGGGGCAACAGTTGGCTTTGGGGAATTTCTCCCGTGATCCGGCCAAGCAGGCATGCGCCCCGCCGGCGTGAGTTAGCAGCCGGGGCGGCGAGAAGGCGCACCAGGGAATCGTGCATCCTTTGGTAGGGATAATTGCCGAGGAGCTCGATCACCCCGCTGGCGATGGCTTCCCCGCCGTTTTCCAGGAGCTCGAAGAGGCGGGGGAGTATCCGCGGATCGGTCATCCCCTTGAGCGAGGCAAGGACCTCGGCCTGCACCGCCTCATTTTTTGAGAGCAGCAGCGGCTGCAGCAGCTTCAGTTCCTGCTCCCCACCAAGCCAGCGGAGCGAGCGGGCCACCACGATCTTGACATTGTCATCCCCCTGCTCGAAAGATTCGAGCAGAGTGGCCAGGGCAGGTTTACCGATGGCCAGGATCGCGTTTTCCAAGGCATCGTGGAAATCCTCCCGTTCTGCAAGTTGGAAAAAAACAGGAAGCGCGGACAGCTCGCCGAGCCAGCCAAGCAATGTAATTGCGGCAAGCACCGTTTCCTTGTCGCCATCCAGTTGCAAAAGATTATTCAGGTTGGCAATCCCCTGCTGGGTGATGATGCTCCGCAGCGAGACGGTCTGGCCATAGCCGCTGAGGCTGTTTTTAGAGGTGAATGAATCGTCGAGGCTCTTCTGGATACCGACGATGGCTCTGGCCGCCGCGCCGGCAAACCGGCCATCGCTGGCTGCCAGGAGAGTTCCGAGTGGCAGAAGCCCCCGCGGATCGCCAATTCGGCCGAGGGCCCCGATGATAAGATCGGTCAGCAGCTCATTGTCAAGCAGTTCAAGCAGGTGTGGCACCGCCCGGCTATCCCGCATTTCGCCGATAGCCGCAATGGCCGGGCATTGTTGCCAAAAGTCCTCTTTTAGCAGCTCCAGAAGAGGACCGAGCGCCGCGCGGTCGCCGATTCTCGCCAACGCCTCGGCAGCCCCATGTCTGACATTCGCATCCGGGTCGCGAAGCGTCTTGATCAGCGGACCAACCGCTTCCCGGCTGCCTATATCCCCCAACATGACGGTACTGAAGTTGCGGACCTCTTCGTCATCGTCCCGGAGCAGTTTGAAAAGGTGCAGCAGCGACCGACTGCCGAAGCCCACCAGAACCTCCATCGCTCCGTTGCGCAGGTCGGCGCGCTCGCCATCCCTGACCGCCCGATCGAGATCGGCATAGATGCCAGCCAGATCCATGGCCATAAGCCTGTCCAGCGCCGCCCGTCGGCATCCTTTATCCGCATCGCCGACCAGCAGGAGCAATTCCTCAATCGATTCCCCATCGATTGTGCTGCTATGCGGCGTGACGAATTTATTGACTGTGTTGCTCATCCTGTTCCGTCTCCGTTTTCTGGTAAATGAAGCAGTCTGCGGCGTGGATCACACGCAGGTCGTGGGCAAAAAGGTGGAGGGGTTCGGCATCGCCGGTGAACAGATATCCCCCGGGCAGCAGCCAGCGGGGCAACGTATCGACCAGCTGCTGCTGACTGTCGGCCGCGAAATAAATCATCACGTTCCGGCAAAAAATCAGATCGAACCCTGCAAAGCCGGGCGCCATATCGGGAAACCCCGCCCCTTCCATGATATCTTTCAGGTTGAGCGGGATGAAGCGGATCAGACGTTTCACTTCCTCGTTGAAAACCGCCCCGGCGGCGCTCCCCTGCGTATATTTCGCCAGCCAGGAGAGTGGGATCCCTTTCAGCTTCTCGGTTTCATAGGCGCCAGCCATGGCAGTCCGGAGGCAACTGGAGCTCAGATCCCCGGCAAGGATCTCGATATCCCACGCCTTTGGATAACGGAGCCCCTCCAGGAATGTCATGGCAATGGAGTACGGTTCCTCGCCGGTGGCACAGCCGGCACACAGCACCCGCAGCCGCATCTTGTCGGGGGATGGGCGCTTCTCACCACCCCCCCATGCGAGCATCATTGCTCCTCCCTGGGCCGCCTCCAGAGCCGGCATGATCACCTCACGCAAGTACCTGAACTGATGAGGATTCCTGAAAAAATATGTTTCGTTGGTGGTGAGCTGGTCGAGGAGCACTGCCACCTCCTCGCCACTGCAGCGCAACAGCTCCCGGTAACCGGCCAGATCCGCCATCCCCAGAGTGTCCAGGCGCTTATCCAGCCGGCTTTTCAGCACGGCCCGCTTGTGACCGGCAAACGACAGTCTGCTCTCTTGCCTGACCAGCTCCGCGATATCATGAAGAATTCTCTCGTCCATATCTACACCAGGCTAAGGGCTAAGGGCGAAAGGCTAAGAGAAAAACCTTTTGCACTGCTCCTATTGCCCGCTCCTTTAATCATTGCCTTCCGCCTTCCGCCTTCCGCCATTAGCCATTAGACATTAGCCTGCCTCACTGCACCTTGAATGTCGCCACCAGCTTAGCCAGGTCTTCCGCCTGGGCAGAGAGACCCTGGGCAGACTTGGAGAGCCGCTCCACCGAGGAAAGGTTTTCCCGGGCGCTCTCGCTGATGTTCTCCACCGCCTTCACCACCATCTCGCCACCTTTCTTCTGCTCCGCAGTGGAGTTAGCCACCGACTGGGTCATGGTGTTCATGCCGTTTACTGCTGCGACGATCTGCCGGGCCGATATGGCCTGCTCCTTGGTCGCCACGTTGACCTGCTGGGTCACCTGGTTCATGTTTTCCACCGCGACCCGGATCTGCCGGCTCCCCAGCGCCTGTTCCTTGGCCGCCGTGGTCACTTCCTGGGTGACGTGGTTCATCCGCTCCACCGAGATCCGGATCTGCCTGCCACCGAGGGCCTGTTCCCTGGCCGCATTGGCCACCACGGAACTCGACTGGCTCATCCGCTCCACCGCACTGATCACCTGGCTGGAGGCGCTCGCCTGTTCGGAGGCCATCATCGAGATCTGCGACATCAGGCTACTGGTCTTTTCAATGCTCTTGACGATATTTACCAGGGCGCCGCCGGCGACGGCGGAGAGGTCCATGGAGGCCTTGGCTTCTTTGGAGGCGAGCTCGCCATATTTGACGGAGTTGCTGGTATCGGCCTGGACCTGTTTGATCACCTGGGCGATCTCGCTGGTGGCGCTCATGCTCCGCTCCGCCAGCTTTCTTACCTCGTCGGCCACCACCGCAAAGCCGCGGCCGGCGTCGCCGGCCCGGGCCGCCTCGATGGCGGCGTTCAGCGC
>JANXYN010000087.1 GCA_025356035.1 Geobacteraceae bacterium
CAATTGCCTTTATGTCTAACGGATTGGGTGCCTGCAACGCACCTTGCGCATTGGCTCAACTTAAACTGCTATCTATCTCTTTCGCCTAACAAACGGTCGAGGATAATAGATGCCGCCGACCTGACCGAAAGATGGTTATAATCGCCGGCCCCCTTGATCGGTGCCAGCAGATAATCTGCCCGGCTGAAGACTTCCTCGGTTAATCCCCAACCAGTGCCAAGCAGGATCAGGTAATGTTCGCTGCCAGTCGCCAGCAGCTCCCGTGTCTCTGCGTAGGTAACCGAGTTCGGCTGATCCTTTGCCCCGGTCACGAGAAGCTTGATCGGTTTGCCGTGACATTGTACCAGGTCGGCAACAGCCTCATCCAGCGAAGCCACGATCCTCACTAGATCGAGGGCCGCCTTTCGTTTGGGATTATAGCTGGCTCCCCACCCCTCCTGCCAGTGTTTGGCAATCCTGCAGGCCAGCGCACGCTGGTCAGGGATCGGCGTCACAATATAGTAACTGGCCAGGCCGAAAGTTCTTGCCGACCGGGCAATATCATGCAGGTCGAGGTTAGTCAGGGCGGTGGCCACCACCTGCCGGTTCTTGTCGTAGACAGGATAATGCAACAGCGCGATACTTACTTTGCAGCCGGTCGGCGTCGTGTCTGCCAATGTCTACTGCTCCTCCGCAAGCTGCCGGAGGTATTTCCGGTCTTCCTCAGTCAGCTGTGCGCCCGCCAGCAGTTCCGGTCGCGTCAGAAAGGTTCTGCGCAAAGACTGGCGCCGACGCCATCGGGCAATTTCGCCATGATTGCCCGACAGGAGCACCTCTGGCACCTGCAGACCAGCGAATTCCGGTGGTCTGGTGTAGTGCGGGTACTCCAAAAGACCGTCAGAAAAGGAATCGCAGGCAGCGGAATCCTCGCTGCCAAGCACACCAGGCAGGAGACGGGCCACTGCATCCACCACCACCATCGCCGCCAGTTCGCCGCCAGTCAGGACAAAATCGCCGAGGGAAATTTCCCGATCGACCAACAGCTCCCGGACCCGCTCATCGACCCCTTCGTAGCGGCCACAAATGAGGATTAATCCTTCCTGCTGGGCCAGCTCGCGAGCCATCTCCTGATTGAAGGATTCGCCACGGGGAGTGGTGAGAATAACTTGAGCGGCGGGGCGCTGCTTCTTTACTGCCTCAACAGATGCCGCCAGCGGCTCCACCTTCATCACCATCCCGGCACCGCCGCCATAGGGGTAGTCGTCGGTTACCTGATGTCGGCCTGCCGCGTAATCACGGATGTTGTGAATTCCTATCTCTATCAGGCCGCTTGCCACCGCCCGTTTCAGGATGCTCTCCGTCAGAGGGCCCTCAAACATGGCAGGAAACAGCGTCAGTATATCAAATGTCATAGGTCGCGGAGACCTTCCAACAATGTTACCGTGATAACCCTTTGCACCATGTCCATATCCCTTACCACATCGGCAATGGCAGGAATCAGGAGTTCCTTGGCGCCGGCTTTCACCACAAAAACATCGTTACTGCCGGTAGCGATCACCTCTACAACTTCTCCCAGCGCTTCTCCCTGATCGGTGACCACCTTCATCCCCAGCAGATCGCGCCAGTAATATTCATCTTTCGGCAGTTCCGGCAGCTGGCTCCGTTCCGCCAGCAGTTCCCGCCCCACCAGGTGGATCACCTGATTTATGTTATCAAACGACTTCAGGGTGAGCAGCAGCTTTTTACCATGCACCACTGCGGCGGCAACTTCAAAGCGATCTTCACCGCCGGGGCCCTTCAAGACCACCGAAGGCAACGACAATATGCTTGCCGGGTCGCCGGAATACGGCGAAACCCGCAGCTGCCCCTTGATGCCGTGGGTCGCTACCACCTTGCCGATCAGGACCATCTCTACGTCACGCGACATTATTCAACAATTTTCAGGATAGCCTTCTTGTTATCCTTGGTGGAAACGGCATTCAGCAAAGTACGGATAGCCTTGGCGGTTCTCCCTTCCTTGCCGATTATCCTCCCCATGTCTTCCTTGGCAACCGTAAGCTTGATCACGGTGGTTTCTTCTTCCATTTCCTCCGTGGCTTTCACCTGGCTCGGATCGTCCACCAGCGACTTGGCAATGGTCTCTACGAGTTCTTTCATGGCGGCTTCCTCTGTGAAGGTAGAATGTCCGGCGAACCGGCGAAAAAGCTGAAGAACTTACGCTGCCTTGGTGACGAATTTTGCCCAGATACCAGCACGCTTCAAGAGCTCCTTGACGGTGTCGGTAGGCTGCGCGCCTTTGCCTAGCCATTCGAGGGCTTTCCCTTCTTCAAGCTTGAAGGCTGCCGGGTTCTGATGGGGGTCATAGGTGCCAACCTTTTCAATGAAACGTCCATCCCTTTTGCAACGCTCATCGGCTACGATAATCCGGTAAAAGGGCTTCTTTTTTGCGCCTGCCCGTGCAAGCCTGATCTTGATCGCCATCTTTATCCTCCTGGTGTGCTTACGGCACGTGGACCGTAATGTGAATGGATTATTTGTTATATATTGTGGTTTACTGCTGTATAAAATAGTCACTGGCCGTCGGGCATTCGCCCATTTCATCAAAAGGGGAGTAGCCCCTTCCCCATCCCGCCAAGCCCCTTCATGAGCCCCTTCGGACCGAGCTTCTGCAACTGCTTCATCAGCTTCTGTGCCTCGCTGAAGCGCTTCAAGAGAAGATTTATCTCCTGCACCGTGGTGCCACTTCCCTTGGCGATGCGTAGTCGGCGACTGCCGTTGATAATGGTGTGGTCGGCACGCTCCGCTCGCGTCATGGAACCGATGATCGCTTCGATCCGCTGCAGATCTTTTTCGCTTGGCTCGGCTCCCTGCAACTGCTTGAGAGCCTTCCCCATGCCGGGGATCATCCCCATGATCGACGACATGGAGCCAAGCTTCTTCAGCTGCTGCAACTGATTCCTGAAATCTTCCAGGTCGAACTGGTTCTTTTTCAGCTTCTCCTGGAGCCTGGCGGCTTCGCCGGCGTCAAACGTCGACTGGGCCTTTTCGATCAGGGTCAGCACATCTCCCATGCCGAGGATACGCGACACCAGACGGTCGGCGTGAAACACCTCAAGGGCATCCAGTTTCTCGCCGAGTCCGACGAACTTGACCGGCTTACCGGTCACTGCCCTGATGGAGAGGGCGGCGCCTCCCTTGGCATCACCATCCAGCTTGGTCAGCACTACGCCGGTGATGGCGAGCCGTTCGTCAAAACCAGAGGCGACATTGACCGCTTCCTGGCCGGTCATTGCGTCTGCCACCAGCAGGATCTCGCGTGGCTTAACCACGTCCCTGATCCTCACCAGTTCGTCCATCAGAACATCATCTATCTGCAGGCGTCCGGCGGTATCGAGGATAGCCGTGTCGAACCCTGAAAGCTCTGCGTACTTCATGGCTGCACGACAGATGGCTACCGGCTCCCGCTCCCCCTTGGCGTCAAACACCTCCAGGGAAAGCTGGCGGCCGAGGATCATCAGCTGTTCGATGGCTGCCGGCCGGTACACGTCTGCCGGCACCAGCAACGGCCTGCGCCGCTGGCCCTTCAGATATTTGGCAAGCTTGCCGCAGGTGGTGGTCTTGCCGGCGCCCTGCAGACCTACCAGCATGATTGCAACTGGCGGCTTTGCCGCCAGATCCAGACCATTGTCCTCACCACCCCCCATGATCGAGACAAGCTCTTCATGGACGATCTTGATCACCTGCTGACCAGGGGTGAGACTCTGCAGCACTTGGCTGCCAATCGCCCGCACCCTTACCCGTTCGACAAAATCCTTGACCACCCTGAAGTTGACGTCGGCTTCAAGAAGCACCAGTCTAACTTCATGCAGGGCATCGCCGACATTGGCTTCGGTCATTACCCCCTGACCACGGAGCTTTTTGAATACCAGGTCAAGCTTATCGGACAGACTTTCGAACATCGCAACTCTATATTATTTCGTCACAGGTCAGGCTTTACCGGCCATCCCGGGCGCAGCACGCAAATCTCCACGAGCAAAGAGAATTAATATAGTTGAGAGCTCGGTTCCTTGTCAAGACAAAAAATTATCCTGCGCCCCGTCCCGATTCTAAATACGCACCGCCGACCCCGCCTGCAGCATGCTTTCGGCGATGGTGAACATGTTGGTGACGGCCCCAGCCCTGAGCTTGTCCTTGCGCTGAAAATAATCGAGACAGATCCCGCAGGAAAGCACCTCGGTGCCCCGGTTGCCGAGTTTTTCCAGAGCCTCCAGCACCTCAGAGCCTTCGGTGGTCAAAAACACCCCGCTGTTTACGAACAGCAACCGGTCGGGAGTTGCAGCCAGATCGAGGAGGGTGATGATAAAATTCTTCAGCAGCAGCCGTCCTAACTCCTCCGGTCCATCCCCCATCCGGTCCGAGCCGATCAGGATGACCGTAGCGCCTTCCCGCTTTGCCGTTGGCTGCTCCGCAGCCAACGGATTGCCGGAAATCAGCAGCACAGGCCCCTGTTCGGTAGACCGCTCTTGAACCAGAAAACCGCGATTGGTGGCGAAGCGGCTCACATTCTCCCTGGGTGCTCCTTCATCGAGCAGCACCTCCAAGGGTTCGCCGGCCGCCTCCGCCAGCGCCCGCTTGACCGTTACCACCGGCAGGGGACAGGCCATATTCCTGCAGTCAATCGTTTTCATAAACCCCCTTTAACAGCAGGTAAAGGTAAAGGTAGAGGCTAAGAACATCTAGGTTTATCTCTCAACCTCTACTTCTACCTAATTCTCACATATTCCTCGTCGCGTTTTACATAGAGCTCTACCGGCTCTACCCCTCCCTCGGCAAGGGCGTCTTCCACTGCCACGCGCTCGGTGGCTGCATACCTGATCGCCAGGCCGCACTCGGTCTGCAACGCCCGGGGGGCCGGAATCAGGAGAATCGGAAGGCCGCGAGCCTTTAATTCCTTCTCCGCCTTCATCACCCGGTGAATGCTGTTGAAGAGCGCAACGAAGTCGCCATCCCTGACCATTTCCAGCACCTTCCTCCCCCATCGTTTGCCCCTGACAATTGTACCCTGGCAGGAGCCGTTCGCAAGGAACAAGCTCATTGACAAATATTGCGCAACTTCATACTATGCCAGAATGAGGGAGATAATGCACGGCTATTTGACACTCGCGGCACTGATACTGTTAGCAGTTCTGATAAATCTGCCCATGGGGTACCTGCGGCGCAGCTACGAGAAATTTACCTTCGGCTGGTATTTTTACGTGCATATCTCCATTCCCGTCATCATCTACCTGCGGATCAAGGCCGGATACAGCTGGAAGTTCATTCCCCTCACCCTGGCCGGGGCCTTTATCGGCCAACTGCTAGGGGGAAAAATTCGGCTGAAGAGGCGAAACGATGGCTGAGAAGCGGAAGAAAATGCACCGGCCGGCTCCCATTAACGCCCTCTTGTCCGGCGTCTTCCAGGGAGAACCACTGCAGGAGCGGCTCAAGGAAGGAAAAATCTGGCTCGTCTGGGACGCAGCGGTCGGTGAGCAGATCGCCAACCGGGCTCAGCCGGCAAGTATTCGTAACGGCGTGCTCACCGTGGTGGTAGCAAGCTCCCCCTGGATGCAGCAGCTGAACTTTCTGAAAACCGGGATCAGGGAAAAACTGAACAGCGCCATCGGCGAGGAACTGGTCAAGGAAATCTACCTCAAGGCGGGCCGGCCGGAACGGCAGCCAGCCCCGCAACAACGGCACCCCACAATTCCCCGCCCCCTTACTCCTGCAGAATTGGCAAGGATTGCCTCCCAGACCGCCGACATCGAGAACATTGAGCTGCGGGAAGAGCTTGCCGGCCTGATGGCCAGACACCTGGCAAAGGTCGAACCCACGGATTAATCTGTCCCAGCCACCTTCTCTCCCCAAAGCTCAATTGTCCCCCCCCGTTTCAGCAGAAAAGCTTCAAGCAGGGCCAGCAGCAGAGACAACGGCATAAATAGCGGCAACAGGGTGAAGGTGAGTAGTATATCACCCACTGAGGCACTTGCCAGCTCGGCTTTGCGCAAAGCCGGGTTCTTCAGCAGGTTGTAGAACAGGTTTGCCCTGATCCCGGCCAGATTCAGCAGCGTCTGCAACCATCCGAAGGGATTTTGCTCCAGGTCAAAGCGCCTGATTCGGCTGATGCTGAACCCATTCATCTGTAAAAGCCGTCTCAACCCCTCCTCGGAAAAATGAACAAGATGATACGGCACATCCAGGTGGAGCCAGACTCTTTTCCCGACCGTTGCCTGCAGACTTCTAATATTGGGGACCGCGACAATCAGCAGCCCATCTTTTTTCAAGAGGCGGTAACAGGCCTGGATAGTCAGCGCTGGCGCCTCCAGGTGTTCCAGGACATGGTTGATGGTAATGAC
Organism: Geobacteraceae bacterium; assembly: GCA_025356035.1. Classification (GTDB taxonomy): domain Bacteria; phylum Desulfobacterota; class Desulfuromonadia; order Geobacterales; family Geobacteraceae; genus JANXYN01. The sequence goes on from JANXYN010000087.1 coordinate 6,372, forward strand.
GTCAAAACTTGCCTCGGGAAACGTCAGTCCGGTGGTCACGGCAACTCCGTAAACGTCCCTGGCGTAGGCAGCGGTCTCATCGCTGAACTCAACACCCGCCACCTGCCAGCCGGACCGCTGCATACTTGCGAGAAAAGCCCCCCTACCGCAACCGATATCAAGGAGCACCCCCGGATTGCGGCACGCCTCGATCCTCCGCTTGCGCCCCAACATTAACCGGTTGACCAACACCTCAACCAGCGGGTTGAACCGCTTCCCCTCACTGGCTCGATACACACCAGTCGCGTAAAGTGCGGCCAGTTCTTCCTTTGCCGGGACGGGATCGGTAAAACCGTTCTGGCAGGCATCACAGAAATAAACCGAGTAGGGTTTACCGCACTTTACGATTTGCGGCAATACCTCTCGGACCGTCCCGCCCTTGCATAACGTGCATGTCATCGGCATGGTTCGTATTCCGCCTTACCTGGAAATCAATGTCCTGCGCGTTTCTGGGGTTATCTTGTAGAATGCGGCAGCGTAGTTGATACCAGAAGATCGGTAGACCCCGGCTAGCGTCACCCCCGGGATGAGCTTCGTCAGTTCGGGGGTTGCCAGGGTTTCACCCATCATCTCCAGCACCAGATAGTCAGCCCGGTTTTTCCGGGCATAGGCGAGGGTCTCCTCCAGGCTTGCAACCGGGAAAGCGGTCCAGGTCCCGTTCAGGTAATAAATGATCTTGCTCCAGCTCGCCATGTAATTGCCCCCGACGCCGAACTGCTGTACAGCCCATTCTCCCGCATGCTGCTGTTCGACCGCGTAACTGCGGCGTGCCGTCAGTTCGGGCGCGACGGCAATTGGGACGCTATTGGGAACTATTGTATAGCCCATCCGGGCCATGACCAATGCGGCCATGAGCGCAGCCATGACCGTGCTCACCATCCTCTGCCTTTCCAATGGCAAGGGTCTGCTGCAGAACTCAGCCAGTACCCACACCCCCCTGGCCGCAAGGATTATGAGTAGCGGCAGATAGGGGACCAGATAGCGCCACCACCCTTCGGTGAACACGGGCAGGATGAATAGCAAGGCAAACGGGGCAAGGAGAATCGCCAATTTCCACCTTGATGCGGCACCCATGGATGCAAAAACCGCCAGCAGAGCCGCCAGCGCCAGATAAATGGGAAAGACCTGTGGGTATGTCTCCATGCCGCTGTTATTGGGAATCCTGCCCGGTATTTCCTGGGACAGATTGCGCAGATAGACTGCCAGACTTTTCCCCGGATCAGACATGAGATAGTCTGCAAGCTCACCGATCCCCTTCGGCTCCTGCCAGCGCAGCTTTCCCTCGCTGTTGAGCCCCCACAGCTCTTCATTCCCCATCTCTCCCTTATCGTTGTCATGATAAATCCGGCTTTTCATCCAGATCATCACATAGGTGGTCTTGGGGCTGATGACCCAGGCACCGTAGTTTTTCTGCAAAAACAGCAGGTAGGGTAAGGAGGCAAGCAGAAAGACGACTGCTGTCACTGCACACAGTTTTAGTACGGTAGTTCGATAGAATCGCCACCCCTGGACCATCAAAGTCGCCAGAAAAACCAGGCCCATTACTATGAACCCTTCGGAGCGGGTCAGATAGGCCATGGCAAACGCAACGCCGGCAACAGTGGCAAACGGATAGGACTGCCGCTTGACGGCCAGAGCAAAGAGAAACAGGGCGAGGGCCAACAGAAAGGTATAGGTGATTTCAGACTCGGGAGAAAATGTGATGAAGAGCAGATGCGGGAAGACGGCGGTAACAAGCGCTGCGATAACTGCGGTGCGCCGGTCGAAAATCGTAGCGGCAAGCCCGTAAACCACAAGCACCAGCAGAAAAGCCTGAAGTGATCCGACAATCGCTGCTGCTGCCAGAAGATCACTGCCACCGGTCAGATGCGCAGCGCCAGCCAGCAGCACTGAATGGAATGGTGGCACCCAGAGGGCCTGCCAGCCGAGCCCCTGACCAAACAGAAAATTGCGGGCAATCTGCAGGAAAATGGTGCCGTCAGCGGAAACCCCGGGGATATGGTAATGATGCCACAGCGTCAGCAGGGATACGCCTGCAGGGAGCATTATCCATAGCCAGCCGAATCTCTCCCTGGTCTCTTTGCTCAGCATGGCTGATCTACCTCCTGGATTCTTTTGCAAATAGCGGTAGGGAAACAAGACCCAACCTCTGCAACCTGAACTGCAATGCCGTTTTGATTACCCCCAGCCCGTACACAACGCTGCGCCTGAAGTTAATGGAGGAGGCGTCGGTGAAATATTTGGTCGGGCAGGAGAGCTCGCCGATCCGGTAATTGAACCAGACGAGCTGGGCGAGCATTTGGTTGTCGAAGACGAAGTCGTCGGAATTCGCTTCGAGGGGGAGCTTTTCCAGCACCTCCCGGGAAAAGGCCCGGTAGCCGGTGTGGTATTCAGAGAGCTTGTGGCCGAGCAGCAGGTTCTCCACCAGGGTCAAGACCCTATTGGCCAGATATTTGTAAAGCGGCATCCCCCCCTTCAGGGCGCCGACCCCGAGGATGCGTGACGCCAGCACTGCATCGAACTCGCCGTAAGCAATCATCGACGCCATGGCCGGGATCAGCCTCGGCGTATACTGGTAATCGGGATGGACCATCACTACGATGTCCGCCCCCAGATCCAGGGCAGTTTTATAACAGGTCTTCTGGTTCCCACCGTAGCCAAGGTTTTCCCGGTGGACAATGGTCTTGATGCCGAGTCGTAAGGCCTCAGCAGCGGTATCGTCCTTGCTCGCATCGTCCACCAGCAACACGTCATCGACGATTTCAAACGGGATCTCCCGATAGGTTATCTCCAGGGTCTTCGCCGCGTTGTAGGCGGGGAGAACCACCACCACCTTCTTGTTATTCAGCATTGCCGTCCCTCATATTATTTGATTCTCCACCCGTTCGGTTGTTCTCTGCAGCGACAAGTAAAGGAGGCAAAATTTTCAGCTCCCCCGGCCGCCCCTTGACCAGCTCCACCAGGAACATCTTAGCCTCCGCTACCAAGCTCCCATGGACCATGCGCAGCCGCTGTGGGGAGAGTTTCATCTCCGCTGCGGCGGTAAGGAACTCGGCAAGCCGCGCCGCCAGATAGATGAAGCAAATCCTGCCGGACGGTTTGACCAGATATTTTGCCACCGCCAGGAAATCGGCCAGGCCAGCGGTTGATTCATGGCGCGCCTGGTCACGCCCCGTTTTAGGGCTGATCTTGCCAGTGCCGTGCCTGCGATAAGGTGGGTTGGCGACTACCAGATCGAAGGAAGAGACCGGAAAGCTCCGTTTCAGGGCGATGATATCCGCATCCATGATCTCAATCCGGTCGGCCAATCCATTCAGTTCAACATTGCGCAGCGCGAGCCCCGCTATCTCAGGCTGAAGCTCCACCCCGACAATGCTTGCAGTTCCGGCCTTACGGGCCAGAACCAGTGGGATGACCCCAGAGCCAGTACCAAGGTCAATGACCTGCTCCCCCTCTCTTATCTCTGCGAACTCGGCCAGAAGCAGCGGATCAAGAGAAAAGCGGTAGCCGTCACGGTGCTGGATCACGCGAAGATTATAATTTTTCAGTTCATCAATTGTTTCTTCAATCGCCGTAGTCATATACCTATGGTTTGAGGGAAGTACTGGTCCCTGGTCCCTATTCCCTGGTCCCGGATTCCCTCCGCCGCACCCACACCTCCCGCCCCAGCATGGCCGCAAAAAATACAAATGACGCCAAGGTCAGGTACTTGCCGATCTTGAAGGGGAGCGGATCGAAGACGAACTCGACGGTGTGGTTACCGGGAGGGAGATAAACTCCACGCAGGATATGATTGACCGGATAAATTTCACTCTTTTTCCCGTCCACATACGCATACCACCAGCGATAGTATTTCTCGCCGATTACCAGCAGCGCATTTTGTCTGGCTGTTGCCTGCACCGTTATTTTATTGGCCGCATAGTTCAACACCGCAGCAGTGCCTGCGTCGGTAACCTGGCCATAGGGGGGGAGCTGCAGCGGCGGCGGGGATTCCACCAAGCCAACCTGGGCTGGATTGAACTGTGGGGAGCTGCTCATTATCGCCAGGCGCTGCTGTTGGTCGGTTACCAGATAAACCGAAGGCACCAGCCACGCCTTGGGAAGGACCGTCCGGTTTTCCAGGATTACCGAACCGTTGATCGAGGTGAAGACCGGCGCATACTTCCCCGCCAGCACCGCTTTCTGCGCGGCATAATCGCTGGCCGGCATTACCAGATACTTGAGGTTCAGCATATCCGGCATCCCGTTCATCAGCGAGAAATTTTCCAGGAACTCCCGGTAGCGCTTCTCGCTGATAGTGACATAGGCCGAAATATTCGGCAGTCCATAATCGGAGTAGTAATGTGCATTCTGCTCATTCAGGGGTTGCATCCGGTAGTTACCGATATTTTTCTGCAGAAACTCGACGACATCCGTCTTGGCCACCTTCTTGTCGGCCTGGGGCGGGGCGGTCAGCACGAAAAACCTCTCATTGACCCGCCACAGATCCCCCAATAAAAGTAGAAGCAACAGCGGGAGTAATAATTTGGTCGACAGCCATTTTTTTCGCCAGCTCCAGATCACCGCCAGATAGGTGCAGGCAATAGCGAAGGCAATCCCCGCCTCTCGCAGCATGAATGCATAGCGCTCCGACACGAGCGATGGGTCTGCCTGGTAACGGGTCGGCACATCAATCACTCCCGCCGTCAAGGCCAGAATCGCATCTCTCGCCACAGCGATGAAAAGCCAGAAGATCCCGAGCAGGCCGACAGACACCGAAATCCACACCAGCCAGCGTTTAAGTTTGTCAGCGTCAGGTTCATGCTCCGACAGGCAGTCAATTCCCTTTCCCATCAGCACTGCTGCGGCGAAGCCAAACAGAAAAAGGATCATCTTCGGCACCCGGAAAGTGGAAAAGCCGGGTAGATGGTCGAACATGAACTGGTAGACAAAGGTATACTTTCCGAGCGCCATCAGCAGAGTAAAGGCCAGCAGGAAGGTGAAGAACCGTGTGTAACGGTCGCGGCGAAACATCAACGGCAGCGGCAGCAAAAGCCACGGCAGAAGCCCCAGATAGTCGCTGGTCTGGGTGAAGTGCATCCTTCCCCAGTAATAGACTTGGCCAGCAGCAGGCACATCACCCCCTTCCTGACGGGAAAAACCAACCAAACCGGGAACAACGTAACTAATGATCTCCTCCGGCGGCATCGACCAGCTCATTCCCTCTTCCTGGCTCATGCCTCCGGCCCGCTCCGACTGGCGCGACCAGCTGAACAGCGGCGCAAAGGACATGGCTATCGTGCTGAAGAAGAGGAGTACCATAACGAAAGCGAGAAGGAAATCTTTACGAAACTCCGGCAGGTAGCCTTTCCTGCCGGACCAAAACTTCTCCCCCACCTGGAACACCCAGTAGGCCCCCACGGCCAGGCAGGTATAGAAGGATATCTGCCAGTGCATGTTGAAGAACTGCAGCGACAGCATCAGTGCGGTCATGGCGTAATGAAACAGCCGCCCGCTGCGCAGCGCCTTTTCCAGAAAGAGCAGCACCCAGGGGAGCCAGCTGAGAGTCTCAATCTTCTGAATGTGGCCGGCATTGATTAGTGAGGCGTTTTCCGTACAGAGGGCAAACAGGAGCCCTGCGGCAAGGGCGCCAAAACGACCGATGCCGATAAACCGGCAGTAGAAGTAGGTACCAACCCCACCCCAGAATAGCGAAAGCACGGCCAGCCAGGCGATGCTGGCCGGGAAGGGGAAAAAGTGCTGGATCAGGTAACGGTGGAACAGAAGACTAATCGCGTTCCACCCCCCCTCCAGGGTCCGGCCGCCGTCACTCACAGTTTCCCACCCTGCCTGGAAAATCGCGGGGAGCGACTGGATATACTGGAGAAGACTCTGCTCCTTGATCCCCTTTGCCCCCCAGAAGAACTGGGTGATGACATCGGAGGCCCGGATGATCTGATCAGTGAACAGCAACCTGCTAAAGAATAGGGCGACGACCACCCCCATCAGCGTGACATAAAACCAGTCTTTCTGCAGGATCGAAAATCTCTCCCTGTGCATTGTGTCCCCTTCATTCCTCACTGTTGGTAAAATGCAACGGTCCGGGCGACGCCCTCTTGCAGTTCCGTCAACGGGCTCCACCCCAGCTCTTTTTGCGCCAGTCCGATAGCCGACTGGTAGTCGCCGGTCTCGATAGCCAAATACTCTTCAGGCCACGGCACCTTGACGATACCGCCGCGGCCGGCGACCGCCACGGCAAGTTCGGCAAGTTCCAGCAGAGTTACGCTTCGCTTGTCCCCGATATTGTAGATCTTGCCGCGTGCCTCTTCCCTACAGCCGGCGGCCAGGAAGGCTTCCGTCAAATCATCAATATACAGGTAGTCCCTTCGCTGTTCTCCCTCGCCGAAAATCGAGATCGATGTGCCGGCGACCGCAGCCTTGATGAATTTGTTCGCAATGCCATATGCCCTGGCGTCGCCGCTCTGCATCGGCCCATAGGGGTTGGAAATTCGGAGCACCGTCGCCTTCATCCCATAAAGCCTGCCATAGATGAGATGATAGTTTTCCACCGTCAGCTTGTGGGTAGCATAGATCGACTCCGGCGCGATCGGATGATTCTCATCCACCGGGAGGTAACGAGGTTTGCCATACACCAGCCGGCTGCTCGGGAAAACGATGCCAACCTGCGGGTTGAGTCGCCGGCATGCCTCGAGAATGGTGAGGTGTCCCCGGCAATTGATGTCCAAGTCATTGAGAGGCGCCGTGTTGCTGTCTGCAGCACCGGATTTGCCGGCCAGATTGAAGATGACCTGCTGTTCCCGCACCACCCGTTCCACCTTGTCCTCATCCCGGATGTCAGCAAGGGCGATTTTCAGGCGGGATCTGAGCTGTTCGATGGCACCTGACGAGTCGGGGGGAACAAAGTTGTCCAGCACTGTCACCTCCGCCCCGAGCTCCAGGAGCCGCAGCGAAAGATTCAGGCCGATAAAACCGAGACCACCGGTGACCAGCACCCGCTTGCCGTGATAGAAGTCTTTGTCACCCTCACCCATCACACTTTACTCCTCGCTTTGTCTAGCACATCCAGATAGATCTCTTCCAGCCGGGCCATCATCCGCAAGCCGGTAAACTGGCCGAGGAACTCTTTCCCCCGGCTCACCAAGCGCTCGGAGAGCTCCCTGTCTGTCAGGCAGGCGGCTATCCGCTCCGCCAGCAGGTCATAATCATCCAAGGGGACTATGAAGCCGGTTTCCCCATCCAGGACGATCTCCGGGTTCCCCCCCGCATCAGAGAGAACTGGCGGCACTCCGGCCATGGTCGCCTCGGTGGAAACCAGCGGGATCGCCTCGATCTCGGACGGCATGACAAACACCTTGGCCCGGCCATAGGTATTGTAAAGCTCGTTGCGCGGCATGCCGTAGATGAATTCCACCGGCAGCCCCCGGGCAAGGAAGCGAGCGAAAGCCTTCACGTAGCCGTAATCATTGCCGATCACCATGAGCCTTGCGTCGGGGACTTTTTCCAGCACCATCGGCAAAGCCCGCAACAGGCGGTGGATCCCCTTGCGGAAATAGTCCCCCCCCACGAACAAGATCAGGTTCTCTTTTTCCTCCCACGGACGGGAGGCAATCTCGCTGTAGTCCAGGCCGTAGTAGAAGTTCAAATACTTGCGGGGATGGTCGTACAGATCAAAGACATATTGTCCATGCAGGACCATGGCGTCGATATATGGATAAAGCGCCCGATACTTGATACGGCGAATCTTCTGCAACAGAAACCGGACCGGGAAATCAAGGCAGAAGAAGTGGTAGTACCTGATCCAGTAGTAATCGTGGCTGTCTACCACCAGCGGACAACGGATATTTTTTGCCAGCTGCAACGGCAGATGTTTCAGGTTGACGCAGTGGGCGATGTCCCACTCCTCTTCCAGGTCCGCTTCCGACTCGTAGACCTTAACCTGGTGGCGCTTGGCCAGCTCACGCAGCAGGTTCGCCTGGTAAGTGCCGCCGCCGGTAAGGGATTCCCCCCTTCTTGCGATGACGAGGATTCTCAACATACCTCCCGGTAGACGGCCAAGGTCCGCTGCGCGGTCTCCCGCCAGGTGAAGCGACTGGCGTTGGCTATCCCTTTCAAGCGGAGATCCTCCCGCAACTCAGCCGAACCGGCGAGGGCTAGCATTTTTGCTGCGATATCCGCCGGGTCGCGCGGGTCGACCAGAAGCGCCGCATCTCCAGCCACCTCGGGCATGGAAGAACAGTTGGAGGTGATCACCGGTGTGCCGCTGGCCATTGCCTCCAGGATCGGCATGCCGAACCCCTCGTATAAAGACGGGTAGACAAAGAAATCGGCCCGGGCGTAGAGGGCCGGCAGATCTCGATCCTCCACGAAACCGAGGAACACCACAGCATCTTCCAGTCCAAGCCGCTCCACGATTGCCGCCAGATTGGAAAGTCGCCAGCCGCTCGCTCCGCCGATCAGGAGCTTGTGGGGAAGCCCTCTTTTTCTGGCGCTAGCAAACGCCTCCAGCAGTCGCGGCAAATTCTTGCGCGCCTCCAGAGTGCCGATATTGAGGATGTAACGCTCGGGAAGCATCCTGTAAAATTCTCCCACCGCACCCGCTTTGGGCGAGAAGCGCTCCTCCACCCCGTGGTGAATCACCCGGATTTTTGCCTCTGGGAGTCCATAGCATTGGATAATGTCCCGCTTCGTGCTCTCGCTGATAGCGATCACTGCATCAGCTCGCCGCAAAACCCTCGGCAGGACATGCCGGTGGTAAAAAACCTGCAAACCTCCGTGGGTTTCCGGGTGGGTGACGGGGGTCACGTCATGGACGGTTATGACATTCCGATAGTCACAGCCGACAAACGTACCGTAGTGGCTGGTGGCGTGAACCAGATCAAAACCGTCCCTTTGGGCGCAGCGGGGAAGGACTAGATTCGGCCAGAAGAGCTTCGCCAGCTTCGTGTTCGGGAACGGATAGATACGGTGCGGAATGTTGCGCAGGCCGAGCATCGGCCGGTCGAGAAAATCGAGGGTAAAAAACCGCCGCTCCACGTCCGAAGCTTCGTCCAACGCCTTAAGCAGGTTTATGGTGTAGACCCATGTCCCGGCGCGAAAATTTTGAAAGAAGGCTGTGGTTATTCCAATATTCATGTTGCACCACTATTCGCAGATGACGGCTCAATAGCACGTTTACCGCCCCACATAGATTACTGCCAAGGAATTTACAGCCTATGAATTTCGTCAACCAACCCAAGCCATTCCACTATGAATTTTTCAAGGGAGTAGTTTTCTATAACATACTCTCTGGCCTTTTTGGAAAAATCATCATAGTTGCTGTTAATAATAGCAAGCTTTTTCATGTACTCATCAACTGCTCTGTCATCATACCCATTAACTACAAATTCGGGAATAACCTTTTTCAACTCTCTCGCGACACCCACATCAGCAACCACCACCGGCAGACCGCATGCCATCGCTTCCAACGGAACTAGGCCAAACGTCTCAAACCTGCTCGGATAGACTGCTATCCTGTAGCGGTTGTACATCTCCGGCATTTTCCGGTGCTCCACCATGCCGACGAAATAAAGCTTGCTGTCATTGCGGGCAGTGGTAACACAGTCTATCTTCACTCCTCTTTCAGCCAGCTTTTCGAGTATATCAAACCCCTTGCCATAATAAGAAAATGAGCCGGCATAAAGGCAATCCCTTTTGGCGGAAAGTTGCTTTAATGGTTTAAATTTCTGCACGTCGACACAATTGTTGATTACAGCATGGACAGTAATCCCCTGTTCTTCCAGGATATCTTTTAAGAAGTTTGACACTGCGACATTATAGGTATTTCTCGCCGCGAATCTTTCTATATATGAATTAAGAAGTAACTTAACCCGTTCTGTTGTTCCTAGTGAAACGCCACTGAGATATCGGGAATATCCGTAGTTGGAGAAATTGAAGATGTTAATGCATTTCGGGTGCTTGATATTTACTGCAATTACACTGTCGCAAATTAGTACATCGTATTTTTCTACAACTTTGTTAATGTAACTTGAGTGCATAAAAGCATTGAACGCACCTAGTTTGGTCAGTTTCCCCGCGGCCTTGTAGGCTACATCGGTCCTCTGTCGGTATCTGATATACTCCACCTGATGCCCTGCTTCTGAAAGGACCGTTCCTATAAGATCGTTTACCGTCCCTCCTCCCCCCTTAAACGAGGCAGAGAGATTGACGTGAGCATAGCTGAGAATTCCGATATTCATGCTTTCTTTCTGATGCGTAGTGTGTCCGACCTATAACTTAGGAAGGTTTACCTTCAAGGCATTTGCCATTCTGATAATCTGCCGTAAAAAACTATATTTGAAAGATGTAATCAGTCGTAACGCCTCGCTGCTTTTTTCGTAATTCCGGTGGCGGTTCTGCTTTACCGCCACAGTCAGATACTTTTTCTGCAGGTAGTTGTTGCACAGTCTCCGGACCCTCTTACTCCCTATGTACTTTTCATATTCCTGAAGCACAAGGACGATGTCAGGAATTCCAATATTCTGCCTCACTTCCCGTTCGCTCCCCTGATTCTCGTGAACCCGGTATTTCATAAGCTTTTTGTCGATGATCGCAACAGCGTGCCGAGTTGCAATCCTCAGCCACATCTCATAGTCACCCGCGGAATGGAATCGGCCGTCGAATGGACCGGATTTTATGAAAACACCTCTCTTAACCATCAGCGACGGCGTCGTGAAAAAAATAGTGTTACCTTCGGTGCAAAGAATCCCCACGATTACTTCATCGAACGAAAAGATGCCATCCCCAGGTCTTCGCAAGCATGCAGGGAATTCATAGCTTCCTTGAAGCTCTCCGTCCCGGTCGATGATCTCCGCCATCGTACCGACAATTGCCACATCATCATATTTTTTCAGAATCCGTACTGACTCCTCCACTATATTCGGGTTATAAACATCGTCGGAATGGTAGATGGCGACATACTCCCCTCTGGATGCCTCTACCAAGCGGTTCCAGTTGTTCAATGCGCCTATATTGGTTTCGTTTGCCAATACCTTGAATCCGTACCTCCCGGCGTATTCGTACAAAATCTGCAGCGTATTGTCGCTAGAAGCGTTGTCGGAGATAATTACTTCGACATTCTTGTATGTCTGCGCCGCTATCGAGTCGAGAGTTTCACGGATATAGCGGGCGCTGTTGTAGGTCGGGATGCAGATCGAGACCAATGGTGGCGCCATGTCCATAGCAGAGGAGCTCATCGTGGTGCCGGAACCGAGGCCGTGCGGAACATTTCAGTTAAACTCTCCCGCAATCCCGATGTTTTCACTATAACCGCCATGTAGATTCCAAACAGCGACAGCTTGAGCAGCACCTTGACGTAGATTGGAATCGCCAGGTAGGAAACCGCGAGGACAAACCCTGCCACCGCCAGGGCCAGCAGTCCGTAGCGGCAGACAAAGCCGTAATTGTACCTTACCGGCAACAGCCGCTGGGTGTAGGCAAGCACCAGGGCGAACTGCAGGGCGTAGCTGAGTAGCATAGCCAGCGCCGCCCCGTACATGCCCATTTGCGGCACCAGGAGCAGGTTCAACGTGATATTTGCCACCACCGACACAGCAGTTATCATGAACGTCCTCTTGGTCTTTTCCCTCATGATGATGGTTGCCCCCAGCAGGTTCACGGCACCTGAAAACATGATCCCCAGCATGATGATCGCAATGATGTTGTAGGCCCCCACATACCTGGCGCCGACGAAAACGCTGAAAAGCTCCTGCAACACCACGAAATAGGCAATGACAATGGTCAGCACCACCAGCCAGTAATACTTGAAGATAATCCCTAGGAACCGCTTGTAGTCTTCTTTGGAGGCAACGTATTTCTCGAACAGCATCGGCGTCACCGCCTGGGCGAAGGGGGCGACAATAAAGTTGTTGAAGATGTTCGAAAACATGTAGGCGACACTGTAGACCCCCACGACGGCCAAGCCGGAGTAAAGATTCAGCAGATAGCGGCCAGCCCAGGTCATGAACATGAGCAGCAGGCCATCCGGCACCAGGGGGAGGCTCAACCGGAGCAGACCTTTTAAGCCGGTCGTCGAAAGCAGTCCGCCCACTGTCGGCCGATAGCGTGTCAGCAGATACCAGAGGCTGACCAGGGAAACGACACCATAAGCGGCCAGGTAGGAGTAGAGATAGGCAACATACCCGAACTGAAGCCCCAGCAGAAACAGTGCGCTGGCTGCAAGCAGGGTTGTGTTGAACAGCAGCATGATGAAAAAGTAGCCCTTCGGCTTGCGGGAAACCATCAGCAGACTGTTCAGGAAGTTGACCAACACCATCAGGAAGGTGATCAGGCAGACCAGGTTGATCTCATGGGCCGTTATCACGATGTGCATCAAACTCTGCACCAGTTGGGGGAACGATGCCAGAACGGCATACAGGGCCAGAACTGCCAGCAGATTATACATGAGGATAGTGTAGATATTCCGGACACTTTCCTCATGGGGTATTTTGTAAAAGCGGATACAGAAGGCGGTATTGAGCCGCGTATCAACCAGGATCGACAAAATGGTGATGAACAGCCAGATCAGCGAAATCTTCCCGTAATCCTGGGGTGGGAGCACCTTGGTATACAGCGTCATGATGCCGAAGCTGGTAACGGCATTCATGGCTTGGGTGACGGATATCAACCCGAATGCCTTTCCCAGGTAGCTCTGCCCGACCGCTCGCATGATCAATGTGAAGTCCATCCGGTTCAATCCTTACTTGCCGCTGAAATGATGCCGTCAATGATTGTTTTGGCAAAGCAAGCACACGTGAACGGATATGATTTGTCGCTCTTGAGGAATGCCTCGATGTTTTCGAGATAACGAAGATAGGTCTCATTGCTCATGGTAATCAGATATTCGTACAGTTCTTCGTAGCTCCCATAATCCCGTTTGTCTATAAAGCATCCTGCCGGGATATGTTTTGTTATATTGTTTGCTCCGAGATAAACCGGCACCGTCCCGGCAAAAAAACAGTCAAAGATTTTTTCGGTAATATATCCCGGAACGTTCTTGACGTTTTCATAAGCGATGGCGAATCGATAGTTGCCCAGGACATCTCTTTTTCGCTCAACCCGCCCCCGGTAAGAAGGAAACGAGGGGGCAAGAATCTTTTTCAGAGGTTTAATCCTGTTGAGGGCCTTCAAAAATCTTATGTCCGGAAAAACATACTCATCCCAACCTACTCCGTAGAACTCAAAGTCTGCCGGGTGATGCTTCTCAAACCACCTGATGGCCCTTACCCTCTCGCCATACAGCGACAACTGATGGCGCATCTTTTTATTCCCCGCGATTAACGTGCAGAATTTCTTCTTTCTGGTTAAATCCTTTTTAATAGTTTCCGGAAACGAGAATGCATAATTGATTTTGAAATATTTGATGTTATCTACCAAGGAGTCATCGTAAGTAAAAACCTTTTTGAAATATGTGTGGTTCTCCATTAGATAATTAGCTTTTCTAACGAGTTTGCTCTCCAGAACAATTAGGTAGATCGGTTTGTTCTTTGCCAAGCACGCGGTAAAATATCGGTTATCCTTCTCTGGCATATCAATAAATACAACAGAATCGGCATTATCGACATCAACTACGTCAACGGAAGCAACTCTCGCCTTCTGCGACATTGCATATTTCTTCAATTCGAGAAAGGGCCTGAGAAGATCGTCTCCAATAAGCGAATCGGCGTTCTCAAACATGATATTCTGACGATTCAAGACATCGTGGAAGTTACAAAAAACAATCGTCTTAATTGCATTTTCAGCCACTGTTAAAATCTCCGAAACACGCGGTCAATCTAGGCAAACCGCCACATCCGCTCCAGTTCGGCAGGCATCGGCCCGACTGTCGATAAAAATCCCATTGGTATGGTTATTAAAAATCAACAGGTAATCTTTCTCTTCCATAAACCTGACTATCTCAGAATCGTTTTGGTTCACTTCAACCATGACCGCATAGGGACGGAATTTCGTCCAATCATTCGAATTAAGGACGATCAGATCATATCCTTCGGTATCAACAGACATGAAGTCAACATGACCTTGGACGTAATTATTAAAGACATCTATTAAAGACAAAGTATTCACCGTCACTTCATTAACCAAAGTTGCGCCGTGAAGCTTTCCGCTTTCGATTGCAGCATTTTTGTCAAACGACGAAAGGGTGTCCGCACTCATCACATAAAATGTCAACTTCCCCCGTGTGGATGACACGCCATAGTTCAGGTTGATATCATTTGGTCTGTTCAACAATAATTTATTATAGAGATTAGGATTTGGCTCAATATTAATCCCGGACCAGCCTTTTAGATAAAACCTCTTTGTATTGCTTAACAAATCTGGATCGTTAGCACCAATGTCTATGTAAAACCCTTTACTTTTACATATTAAAAGCGAATCGATAATCAAATCTTCTTGATATTGGCTAAATGAGTTCAATTTAGGATGGACGAAGACGGGTTGCACTTTTGGAATCAACATGTGCTGAACCTTGAAGATAAATTTAGGAATAAAAGAGGCTATTTTTATTTTTCTGTTAAACAATTTAATCTCTCTACCCATAAAGACGGCCTTCCTTTTGCAAATTCTCTTGTCGTCACGGTAGAATCTAGTTCAAAGTGCACCACCCTGAGAGGTGGGTAAAAAACAAGTAGACACGGTGGGTTTCTGGTAATGTT
>JANXYN010000216.1 GCA_025356035.1 Geobacteraceae bacterium
TCCTTTTTATCGCAGGCACCATCTTAAACTATTGTCCTGAAAATGGGGTCCACTATAACGTAGGCTTCAACTTTTCGGTCAGTATATGAATATATGGCCCTATATCCAGAAATAAATTTATAATTTTCAAATGATACTCCCAATAATTCTTTTATGTCGTCATCATCCCAAAGATATACAAACCGCTTATCCTTGCCTGCTTGAAAAGCTAATCTCAGACAAGTTTCGTCATCATCCATCCCTTCTTCTTCCTGTACTTCTATATTCGCTTTCTTGCATCTCTCTTCTAATTCTTGGCGTAATATTTCATACGTATTTTGGGCTTTAGTCTTTTTGGCCATTTTTGTGAACTCCTGTAAGTAAATCTAACTCGTTATTCACCGGTTAGAGAAAGTTCCTTATATAGGTAGAATAGAGGAGTCAAATCTTTGCTATTGACAAATCCCTCTAACACCCTGAGAAATGGGGAGCACGCCTTTTACATCTCCCCTAAATACAGAAAAGCCGCTGCATCAGCATTCCCTGATCAGCGGCTTTATCCATATCATCCTCACCCTTGCGCCTTCACAAACTCAAGCGCCCTGGCGATGCGCCGCCGGGTCTCTTCTTTCCCCAGCACCTCCATCACCTCGTAAATGCTCGGTGACACCGTGCCTCCGCAGAGCGCGATCCGCACCGGCGGGCCGATCTGCCCCATCTTGATCCCCTGCTCGGTGCAGAACTCCTTGAACAGCGTCTCAATCGGCTGGTGGCTGAAGTCGGCCAGCATCTCCAACTTGGCCAGCAGTGCCTGGTAGAGGGAGGGAAGTTCCGGCTTGAAGAACTTGGCGGTAGCCTCGGCGTCGTAGACGACCTCCGGCCGGTAGTAGAAAACCGCCCCGTCGGCCAGCTCCAGCATGGTTTTGGCCCGTTCCTGCAGGGTCTTCACCACCGCCGGGAGGGACGGCCCCTTGGCCGGGTCGACGTCGCGCTCCTTGAGGAAAGGGACCAGCAGTTCGGCCAGCCGTTGCGGGTCGCCGTTCATGATATAGTGGTGGTTGAGCCAGAGGAGCTTGTCCGTGTTGAAGACTCCGGCCGAGCGTCCCACCGCTTCGATGGTAAACTTCTCGACCAGTTCCGCCATGCTGAAGATCTCCTGGTCGCCATGGCTCCAGCCGAGCCGCACCAGGTAATTGACCATCGCCTCCGGGAGAAAACCCATGTCCCGGTAGGCCATCACGCTGGTGGCGCCATGCCGCTTGGAGAGCCGGGCCTTGTCGGCACCGAGGATCATGGGGACATGGGCAAACCTGGGCACCGGATAGCCAAGGGCCTCATAAAGCTGGATCTGGCGGGGAGTGTTGTTGACATGGTCGTCACCGCGGATCACCGTGGTAATCCCCATGGTGGCGTCGTCGATGACCACCACGAAATTATAGATCGGGGTGCCGTCCGAGCGCTGGATGATCAGGTCGTCCAACTCCTCGTTGTTGAAGGTGATCGTCCCTTTGATCAGGTCGTCGAAAGCGGTGACTCCCTCTTGGGGCGACTTGAACCTGACTGCATAGGGCTTGCCGGGGAGCTCCCCCTGCAGTTTGCGACAGGTGCCGTCATACTTGGGCTTGCGCCCCTCGGCCAGGGCCTCCTCACGCTTTTTCTCCAGCTCCTCGGCGGAGCAGTAGCAACGGTACGCCTTCCCCTCGGCCAGGAGCTTCGCCACAGACTCCTTGTAGATGGGAAAACGCTCCGACTGGTAATAGGGCCCCTCATCCCAGTCGAGCCCCAGCCAACGCATCCCTTCGAGAATGGCGTCCACCGACTCCTGGGTGGAACGGGCCACGTCGGTATCCTCGATACGGAGAATGAACCGGCCATGCTCTTTCTTCGCCAAAAGCCAGTTGAACAGCGCAGTACGCGCCCCCCCCACATGGAGGTAGCCGGTGGGACTAGGGGCGAAACGGAGACGGATTTCGGACATGCGAAACTCCTTTGGTATTATTCCTTTTCTTCCTCTTCGTCGGCGGGCTTCTTATCCCCGGCGACGCGGTACTCCTCGTTGGCCCAGGCGCCGAGGTCGATCATCTTGCACCGCTCGGAGCAGAACGGCCGATTGGGGTTCCCCTCCCAGGGGGTCTCCTTCCGGCAGTTAGGACATTTTATGCTGGTTACTTTTACCATGACCATCCTCAACAAAAAACCCCAGGCGCTTATAACAATCGCCGGGGGTCGTTTACGCTGCCGCACCAGCAAGGCTCCTAATGGCAGGATTGTATAGCGAACAGCGGACAAAGTCAACTCTGATGAATGGCTTGAAGGCCCGTCTATGGCGTGATCCTCATCCTTCGTCGCTGGGGCGTTGGGCATTCCCCTGCCGACAGGCCATCTTTACCTGCTCCCTCGTTCCAGCGCCTGGAGTGCCTTTAACTGCCGGCTGGCCGTTTCGATTGCTTTTCGTGCGCCGCGGTACTCCGGGTTGAATGCCACCAGCTCCTTCCAGATCCTGACGGCATCGGCAAGACGCCCCCGTCGGTATTCCAGAAGCCCCTCCTCCATCAGCTTGGCAGAACAACTGTCTACTCTTGCCGCCACCTGCTCGGCGCTCCATTTGACCCTCCCCCGGACGGAACGGGTTACCGGATAGACCGCGAGCACCTTGGTAAAGGCATGGCCGGCCTCCGCATATTCCTTAGCGGCGAGGCTTGTCTCGCCACTCTCAAGCAGGCCGTTGACGGCCAACAGGTATTCCCGCTGCATCCCTTCCGGCGGGGACCCGGGATGATCCTTCGTAGTCATCAGCTCAAGAGCCCGTGCATACTCTTTTTTCCCCAGGAGCGGTGCGACCTTCCCATTCAAAGCCGCTTCCTGCTGCTGTAAGTCTGGCAGAGGCTGCCGCGAATTTTCCCGAGACGCGCAGGATACCAGCAACGATAAATTCAGGAGCATCCCCCCCAGTAACCATCGTTTCATGCCACCCCTCCATGGCCTGGCGGAATCTGGTCGCCTGGCCAATCTGCCACCGCTGCGACAAAGCATTCGGCAAGGCTTGGGTCAAACTGCGTGCCGGCATGCCGGACAATTTCCTCGATTGCTGTTTTGAACGGCAAGGCTCGCCGATAGGGCCGGGCTATGGTCATGGCATCAAAGGCGTCGGCAATGGCAATAATCGAAGCAAACAGCGGGATCTCCCCCCCTTGCAACCCCGCCGGATAGCCTTGGCCGTTGTGCCATTCGTGGTGATGCAGAACCGTTGGAATAAACTTGTGGAGCGACTGTGAATGGCGCAGGATCTCCGCCCCATCCTGGGGATGCCTCTTGACCAGCAGGTACTCCTCCGCATTGAGTGGAGTAGACTTCTGCAAAATATGGTCGGGGACTCGAATCTTCCCTAGATCGTGGACCAGGGCTGCCACCTCCAGCTCCTGCAACTCGTCGGGATCGAGCCCCAGCTTGCGTCCCACAAGCAGCGCCAGCGCCGCAACCCTGGTCGAATGCTGGAGGGTATAGTCGTCGCGTGCATCTATGGAGGTTGCCAGGATCTTCACGGTTGCAAGGTATGAATCCTCCAACCCCCGGGCATACTCTTCAAGTTTCTGGCGTTGGCGAAAGATAACCTGGGCCATTTCATTGAAATTACCGGTCAGTTCCCCTATTTCGTCGCGGGAGGTCACGCGAAGCGCCCCCAGAAAGCGGCCCGAGCTCAATTGCGCCACGCTCGCCGTTAGCTTCTTAAGTGGCGTGGTAAAGGCGTTTGTTACAAATATTGCCCCCACCATAGCCAACAGCAGGATTACCCCAGAGGCGAGCAGCACTTTACGTTTGGCAGCATGCTGGGCAGTGGCAAGGGACGCCGCATCAATGACGAGATAGAGACTGCCGACTCTGTGCCGGGCAAAGACGATGGGCGTCAGGAATTCAAAGCTCACCTGCCCGTCGCGAACCACCCTGAAGACCCGGGAACCATCCGCCTGCTTCTCGATAAGTGTTCCTCCTGCAGCGGGCGCGAAGCGGGTGCCGTTCTTCGTCAAGTCACTGTGTGCGGTAATCTTTCCCCGTCTCGTCATTATCGCCACAGAGCTGATGTCATACTGCTGCTCTTTAAGCTGGGCCACAAGGTTGTCCAGGGCGAGCCGGTCACCGGACATGATGCTGTAGCCAGCGGTATTGGCGACGCTTCTTGACACGGCCCCCCCCCGCTTTACCAGTTCGCCCAGCAGGAAGGTATCCATGATGCTCATGACAATCAGCGAGGAAACCACGGTAGTGATCGTCACCAGCAGAAACGTGATAAATGACAGCTTGAATCTGATCCCGAAAAACATCAACAAACTCTCCTAATTCCCTATGGAAATGGAGGGAAAACATTGCACCTTATGAACAACCGCTACACAACCAACCGAAGCAGCCGGCCCGACGGGCAATGGCCACCAGGTGATAGCAAACTGTTTGCAGTATTGACACATTCTAATGTTGTTGATTTTGCTTTGGACTATAGCAGATCTTATTCCACGTTGCCACAACTTATTGCCATCGGCGCCGGGCAGTGCCTCTACTCCCCCTGCTAGCGTTGGTTTGCCACCTTGACACGAAGGGAAAACCGGGCAATCATCCGCAGGCATTGTATCTTCCGTTTAATCATGATATATCCTTGAGCATCGACGGAATTTGACCGATAGGAGAAGGAAGAAGTTTCACCAGTAGCTCCAAGATCGGGAACAAGCAGGTTAGCCATGGAAAGTAGTGATAAGGTACTCGACAAAATACTGCACCTTTCGACCCCAGCGGCCAAGGTCTCACGCTTTGAGGATGAAGAGGAAATCCTCGCACTGCTCAGCAAGTCACATGAGCCTGGCGAAATTCAGCTGCTCAACTACTACAAAAACCTGCCGATCTGCTGCAATGCAGAACTCCTCAGCATTGAGCAGAAAATAGCGGAATTCAGGGTGCATAATTACCAGGCCATTGCCATCAACGAAGACAGATTCTGCTTTATCAAGCACCAGAAATTTCCGGCCAATCTGGTGGGGGTCGCCAAGGTCCAGTATGTCCACGTCAAAAAGAAAATCGCCTTTTTACGGGACTTCCAGTACGCGGAAATCTATTCCGAACGGCGCAAAGCGGTCAGACTGACCATCGATCCGGCCACCGAGGCGGTAGTGACGGTGGGCACCGTCCAGCAAACCGGACAACTGCAGGATATCTCGATTGAAGCGGCTGCAATCCTCTTTGACCGGGAAGTAGATTTCAAAGAAGGGGACGGTGTAACGCTCCAGCTGCAGCTTCCATTGCAGCAGAATCATTTGGCACTTGATGAAATAAAAGCCTCTGTTTTTAAGAAAATCCCGCGCGGCGGGAAAACCACCTATATTTACACCATCAGCGACGACCGCGCCATTACCAACCAGATCAATCACTACATTTTCCAGCGGCAGACCGAGATCATCCGGGATTTGAAAGAAATTTGCCCGTGAGAGACCGGCCTCCGGCCCACCTCAAGCATCTCAAGCTTCCCCTCCCCCCCGCAATCGCCGCAGTGACTCCACTTGCTTCTGCAGGATAAAGGGAGGACGGTCCTCTGGCGCCATGGCCAGCAGACGTTCTTGATCAATCCCCAGCTCTGCCGTGGTCATGCGGGAGACCCGCACTGCCTCTGACCACCCCACCATTCCCGCCGCTCCCGGCCTGTCGGCTGAGGAAACCAGCGGCAGGATCTCCGCTATCCCGCTTTTCGCCGCCTGTTCCGCCAACAGGATTCTCGAAGAGTCACGCAACTCGCCCCACCGGTTAGCCTTGATGTGCAGACGGCTGGTCCACGTCAGCGCCTTACGCAGTGCGGCAGAGAGGCAGAGCCGGTTGCAGAATGCCTGGGCGAGCTTGAAGCCAGCCTCATCGTGGCCATGATGCTTTGGGTAAAGCGCCGGTTCGGTGGCAAGCTTGCCTATGTCATGGAACATGGCGCAGAAACGGGGGGCCCCATCGGGAGTTAGCGCGGCGACCCGCTGTAAAACCTGGATGGAATGGGTAAGGAGGTCCCCTTCCGGGTGATGCTCCAAAGGGCCGGCCGGGATATGGGGCATGCGGAACAGTTCGGAAAGGAACGCTGTACCGACACCAAACTCCAGCATCCGCAGGAAAAACCGTTCCGGTTCCCCCTTCTCCAGGGCCTTGAGCAGCTCCCGGCTGAAGCGCTCAACCGGGATGCGGGAAAGCGCCTCATCCCAGCTCTGCTCCCGGATGAGCGCTTCGGTCTGCGGGGTCATTCGCCACCCTTCCGCCTCGAAACGGAAGGCGCGGAAGATACGGAGCGGATCATCGCAAAAGGAACTGTTGGAGCAGGCCCGCAGCCGGCGCTGCTCCATATCCGCCCTCCCCCCCAGCGGGTCGATGAGCTCGCCCTGCAACGCCATTGCCATGGCGTTGCAGGTGAAGTCCCGGCGGCGGAGGTCATTGTGCAAGGCCGCAGTATCTGCCAGCAGGGTCACCTCGATCTTGCCGAACCCAGGGTGATGTTTGAAATAGATCGGCGCGGTACTTTTCCCCTCCACCAGCCGGAAGCCGAGGGAGATCAACCGGTCTGCAGGGAGCGCCGCAGCCAGGTCGATATCCTGGCTTTCCTTGCCGAGCAGGAAATCGCGGACGATGCCGCCGACCAGAAACACCCGGCTGTGGCAGGGGGCGGGGAATAGTCCCTTTAAGGAAAAGGGGACAGATTTATTTTCCAGCTCTCCTCGGCCTTCCTTGTCCCCGAAATTCAACCCGTATTTTGATCTTTTCTTCGATCTCATCCACAAACCTCTTGCTACCGGTTAACTGCCCACGCTGGAGAGATTGCAGGATAAGCTCCCACTCTCCTTCGGGTATCGTCCCTTCCATCCACTCCCGGTATTTCTCCGCCCGCTTCTTTGCCGTGCTGGCAAGCCCCATATAGCATGGATCAAAATCAAGCCACCCTTGTTTCTCTTTGCCGATTTTGCTTCCATAGCTCGACCATCTGTACCCTCCAGGTCCACCAACCATGCCGGCCCGAACTGGATTCAATTCCACATACCGGCAGCATGCCAAAAGGTATTCGTTCGTGCTTATGGGACTCGATTTGTAGCGCCCTTCCCATAAGCTTCCGGAGCGCTTTTCAATTCTGTTCACATATCTGGTCTGCCTCCCCGCGACCCGCTTCATAAGCAACGCCAGGTTCCTTTCGTCCTCGCCGGGATCAACGATTAGATGGATATGGTTGGTCATGAGGCAATATGCGTAGAGCTTGCACCCAAGCTCTTCTTTCCACTCCCGCAGGTTGTCGAGGTAGTATAGGTAGTCTTCATCAGACGTGAAAACTACTTGTCGATTATGCCCACGTTGGATAATGTGATGCGGGTAACCGGCTATTATAATCCTTCCAGTTCGTGGCATGAGCGATCATTATCACAATTTAATACAATAGGCAATCTTTAAAAATAAATCTGTCCCCTTTTCCCCCGCGCGGTTCATCCCCGCGTGTGCGGGGAACAGAGCGCCAGTTGCCCGGTCAGCGTCACCTGGATCGGTTCATCCCCGCGTGTGCGGGGAACAGCACTAAAAGTTTCATGTGATTCACACATCTCCCGGTTCATCCCCGCGTGTGCGGGGAACAGGGTCATCACTTGCGTGTTTCAGCTCCGCGCAACGGTTCATCCCCGCGTGTGCGGGGAACAGGCAGGTGTACGTTGCGAGCGAGCAGAAGCCAGGGGTTCATCCCCGCGTGTGCGGGGAACAGCGTGCCCCTGATGGCGAGCACGACCACATCGTCGGTTCATCCCCGCGTGTGCGGGGAACAGCGGAGAACGTCAGCAAAACCTCCTGGGAGTACCGGTTCATCCCCGCGTGTGCGGGGAACAGACGAAGTGCTGATGCCAGCTACGCTCACGCTACGGTTCATCCCCGCGTGTGCGGGGAACAGCCCGTGTTCTCCCAGCCCACCCGCAGAACGATCGGTTCATCCCCGCGTGTGCGGGGAACAGCTTCTACACTTTGCAGGCCGTGTTTTATTCGGCGGTTCATCCCCGCGTGTGCGGGGAACAGGACCTCACCGGCACGGCTCCTGGGCAGCGCAACGGTTCATCCCCGCGTGTGCGGGGAACAGCCAATAACACTCACAGCTACGTCATCCTCGACCGGTTCATCCCCGCGTGTGCGGGGAACAGACGACTGTCACATATTGGCAATCTGAATCCCGCGGTTCATCCCCGCGTGTGCGGGGAACAGTCCTGTAAGAAATTTAACAATACCGACGAGTTCGGTTCATCCCCGCGTGTGCGGGGAACAGAAGATCCCCGCTCCAGTGACCGTAGTACCTTTCGGTTCATCCCCGCGTGTGCGGGGAACAGCACAGCCATGTGATGCCGCGCCCGGAAGGCTCCGGT
>JANXYN010000139.1 GCA_025356035.1 Geobacteraceae bacterium
TCCGCGACGCCGACCGGTTGGGCTTCGCCGCGATCGAAAAGGCGATCGGCAGCTTCGTCGACAAGGTCAGGACCAACAAGCGAGCCGTACACACCGCCATTGGTGATGGTGAAGGTCCCCCCCTCCAGGTCGGTGATGGCAAGCTTGTTGGTCCTGACCTTGTCGACGAAGCTGCCGATCGCCTTTTCGATCGCGGCGAAGCCCAACCGGTCGGCGTCGCGGATAATCGGTACCACCAGCCCCTTCTCGGCGCCGATGGCAATACCGATGTCGTAGAAATGCTGGTAAACGATCTCATTCCCCTCGATGCGGGCATTAACCATGGGGAATTCCCGGAGCGCCTCCACTGCAGCCTTGACAAAGAACGACATGAGACCGAGCGCCACGCCGTGCTTCTGCAGCAGGTGCTCGCTGTGCCGAAGCCGCAGTTCCATCACCCGTCCGAGATCGGCTTCGTTGAAGGTGGTGAGCATGGCGGTCTGCTGCCTAGCCGCCAGGAGCCGCTCCGCGATCCGCTTGCGGATGGGTGACATGGGGGTGCGCGTCTCCCGCTCCTCCATCCCTGCCGCTAGAACCGGCGTAACTGGGCATGTCGGAGCCGGTTCTTCCGCATGCTGCAACCTGAAGAGGTCGTCGGCAGTGAGTCTTCCGCCCCTGCCGGTCCCTGCCGCAGCTTCCGGCTTGATCGACTTCTCCCGGGCCAGCTTGCGGGCAGCCGGTGACAGCGGCGGTGACACAGGCTCCGGCGGAGCAGCCGGTGCAACGACTTCCTTCTTCGTCGGCTCCTGGAGCGACGCCCCCTTCGCCAGGGCCTGTGCCTCGATGGCGCCGATCACGCTCCCCACCTTGACCGTGGTCCCCTCCGGGACCGAAATCGAAAGGATGCCGTCCGCCTCCGCATTCAGCTCCAGGGTGATCTTGTCGGTCTCGATCTCGCAGAGGACGTCATCCTTACGGACCGCTTCGCCATCCTGCTTGTGCCATTTGGCCAACAGCGCCTCATACACCGATTCGCCCACTTCGGGGATCTTTATTTCCATGGATCACTCCCAGCGATATGATTACAATCAAGCCACCAAGCAAAACCCTTTACCACGGAGGCACGGAGGCACGGAGAAAAAACTATTTAAACCCCAATTAACAAGGATGTACAGGATATACAGGATTAAAGCCGTTTAGATTCAAAAACAAAGCAAAAGATTTTTTGGTTTTATCCTGTACATCCTGTCCATCCTTGTTAAATAAATGGTTTGCTTTTCCTCTGTGTCTCCGTGGTGAACGCTTTTAGCTTTAAGTTTGCTTTTGTTAGGCAAACGCAGCGGCGATGAGTCGTTCCTGCTCCGCCTTATGCTGCCGGTGGGAGCCCACCGCCGGCGAGGCATCCTCCTGCCGACCCACGTATCCGGGCTCGTTCCCCAGCAGCTCGGTCAGGTGTGGCCGGAGGAAGGTCCACGCCCCCATGTTGGCCGGCTCCTCCTGGACCCAGCTGAATCGCTGCGCTTTGCGGTAACGGGCCAACTCCTCCCGGAGCAGGTCCTTACGCAACGGGTAGAGCTGCTCGATGCGGATGATCGCTAAATCTTGCCGGCCCTCTTGCTCCTGCCGCTCCAACAGCTCATAGTATATTTTACCAGAGCAGAGGAGCACCGCTTGGATTTTTTCCGGCGGCAGTCCCGTGGTAATAATCTCGCGGAACCAGCCGGTGCTGAACTCATCAAGCCGGGAGACGCAGCGGGGATTGCGGAGCAGGCTCTTGGGGGTGAGGACAACGAGCGGCTTGCGGAACGGCTGCAGAATCTGCCGGCGCAGCAGATGGAAATACTGGGCCGGTGTGGACGGGTAGGCCACCTGGATATTGTTGCCGCTGCAGAGCTGCAAAAAACGCTCGACCCTGGCGCTGGAGTGCTCAGGCCCCTGCCCTTCATAGCCGTGCGGCAGGAGCATGACCAGCCCGCTCTCCCTGTTCCACTTGGTTTCGCCGCTGACGATGAACTGGTCGATGATGACCTGGGCGCCATTGACAAAATCGCCGTACTGGGCCTCCCAGATAGTGAGAACAGAGGGGGACTCTACCGCATAGCCATAGTCGAAGCCGAGCACCGCAGCCTCGGAAAGGGGACTGTCGAAGAAATGGCAGGCAGCATCGCCCCCTGCCACTCCCTGCAGCGGAACGTACGGGTTGCCACTCGCCATATCGAACAGGACGGAGTGGCGCTGATTAAAAGGACCGCGCCGTGAGTCCTGGCCCGATAGACGGATGGTTACTCCCTCCTGGAGCAGCGTGCCGAAGGCGAGTGCCTCCGCATTCCCCCAGTCAATCCCCTCCCCTGACACTACCGCCGCGTGCCTTTTCTGCAGAAGGGCAGCTATCTTCGGGTGCGGGGTAAAGCCGGCTGGGACGCCGGCCAGAGTCTCGGCCAACGAGCGGAGTTGCGCCTCCCCCACCCCGGTTGCCACCTTGACCGGCGCGTAGTCGCGCTGGATGCCATGCCACTGTCCACCAAAACCGGTATCCACCAGCTGCGGCTCCCCGGCAAAGGCGCTATCGAGCCGTGTCTGCACCGCAGTAGCCTGGGCCATGACCTGTTGCTCAGCCACCCCCTCCGCCACCAGCCGCGCCGCATAAAGTTCGTGGACCGGCGGCCGACTCTTGATCCGTTCATACATGAGCGGCAGGGTGAACAATGGCTCGTCTCCCTCGTTATGGCCATGGCGGCGGTAGCAGATCACCTCCAGAACGACGTCCCGGCCGTAGGTCTGTCGGTAGTCGACTGCCAGGGCCGTAGTGTGGGCTACCGCTTCCGGGTCCTCACCATGAACATGGAAAATGGGGATCATCAACATCTTCGCCAGATCTGTGGCGTAACGGGTGGTGCGGGCATCGGCGGGGAGGGTGGTGAAGCCGATCTGGTTGTTGAGGACGATGTGAATGGTGCCGCCGCTCCGGTAACCCTCCAGTTGCGAGAGATTAAAGGTCTCAGCCACCACCCCCTGTCCGGCGAAAGCGGCGTCGCCATGGATAAGGAGCGGCAATACGCGCTTGGCGCCATCGGCCCCGTAGCGATCCTGGCGCGCCCGACTTTTCCCCTCCACCACCGGGTCAATCGCCTCCAGGTGGCTCGGATTGGCTGCCAGGGTGAGGTGGAGCCGTTCACCACCGGCGAGGTCAATATCAGTGGAGAATCCGCCGTGGTACTTGACGTCGCCGTCCCCCACAAAGCCGAGCTCCAGATTGTCCCGAAACTCGGCAAAGATATTCTCGTATGGTTTGCGGAAGATGTGCGCCTGGACGTTCAGCCGGCCACGGTGAGGCATACCGAGGATCAGGTCGGTTACCCCGAGCCGGCCGGCCTGGTTGACCAGCAGATCTAGCTGGGGGATCAGCACCTCGCCCCCCTCCAGTGAAAAAACTGTCTGACCGGGGAAGCGCCGCTGCAGATAACCTTCGAAGAGGGACGCCTCCTGGAGTTTTTCGAGGATCTTCAGTCTGGCTTCCGCACTGAACGGCGGCGCGTTCCGCACCGGCTCCATCCTGTCGATCAGCCATTGCCGCTCAGCCGGCTCCTGGATATGCATGAATTCAACACCGATCGAGCGGCAATAGGTCTCTCGCATCACCACCAGGATCTCCCGGAGTGTGGCGCTTTCCTTCATGAAACGACGGGTGTGAAAGGTCCGGTCTAGATCGCTCTCGTCGAGGCCAAAGGCGGCCAAAGCGAGGAGCGGATGGTCGGTTTTGCAGGGGGAGAGCGGGTCAGTGCAGGCGAGCAGGTGGCCGATATCACGATAGCGGTACAGCAGGGATTGGACGCCGGACTGCTTCAGCGCCAGCTCCGGCGTCGGATATTCTGCGCCGGGGGCTGCGGGCGCCTCCTGGCCCAGTTCAAAGCCGCTGAAGAAAGCGTGCCATTCCGGGGTGAACTGGGCCGACTCCTCCTGCCACAGTTGGAACTGGGCTTCCAGCCAGGCCGGGCTGACGTTGTCGAAAAACCGCATGGATGGTTCCTTGTCCAACAAGGTGGGATGTGGATAGTATAGCAGAGCGGCAGGAGGTTGCAAACGAAGATAATGCGGATTTGCATACAAGAAGGTGGCGGAGAGGTCTTAAGCTGGAGCGCTGTCCCGCTGCAATGGAGCTCCGAGAGCTCAAAAACCTGGGAGGCCTTTGGTAGCTAAGCATTAACAGCTAAAGACAGATCAGCCGATCAGTTCGAGGATGCGTAGCTTCTCAAACAGTGCCCGTTTTGTGATCGGTTTGAACAGGTATTCGGTGGCCCCCCAGTAATAGGCGTCCATGACATTTTTGGGATCGGAGAGGGCAGTGGTCATCAGCACCTTGACCTCTTCCTTCATTCCCTTGAGCCCCATTTCCCGCTCCCGATCTCTGATCCGTCGCAACGCCTCATGACCGTTCATGTCAGGCATCATGATATCCAGACAAATCAGGGCATAGGGCTTGCCTCCCTCCCATGCCAGCTTGAAGGCCTGGACTGCCTCCACCCCATTGACCGCAATATCGCAGTCGCCAAGTACCCCCAACAGCTTCTGCATTAAAAGCCGACTGACCAATTCATCTTCCACTATCAGTATGCGCATTGTTTCCCCTCTCTCACGATTTATTGTTCACTGGCTAGGCAGGCCAGCAGTAGCTTGCATTCCCGTTCCAGCTTGCCAAACAACTCCCCGATTCTGTCGGATTCCGCTTGTCGGGCGGCAACTTCCAGCTCAAAGGCAGCTTCCTTGCAGGACAGCGCCCCAATAATGGCAGCCGCTCCCCGAAGCGAATGAGCATGAAGCTCGACGACTGGAAAATACTGAAGAGCGATGGCATCCCGCAGCGTGACAAGCTGACGCGGCAACTCTTCGACAAATACTCTGCAGAGCTCCCGGTAGAGCTGCCGGTCGTCCTCAAGCCTTTTTAAAGTCCCAGCCTGATCCAGTACTGGTGGGGAAGATTGGTTGCCAGGGTGCGGCCGATATCTCTCGATTACCGCAATCAGCTGGGCCACCTGGATCGGTTTGACAAGGTAGTCGTTCATTCCCGCCGCCAGGCAGCGCTCCCGATCTTCTTTCAAGGCATGGGCAGTCATGGCGATGATTGGAATATCGGTATTCGGCTCTGCGGGGTCCATCTTCCTGATCGCCCGTGTCGCTGCCAGCCCGTCCATCTCGGGCATCTGGATGTCCATCAGCACCAGATCGAACACACCCTGTTGCAGCACGGCAACTGCCTCCCGGCCGTTGCTAACCACCGTCACCCGATGGCCGCGTTTTTCTAGAATCCGTGCCACCAGTTTCTGGTTCACCAGATTATCTTCCGCCAAAAGCACCTTGAGTTCGGCGGCTGGCTTTGCCTGCCTGGCAGCCGGAAGCTCCCGGGACTCAGGGTCCGTTGCGTTGGCCAACCCCAGGCAGACGGTGAAATGAAATATGCTCCCCCCCTCCTGACGGCTCTCCAGCCAGATACGCCCCCTCATCAGGCGCACCAGTTCCTTGCAAATGGCCAGGCCTAAGCCCGTTCCACCATATTTTCTGGTGGTTGATGTATCCCCCTGGGTAAATCGTTCAAAGATCGCAGCGGTCTTGTCAGGCGGAACGCCGATCCCACTATCGGCAACGGAGAAATGGAGTTCGACCGTTTGCTCGCCAGGTATTTCCACCAGCCGCTCGACCCCCACCATGATCGCACCCTGGTCGGTGAACTTGATGGCATTCCCCACAAGATTGACAATCACCTGGCGCAGCCGTCCCGGATCGCCAAGCAGCTGCTCCGGAATGCCTGTGCCAACCTCCCAGTCAAGGTTAATCCCCTTTTGTCGAGCCGGCACGACAAGGGCCCGGAGGGTCGGCTCTAAGGTAGTGACAAGGTCAAAGGTTTGCAGATCGAGCTCAAGCTTGCCAGCCTCTACC
>JANXYN010000181.1 GCA_025356035.1 Geobacteraceae bacterium
TGGCAGGAGTTCCAGATACCCCATCTCCACGTCCTTGACGATATAGTCGGCGGCCCCCAGACGCATCGCGTCCACCGCCACCTTCTCATTGCCGTTGCCGGTGACCATGATCACCGGCGGGTAGCTGGGCCGGGCAGTCAACTTGCGGAGCACATCGAGGCCGCCGCAGACCGGCATCTCGTAATCGACAAGGAGGACGTCATGAATGGTTTCATCGAGCATGGCCAGCCCCACCTCACCATCGGCGGCAAGGTCCACGATATACTCGCGTCGTTGCAGGCTCTTCTGCAGCAGCCGGGCGAGCCCCTGATCATCGTCCATGCAAAGAATCCGGATCACTTTAGTTTCTGGCATGCCACTCACTCCTGTCAGACATCTTCCGGTATTTTGACGATTGTCAAAAACAACCCGAGTTGGCGAATCGCCTCGCTGAATTGGTCATATTCCACCGGTTTGGTCACATAGACGTTGCACCCCAGTTCGTAACATTTGGCGATCTCATTCGGGTTGTCGGTGGTGGTCAATATCACCACCGGAATCCGCCGGGCGTGTTCGTCGTTCTTGATCCGCTTCAGCACCTGATAGCCGTCGAGAACCGGCATATTCAGGTCAAGCAGGATCATCAGCGGCGCCGGCGTACTGGCACCCTGGTATTCCCCCTCGCTGAAGATGAAATCGACTGCCTTCTGGCCGTTGTCGACGATCACGATCGCGTTGTTTACCCCCGCCCGACGCAGGTTTTTCTCGATCAGCCGGGCATGCCCGGGATCGTCCTCCGCCAGCAGGATCGTTACTGCTTGATGTCCATTCATGACTGCCTCCAGATTTAATCGGGTGCTTACCGCTGAATTCGCCGTAAGCTTGTTAACAAGTGTCGGCCACCTACCGCGCAAAAGGCCGCGCTGCCGCCATTGCCGGTCAATTATCCTCAGGAATCTTGACTACTGCAAGGAACAAGCCTAGCTGGCGGATCGCCTCACAAAACTGGTCGTATTCCACCGGTTTGGTCACATAGACGTTGCACCCCAGTTCATAGCACCGGGCAATCTCGCTCGGATTATCGGTGGTGGTGAGCACCACCACCGGCACCCGTTTGGTCCGCTCGTCGTACTTGATCCGCTGCAGCACCTGATAGCCGTCGAGCACCGGCATATTCAGGTCAAGCAGGACCAGGAGCGGCACAGGCGTCATGTCGTCCTTGTACTCCCCCTCCTTGAACAGGTAGTCGACCGCTTTCTGGCCGTTGTCGAGGGTGACGATGTCGTTAGAGAGGCCACTGCGCCGCAAATTTTTCTCGATCAGGCGGGCGTGGCCGGGATCGTCCTCCACCAACAGAATCGTCACGGTTTCATGTTTTGCCATAGAGTAGCTCCTTCGGATTATTTTCACTCGGAATGAATATTCTCAGCCAACGCCAGTTAGCTGGCGGCGTTATGGCACCACAGCTCCTAGTCCCTTGAGCAACAGGGGCAAACTGCGGCTGTGGCTCTTCCATTTACCTATCGGCAGATGGAAACGAAGATTTAGCACTTTTCTTCCGCAGGGAGCTTGCAGGTCTCTTGGCTGGCGTTCCGCCTGGTCGATTGATGGGTGTCAAGGAGGTTGAGCCGCACTACTGGGTGATTGGTGAATTTACCCTACGCGGAATGGATGCTGGCGGGGGAATGCGATGAATTGAAGCGCTACTGCCGATATATCGCAAAAAAATTATTGACAGTCACGACCTAACGCGGTAATTTGCAAAAATGTCCATGTTTGCATGGATAAATCAACAAAGAGCAGGAGAATCAGAGCATGGCAAACGGCGTGGTGAAATGGTTCAATGACAGCAAGGGGTTTGGTTTTATCGAGCAGGAGAATGGGGAAGATGTGTTTGTCCATTTTTCGGCAATTCAGGGTGATGGCTTCAAATCCCTGGCGGAAGGCGACAAAGTGACATTTGAAGTGACCAAAGGGCAGAAAGGCCTGCAGGCTGCTAACGTAAACAGAGCTTAATGACACTTTAAACAGCCACAAAAGCCCCGGCGCAAGTCGGGGCTTTTTTTATTCCTGCCACAGACCGAGAAGCCTCTAGTGCAGTTCTTCGCCGGTGGTGGTCATCACCAGCTTGCCGTGCTTTACCCCTTTCACGCCGATCAGCTCATCGGCGATTTTTTTCACGTCCCGGGCCTTGCCGCGCACCACCAGGACCTCCAGGCAATTGTGCTGATCCAGATGGACATGTAGGGCCGACAGGATCTTATCGTGATAGAGATGCTGCTGTTCCGTCAGTTTGTCAGCCAGGTCACGGACATGGTGGTTGTACACCAGCGTCACCGTCCCGACCGTCTCCTCCTCCCCCCCCTCCCATTTCAGTTCCACCAGGGCGGAGCGGATCAGGTCGCGGATCGCTTCGGAGCGATTCATGTACCCTTTTTCCTCGATCAGCCGGTCAAAGCTCTCCAGCAGCTTGTCGTCGATGGAAATGCCGAACCTGACGGTTTCTCCCATGAATGCTCCCCTCTCGGCTGGTCAGCGCCAGCAAACATACTGCAAATTTATCAAAAATTATTCGGGTTCCCTCCGGCTAGCTCCTGAAGGAGCAGGCTCGCCGAAACTCTTTAACCCTTCTGCAGCAGCGCAACGACCATAATGATGGTCAGGATCAGGTAGCCAAAGCCGAAGAATCCCCCCACCAGGATGCCGATCCAGGCGTGGACCGTCCCCTTCGCCTCCGGATGGGCGATGACATAGCTGCGCCCCTTCATCCCCAGGACAAAACCGGCAAGGCCGAGAAAAATCCCGAGGAACGGGATGAACGAGAACACTCCCAGATAGTAGGCAGACAGCGCCGCGCCATTCCGGTAGGGAATCAGCGTCGCAATGCTGTTGTCAACCTGCACAGGTCTTGCAGGCTGAGGCGCGTCGTGGAGAATCTGCTTGCAGCTGGTGCAGCGAAAGTTGTTGTCATCATTCTGGGTACCACAGCGTGGACAATACATGCTACCTCCTGGGATTAGAGTCTTCTTAGTAAGTTCCCTTCGACTCCGCTCAGGGAACATATACGTGCGCTGAGCGGAGTCGAAGCGCCATTAATGTTATTGCAGACGACACCAAGCGCCGTCAATAGCCGTTCGTTTTCCTGCCGGCCCCGCACCGCCACCCGGAAGAAGCGCGCGGGAAGGCCAATGAAGTTGTCGCAGTTCCTGATCAGGATACGTTCCACCATGAGCCGCTCCTGAAGCTTTGCCGTAGATATATCACCCTGAAACTTCACGAGGAGATAGTTGGCGGCGGACGGGTACGGAACAAGCCCGGCAATGGCCTGGAGCCGGGCAGTAAGGAAGTCGCGCTCGGTGTCTATCAGGCGAAGCGTCCGCTCCCGATAGCCGGTATCGGCCAGGGAGGCAAGACCGGCGACCTGGGCAAGGGTATTGACACTCCAGGGCCCACGGAGCTCCTGCAGGCGATCAATCAGCCGGTCGGCACCGATGGCATAACCGAGACGGAGGCCGGGGAGGGCGTAGAACTTGGTCATGGAGCGGAGTACGATCCCCCGCTCCCCCTTGACGATCGCGTCCTTGGACGATTCCTCTTCGCAGAAGTCCATGAACGCCTCGTCGACCACGAGAAAGGTGCCGGCGGCCTGGCAGAGCTGATCGACCCTGCAGATCTCATCCCGGCGAAACAGCTTGCCGGTAGGATTGCCGGGATTGCAAAAGAAGAGGAGGTCGTAGCCTTTTGCCAGGACCGACTCCAGTTCCCCCCAGTTCAGGGCAAAGCCGTGGGCCGGGCTCAACTGAAGATAGTCGATCTCCCAGCCCGCAAGGGCAAGCGCCCTGGCATATTCGGCAAACGGCGGTGCTATAATGAGAGCCCGTTTGCCCGGAATGAGCCGGGGCAACAGGTAGATGAGCTCGGTGGAGCCATTGGTCACGCAGATATTGGCAGGGTCCACCCCGTGGGAATGGGCCAGTGACTCAGTCAGCGCAACAGCGCCACTGTCCGGATAGTGAACCAGCCGGTCAAATGCGGCGCAGACCGCCTCCTTCACCCCCGGCGCCGGCCCGAGCGGATTGATACTCGCCGAAAAGTCGAGCAGCTCCTCCGGCGGAATGCCGAGGGCGCGGGCAACGGCAAAGACGTTGCCGCCGTGGTCGAAAGTTATCGCCATAAATAATAAAACCTCTCACCAGACACGGAGAATAATCCAGGCAACTTCATTTAACAGGGATGAACAGGATAAACAGGATTAAAGGCTTTTGAAGGCGAAACTGCCAACAAGGATTTTGATTGTATCCTGGACATCCTGAATATCCCAGCTTGATTCAGTTTTTGCCTTTCGTCTGCGTCCTTCGTGGTTAGATTGCCTTGCAAGTGAGCCACACTACCACCATGAGCAGCTCCGCGCCGTACATGAGCCGCACCGCACCCCGGTAAGCCTCGACTGCAAGGGGTTTCAAGACCATGCCAATGGTCGGTTTCGCCACCGGCAGACCGAAGTACCTGTTGGTCCCGCCAAGTTGCACGCCGAGCGCACCGGCTGCAGCCGCTTCAGGGATGCCGCTGTTGGGGGAGGTGTGGTTCTTTCCATCGCGACACATGATCCGCCAGGCGTTCCGGCCGGAAAGACCGGTAAGCGGCGCGGCTACCACCATCAGAAGGCCGGTGAGACGCGCCGGGATATAGTTAGCCAGGTCGTCGAAACGTGCCGATGCCCAGCCGAAAAGGAGATAGCGCTCGTTCTTGTAGCCAACCATCGAGTCGAGAGTGTTGACCGCCTTGTAGGCCAGCGCCAGGGCTGGCCCGCCGAGCATCAGGAACAAGAGCGGTGCGATCACCCCGTCGGAGCTGTTTTCGCTGACGGTTTCCACCAGCGCTCGCCAGATCTCCGGCTTGGAGAGTTGCTCAGTGTTACGGCCAACGATGCGAGACAGGAGCCGCCGTGCCTCGGAAAGGTCACTGCGCCCAAGGGCGTCCGCAACAATCCGCGACTCCACATGCAACGAGCGGGCCGCCAAACAGGCATAAGACAGGAAAACGGCAACCGCAAACCCGACGTAGGGGCGTATGGCATACGCCCATTGCAACAGGAGAAGAGCAGAACCATAGGTCGTCGCCACGGTCATCACTAGGAGAAATACCCCACCAAGCCGCTCATTACCCACCAACCGCCGCAGCCACCTCTCCAGGAAAACGGTGAGCCGACCGATCCCCACTACCGGATGCGGCAGCCAGCGGGGGTCGCCGAGGAGAAGATCGAGGAGAACGGCGACAAAAACTACCACTACTTGAGATACCCACACTCCCGTCATCTCCCCCTCCTCCTCGACACCCTCCCCTCAATCCCCTCCCATCGAGGGAGGGGAAGCTTAAAAAACAGGCTTACTCTACTGTGCTAATCCCGCAGATCGCAAGAACTCTATCCATGTCCAGATGCCGCTCCAGGTGCTCCGCCAGAAGATCGAAGGGGTCGTCCTGATCGGTTGCACCTCGCAAAGGGAGCCCCTTTTCCTGCCTGATCCTGTTCAGGAAAGCGGCACGAAAGCCGGCATTATCGAATACGCCATGCAGGTAGGTGCCGAACACCCGGCCGTCGGGAGAAACCGCCCCGTCCA
Source organism: Geobacteraceae bacterium (assembly GCA_025356035.1). Taxonomy (GTDB): domain Bacteria; phylum Desulfobacterota; class Desulfuromonadia; order Geobacterales; family Geobacteraceae; genus JANXYN01. The sequence continues at coordinate 5,598 of JANXYN010000181.1, forward strand.
GTATCTCGGCCTCCTTACCGGAGCGGCTGCCGATCCGGGCAAAGGGCTGGCTTGCCGGCCCCAGGGTTGTCTCACCCAGGTGAATTTCATAACCGGACAGCTCGCCTTCACAGCCCGGCGCCACCAGCTCCCCTGCCGGCAAAAGACGCGCCATCGTCTGATGGGTGGCCTTTTCCGGGAGCATCACCGTTGTCACATCGAGAAGACCAACCCCCTCAGCCTCACGTGTCAGTGATTCCATGCCGTGCGGGTCTGCCAGCCGTTGTCCAAGCATCTGATAGCCACCGCAGATCCCGACAATCCGGCCTTGAAACTGCTGAATCGCCGCAGACAGTCCCCGCTCCTTGAGGAAGACAAGGTCGGCGATGGTGGCCTTGCTCCCGGGCAGGATCAGCAGGTCGAGCCCCGAAAACTCCGCGGCGGTCTCAATGTAGCGGAGCGCCACGTCCGGTTCCGCCTCCAGCGCATCGAAGTCGGTATAATTGGAGATGCGCGGGAACCGAACCACGCCGATCTGGATTTTGCCGATTCCCGGTTCCCGGTTCCCGGTCCCCCGCCGCTGCAACGCTACACTGTCCTCTTCCGGGATGCGGAAGCCGGTGAACCACGGCACCACCCCAAGCACCGGCACGCCGGTGCGCTGCTCGACGAAGTCGATCCCTGGTTTGAGTAGCGACGGGTCACCCCGGAACTTGTTGATGATTACTCCTTTGATTAGGGCCTTTTCCGCTGGCTCCAGCAGCTCCAGGGTGCCGACAATCTGGGCGAAGACCCCGCCCCGGTCGATGTCGGCCACCAGGAGCACCGGACAGCCGGCCAACTCGGCCACCTTCAAGTTGGCGATGTCATGGGCCTTCAGGTTGATCTCGGCGATGCTCCCGGCCCCCTCGATGACGATGAAGTCGAAGCGGGATTGCAGGCGGTCGTAGCTTTCACGGACCTTGACAAAGGCTTCCGGCTTGTAGACGTTGTACTCCCGGACCGCCATGTTGCCAACCACTTTCCCCTGGACGATCACCTGGCTCCCAGTATCGGAATTGGGCTTGAGCAGAATCGGGTTCATGTCGGTATGGGGCGCAATACGGCAGGCCTGCGCCTGCACCGCCTGGGCCCGGCCAATTTCCCCCCCCTCGGGGGTAACTGCCGAGTTGAGCGCCATATTCTGCGACTTGAACGGGGCCACCGCGAGTCCACGCCGCTTCAGGATCCGGCAGAAGCCGGCGGTCAGCACCGATTTCCCCACATCCGAACCGGTGCCGCAGAGCATCAGGGATCGGGAACCGGGGACCGGGGACCGGGAATCAGCGAGCGGGAATTGGGGTACGGGTTTTGTGCTTCTAGTTTTTCCGGTCCCTGATCCCTGATCCCTGGTCCCTGACGGATACCCCCGCGGCGTCACAATCCGCCCCTCGCCATCGACGAAGCTGGCGGCGTTGCCGATGATGACGATGGAGAACATGTCGATTTCAAAGTCGAGCATCCCGGCCAGGGTGGTGACAACCTTTTCCTCCCCGGCCCGGCAGGCATTGCGCACAATGCCGACCGGCGTCTGGGGCGGGCGGCTGGCCAGAAGGATCGCGCGCGCCTCCTCGATCTGCGTTACCCTTCCCTTGCTCCGGGGATTGTAGAGCGCCACCACAAAATCGGCGGCAGCCGCTGCTGCCAGCCGCTGCCGGATTGTCTGCCACGGGGTGAGAAGGTCGGAGAGAGAAATCACCGCGAAGTCATGCATTAGCGGCGCGCCGAGGACCGCCGCAGCCGCCTGCACCGCCGAGACGCCGGGGACGATGACTATTTCCGATTTTGCCAGGGACGGAGGTCGTTCGTCACTGTCGCCAGGGCGCATGCAATGCGCCCCTACCTCTTGCGCTGCCAGCTCCAGCACCAGCCCCGCCATCCCGTACACCCCGGCATCGCCGCTCGACACCAGTGCCACCGTCTTGCCTGACCCGGCAATGGCCAGCGCCTCCTGGCAGCGCTCCACCTCGCGCATCATGCCGGATGAGACCACCTCTTTGCCAACCAAAAGGGGCCCAATCAGGTCGAGATAGGTGGCATAGCCAACCACAACATCGGCAGATTCGATAGCCTCCCGCGCCTCGAAGGTCATATGTTTCAGGTCGCCGGGACCGATCCCGACGACAAAAAGCTTGGACATTAAAACCTCAATCCATTAACAGGGATATTCAGGATAATCAGGATGGAAACTTTCGCTGAAACCTTCTATATTCCAGCTTCGTCGGCCCAAAATTAACCAGTAAACCAACTTCTATGCCGGTAGCATTGAGATAATTTATGATCTGAGCCTGATGTTCCGGCGCTATAGCCTTTGCAGCCTTTAACTCGATTATTATTTTCCCTTCCACCAACATATCCGCAAAAAAATCGCCGACCTTTTCGCCACGAAATATTACTGATAACGGCACTTGGGCCTGGGCTGTAAGGCCCCTGTCGCGAAGCGCAATCAACAGTGCTTTTCCATAGACAGATTCGAGAAAACCCGCCCCAATTTCATTCATGACCTCGAAACATGCACCAAGTATATTTTTGGTAAGTTCTTGATGGAGCATTTCCGCCCTCAATCCTGATTATCCTGAATATCCCAGTAAATTTAGGGTTAAGATGTTTCCGCAATGGCCAGCGTCACATTGCCGCTCTTGACCTTTTTCAGCAGCAGGCGCCCTCCGCCGGAAGCGAGTATTGCAGCCGGTTCAGCCACACCAGCTGCGCCAATCGCTTCCATGGCATGGAGCGAGGGGGGCGATGGCGTTGCGACACCGTTCAGCTCGCTGCTCTCGAAAACGCTTATGGGGAGATTAAACTGTTCGGCAAAGGCGAGGAGTCCCGGTTCATCGCGCTTGGCAACCGCGGTGCCGACACACTTTACGCTCTTTATCGAGAGGAAGAGCCTCTTAAATTGAGATCGGACCAACTCATCAATCTCTGCTGCTCCGGTGCCGCTATTGCAGCCAATCCCCAGCACAAGATTTCTTGGCCGTAGCACCAGCAGGCTTTCGGACTGCACCTGCAGTGGCAAGTGCCTGTTGGTAACGAACAGGTACCCCTTGGCGCCACTTTTCAAAGCCTCCACAAAGGTTTCATGAAAAGAGAGCTTGCAACGGCCATGGAACCAGGCGCGGGTCCGGCCGCTCAGGTCGACCACCGCGAGCTCCTCCCCCTCCAGCAGGAGGCTGTTGAGGGTCTTCACCCTGGCAAGGTCGTCGATCACCCAACCTTGCTCTTTGGCCAGCATGTCGAAGGAAGGAAGATTGTTGACATCGGTGGCGGTGGTGATCACTTCCCGGGCGCCGCTGATGAAGGCACATTTAGCTGCCAGCTCATTGGCGCCGCCAAGGTGGCCGGAAAGGAGCGAGATGGCGAAGCGCCCGGCATCGTCCATTACCACCACCGCCGGATCGAGATCTTTTCGCTCAAGCAGCGGCGCAATCAGCCGCACCACGATACCGGTCGCCATGATCAAGACAAAACCGTTGGTCTTCGGCCAGAGCTCCCGAACCAGCTCCTTCAACTCGCCGATAAAGGGAATGGCGCCCTTCCCAGCCTGCCCAGAGTGCTTCTGCAGCACAAAAAAGTCGGCAGCGGCAAACCCCTCCTTCAGCCTGGCACCAAGCTGGGCGCCGTGACGAGTTATGGCGATGATGGCAACGCGCATTTTCACCCTAAAACCAGAATTTACTGGGATATTCAGGATATTCAGGATTTGTTACAACAAACTATTATAAAGAATAATCCCTATAACTGAACCATCGGAATCCCGCCTATTTATCCTGACTATCCTGATTATCCCTGTTAAATGACGGGTGCATTTATGTGATTATTCCCTTCCGGTATTCGTGGCTGAACCCCTTGTCATACAGCAGTGACTTTGCCTTGAGTCCTTCCCGCCGGGCCAGCAGCACATCGCCGACAATAATGAGGGCCTGCTTGCCGATCTCTGCCTGCTGCACCTTCGCGGCAATATCTGCCAGTGTCCCCTCCACCACCTGCTCGTCGGGCCAGGTGACCTTTGCCGCCACCGCTACGGGGGTTGCCGGCGTGTAGGCCCCCTGCAACAGTTCAGTCACCACCTCTTCTATCATCGACACCGACAAATAGATGACCATGGTTGCGCCGATTCTGGCGATTTCCGCGAGCCGTTCCCGCTCCGGTACTGGAGTTCGCCCGGCAATCCTCGTGAGAATCACCGTCTGGGAGACTTCCGGCAGGGTCAGCTCCTGCTTTAAAGCGGCCGCAGCAGCGAAGGCGCTGGTTACGCCGGGGATCACGGAGTAGTCGATGCCAAGTCGATCGAGTTCCGCCATCTGCTCCTGGATCGCGCCGTAGATGGAGGGGTCGCCGGTATGGAGCCGCACGACATTCTTCCCCGCCGCCACCGCCTCGGCCAGGACCTTTGTAGTTTCCTCCAGGGTCATGCCGGCGGAGTCAAAGACCTCGGCGTTGGGCGCATGGGTGCGGACCAGCTCCCGGTCCACCAGGCTCCCGGCGAAGACCACCACGTCCGCCTCGCGAAGCAGCCGCGCCCCCTTCACCGTAATCAGCTCGGGGTCGCCGGGCCCGGCACCGATGAAATGAACTTGAGACAATCTGACCTCCAAAACTGATACGCAAGAATTCAGGAGCCAGGAGCCAGAATCCAGAAGGTTTTCATTCTGGCTCCTGACTCCTGGCTACTGACTCCTTTTTCACTATCAACAGCGACAGATAATCCAGATCCTTCCCGACCAGGGACGCCAGGTCGAACACCACCTGTTCGTCCTTCGACCCGACCCGGCTGATAAAGGCGCCCTTCTGCTCCAGCCCCAGCTCCTGCAGAATGGCATAGACCGCGTCGAACACCCGACTCACCTTCATCAGCACCACGGTGTCGAAATCGAGCAGGGTCTGGCGAAGGTTCTGCTCCTCGAAGGTAGCAGGGAGGATGGCGATCCGGTCGGAGGCCTGGCCTAACGGCAGACCGGCGGCGGCAGCTGCGGCACTGACGCTGGAGATCCCCGGCACTATTTCAACGGGTATCTCCGGATATTTGTAGCGGAAGATCCGGTAGATATAGAGAAATGTGGAGTAGAGAAACGGGTCACCGATGGTGATAAAAGCCACGTCGCTCCCGCTTTTTACCCGCTCCGCCACCTCTTCGGCGGCGGTTTCCCAATACTCTTCGAGCCCCGCCTGGTCGCGGCGCATGGGAAAGACCTGGACGATCACTTCCTGGCGGGTGCGATCGAGGAACGGCTCGACGATGGAAAGGGCGTAGCTGGAATCGGCCGGGCTGGCGGTGGGGGCGCAGATGATCGGCACCTGCCGGAGGATCCGCTCGGCCTTGCGGGTAAGGAGCTCCGGGTCCCCTGGTCCCACCCCAATTGCATAGATTTTTGCCGTCATTCTTCGCCTTTCCAGGCGGCGATGATATAGACCGGGTTCAACGACTCAAACATCTTGTATTCGGTGAGGCCGCGGGTCTTGGCCACATTGACGCAGGTGACCTCCACCGTATAGCCGTGATCCTCGAGGAACTCCACCGCCTTGGTCAGGGTGTCCAGCGTCACGGCGTTCAGCACGATCATCCCATCGGACTTGAGCCGCTTGTCCACCGCTTCGATGATCTCCTCCAGCATCCCGCCGGAGCCGCCGATGAAGACCCGATCCGGGTCGGGAAGGTCGTCGAGCCCTTCCGGGGCAAACGCCTCGATCAGCATGATGTTGCGCGCGGTGAACTTCCGCAGGTTGTCCCGGAGGAAGCTGAGGTACTGAGGGTTCTTCTCCATGGCAAAGACCTTGCCGTTCGGCATCAGGTTCCCCGCCTCGATGGAGACCGAGCCGCTCCCCGCGCCGATGTCCCAGAGCACCAGGTCGTTCTGCAGCTGCAGCTTGGCTAGGGTCACCGCCCGCACCTCCTGCTTGGTGATCAGCTTCTTGGCGGTAGCAAACTCGTCGTCAGCGATCCCCATCACCGGGTAGTTCGCCAGAGTAGGCTCCCAGGCCTTGATCAGGATCAGGATATTGAGGGGCGAAGCGGTGATGGCGACGAGCCCCCGCACGTCAGTCCGTGTGAACTTTTCGGTAGAAAGGCCAAGGTCCTCGCAGAGATATGCCTCATAGCCTTCGGCGCCGCGCGCGATCAGCTCCTTGGCGATGGCGGCGGGCGTATTGATGTTATCCGTCAGCACTGCCGCCTTTTCCGCCGCGACAATCCGGTCGATGGCTCCCTTTAGCCCCCGACCATGCACGGAAACGAAGATGGCATCATCCCACGGCTCCTTGATCCGGGCAAAGGCGTACTGGACGCTGGTCACATTGGGGAAGATCTCGACCCGCTCCTTGGGGAGGTTGCGCAGCAGAAAACGCGCCACCCCGAAGAAGTTGGGATCGCCGGAGCCGAGCACCACCACCCGCTTTTCGGTCTTCTTCAGGTAGTCAAGCATCAGCGACAGGTCGTCGAGCGCCTGCTTCTCCCCCTTGAAATCGGGAAAGATATCCAGGTGCCGCTGGTGGCCGATCATCACGTCGGCCTTGCGGATCACCTCCAGGGCCTTGGCGCCAACTCCCTCCCAGCCGACGATGCCTGCACCGACCAGATAGATCTTTTGTTGAGGCATGAAAACCCCCTTTCCCCAATAATTTTAGCCGAAATATACCACTTCACCTGCGTATCCAGCTAATAAAACTTTCCCGTATAGTTGTGGCGCCAGTTTTTTTGCGAAAACTAGCACCTTGCCGCAGACCAGGGCGGCAAGCTCAGGATCGTTGCCTGAAGCCACCAGCACCTGCCGGGCGGTGTTGGCCTGACGAACGACCGGTGCAAGGCTCAAAGTTCGAGGTTCCTGGAGAACCCACTGGGCCAGCATCGTTAAATCCAACTCCGACGAGGAGACGTGGGTCTGCTCATGGCCGCAGGCAATCTTCAGGAGCTTGGCGAACTGACCGGCGATGACGACCTGTGAAACGCCTTTTCTTAAGCAGGCGCCCAGCGCGTACCCCGCATGGTCACCCATCATGACAAAGGCTTCCTCCTGGAGGACGTTACCGGTCCCCGGTCCCCGCTCCCCGGTCTCCCGAGTCCCTAGTCCCGAGTCCCGAGTCCCGAAAAAAGCCTGCGCCACAAGCTCGCTGGTCCGCCCCGTCGAGAGGACGATAGTCATACAGCCGCACGCCAGCGCCACGTCGATGGCAGTATCGATGGTGTCGGTCCAGGCCTTGGCCGAGATCGGCTTGACGATGCCGGTGGTACCGAGGATCGAAAGCCCGCCGACGATGCCGAGCCGGGCGTTGAGGGTCCGCTTCGCCAGATCCTCGCCGTTGGGAATGGAGATTCTCACGTGTATCGTGCGACGTGCGAAGTGCGACGCAAACACCTCCTCGACCACTTCGGTGATCATCCTGCGTGGCACTGGGTTGATGGCCCACTCCCCCACCGGTACCGCCAGCCCCGGCTTGGTGACCTTCCCCACGCCGACGCTCCCTTCAATAATGAGTTCCCGCTCCCTCTCCCTCTGGGAGAGGGCCGGAGTGAGGGTAACAGCCGCATGCACCTCCGCGCCGTTGGTAACATCCGGGTCGTCGCCGGCATCCTTGACCACAAAGCAACTGGCGAAGTTCTCGGTGAGCTCCTGGCCGTGCAGAAGGAAGCGCGCGGTTTCACCGCCGGGGAGCAACAGTTCGACCTCGCTCACGAGACGTTGCACGCGGAGCATCAGCGCGGCCCCCTTGGCCGCAGCTGCGGCGCAAGCGCCGGTGGTATAGCCGTATCGCAGTTTTTTCACTGTCACGGAGCTAGCCGAGCTGAGGAGCTCTTGTGCATGGAGCCACTCCTTCTGCCGCCAGGATTAACAGCGCATTGACCACTGCCGCCGCCACGTTCGACCCACCCTTGCGGCCCCGGTTGGTGATGAAGGGAATCTCCGGGTATTCCCCGGCCATAGTCAGCAGCGCCTCTTTGCTTTCGGCGGCGCCGACGAAACCGACCGGGAGGGCGACAATCAGTTCCGGCCGTAGGCCCTCCTCCCGCACCAGCCGCAGGAGCTCGAACAGTGCGGTGGGGGCGTTGCCGATGACGAAGATGCCGTTGTCTCTATTAGCTGCGGCAGTGCGCATGGCCAGCGTCGAGCGCGTCACGCCAAGCTTCTGCGCCGTCTTCGCCACCACTGGATCGGCAACTAGGCACGATACACTGCTACCGACCCCTTCCAGACGCAGCTTATTGATGCCGGCGAGGGCCATGTTCGTGTCCGTCACCAGAGCACGCCCCTTGCGCAAGGCGGCGACACCTCTCGCTACGGCATCGGCGGAGAAGACCATGCTGCGGACGTAGTCGAAGTCGGCGCTGGTGTGGACCGCCCGGCGCACCACCGGCCATTCCTCGGGGGACCAGGGGTGCGGCCCCACCTCCGCTTCGATGATGCGGAACGATTCCGCCTCGATCTCCTCCGGGCTCAGGTGGGCCGACATCAGCGCCACCCCTTCTCGGCAAACGACTCGCCAATTCGCTCCACGACAATCTCGGCAAGCTTTTTGTGCACACCGAGGTGTTTCCCCATTTCCATCAGCACCTCTGGATGGCGCTGCCGCGCCTCCACAAGCTCAGCCGGCAAGTCTTCGAGCACGTGCGCCCCCAGATAGAGGAAATAGGGGAACAGGAGGACCCGCGTTGCCCCTTGCGCCACGCAGGCATCGATCCCCCGCTGGATGTTGGGCGCATGCTGCTCGCGAAACGCCACCTCAACGATCCCATAGCCGGTCAGTTCCTTCACCATGGCGGCAATCTCGTGCACGGCATTATTGGCCTCGGCAATCCGACTGCCGTGGGCCATGAGTAAAATGGCAGTTTTCATCTCAACACTCCTTCTAATAATCGCACGGCCATACGCAAATAGAACACGGGAAAGTCGGATTGAACGGATTTTCACGGATCAAACAAAAAAACTCAATTTCAGATCCGAAAAATCCGCTTTTATCTGCTCAATCAGATTTGATCCGCGTTCAAAGCCTCTTTGTTTTGTTGCTTTTCTCCATGACTCCAGTGTCTCCGTGGTAAAAGAATTGGCCTGGTTTCAGCTGATCATTTCACCCTGCGCAGCACCCATTTGGCGGTTGGTGCGATGATCTCGTTGTTCTCGCCGCTGGTCTCGAACAGCTGCAACACGCCGTCGCTCCCGAGCTGAAAAGCAAAGATGGCTTCGGGTCGATCCAGGGTCAGGTAGTCATAGCTGTTCAGGACGTGATCGATGCCGACTTCGTATTCATGCTTACCATCGGGGAAGAGCGCTTCGCCAAGCTCGGTAAACTGGTACTCCTTGCCCGCTCCATCAAGATAGCGTCCGACAACTGTCTTGGCGGCAACAAATTTATAGACATCGCCCACGTGCACGAATTTGAGGCCACGCCAGCGTTCACTGTCTTCCTGGTAACTGATGGTAAAGGTCGAGGAGCTGGCGTTCTCCAGCTGCAGGTTTTTGATACTCTCGACATTGGTGACCGGCTTGATCGTGCCGTCGGCGAACAGCTGCATGGTCGCGCCACCCTCGTGAAAGTTGAAGATTTCGGTCAGGAACAAACCATGACGGCTCTCCTTGACGCCCCCCCCCGCTTCCAGCTCACTCTCGACCCGGAACATGGTCGGCCCGTTGAGCTCCGTCTCAGCTTTCAGTGGCGAGCGGGTCTCCACCAGCTTTTCGATGTAGTCGGCCCGCAGATAACTCCCCACCTCCGGAAATGCAAACCCATGGGGCGCACCCTTGCGCTGCAGCTTGCTGACTATGAAAATAGCCGCAGCCACCAGCAGACCGGCTGCCACCAACCAAATGGCCCACTTCCATAGTATCCGTTTATTTAAACTTGCCATGTACTGGACTCCTCCATTTAGCCGGCAGTAGATTTTGCATAATCTTTGTACACCTGCTAATCAGCTTTGCGCAAAGCTGCCACCAGCTCCCGCCGCGCCTCGCCCACCGTCAGCGGAATCTTCGTAAAAGGGAGCCGGTCGTCATGTTTGAGCCGATAGATCAGCTCGGCAATGTGCGGCAGCCTAAGTTTCACGTTGGCCAGCTCCTCGGGGGCGGTGAAGACCTCCTCCGGCGTGCCGCCACGCACCAGCCTCCCCTTGCTCAGGATATGAAGCCGGTGGAGAAAGAGCGGCACCAGGTCGACGCTATGGGTGGCCATCACGATAGTAACCTGCTGTTCCTGGTTAAGCCGGGTCAAAAGCTCCATCATCCGGTATTCCCCCATCGGGTCAAGGCCTGCAGTCGGCTCATCGAGGAGGAGAATTTCGTGTCCCATAGCCAGCAGCCCGGCAATGCAAACCCGCTTCTTCTGGCCGAAGCTCAAGGCATGGATATTCTTGCCGGCGTACTCGGCCATCTCCACGCTGGCCAGAGCAGCTGCGACTCTCGGTTTTACCACGTCCTCGGCAAAGCCCATGTTGCGCGGGCCAAACGCCACGTCCTCGAAAACCGAATGGGCAAACAGCTGATCGTCTGGGTTCTGGAACACCAACCCCACCTTGCGGTAGATGTCCCGGGGGTGGAGTTGCCGCACATCCGCCCCATCCAACAGCACCCGGCCGGTGAAATCCTTGATCAACCCGTCCATGACCTTCAACAGTGTCGTCTTCCCGGAGCCGTTTGCGCCGAGGATCCCGGTGAACTCCCCCTTCGCCACATCGAGGTGGATGTCGGCCAGGGCGGTGGTGCCGTCCGAGTAGGTGAATGCGTCGATTTGTACAGAAAGGCGAATTGGCAAAGTCAAAACCTTAATGGAACACGGAAAAGGCGGAAAAATCGGATAACTGCGGATTGAATCGAAAGAATATTTCAGTCGATCTCATTTGTCCTCGTTTATTATTCCGTCTTCGGTGATTTCTGTCTTGCACATATTAGAAAACCTTCCTCTTAACTTGAGGGGAGGGGCCGAAGTTCAAAAGCAGGCCCACTTCCTTTCCGGTTGCCTTCAGGTAGTTGAGAAGTTGGGCTTCATGCTCGGGCAGGATACTACTCGTTGCTTTAATTTCGACGATCAATATATCCTCTACGAGAATATCCGCAAAGTATTCACCGACTTCCTTTCCGTCATAGTATACTGATATGGGAAGTTGAGCCCGAGCACTGATCCCTCGCTTTTCCAGTTCGAGCAGCAGGGCATTTTGGTAAACCTTCTCCAGAAAACCAAAGCCGAGCGTATTGTAAACCGTATAGAAACAGCAGAGTACCGCATCGGTCAATTCTTTCTGTTTCACAAGATCCGCCTTTATCCGATTTTTCCGCCTTTTCCGTGTCCCATTAAGGTTTCAATCTTAAAACCGCTGCCACATAACGCCCATCACGACAACTATCAAGGTCGATGCCAGCACCTCGCCAAGCAGGAACGGCTTGTGCTCCAGCATCGGCATGCTCCCGTCGTACCCGCGCTGGACCATGGCGATGGTGATATTTTGGCTGTTGTCGAAGGCCTTGATAACCAGTACCCCGGCCAGGGTGCCGAAGGAACGGAAGCTGCGCCGGTAGCCATCGTAACCGAGGCGGTTTTTCTGGGCACTGTAGACCACCTGGGCGTCCTCGAACAGGACAAACAGGTAGCGCCAAGCGAACAGCGCTACTTCAATGAAACCCCGCGGCACCCTGAGCCAAGTCAGCGCTGCCATCAGCTCGGTAAACTGGGTGGCAAAGCCAACCAGTGCCACCACCAGCACCGCACCGGCGATGCGGGAAGCGACCAGGAGCCCCTCCAGGAGTCCGTCTTGATGAACAACGACCTGCAGGCCAAAGAAATCCACCGCAAAGAGGGGCACCTTCCCGACAAACAAGAGCTTGAGCAGCACCACCATGACCGCAATGAACAGCGGCTCGGCAAAGCGGATCGCCAGCACTTTGGGACGTACCCCCATACTCAGGCAGAGCGCCAGACTGACCGCTGCCACCAGCAGCGGGAAGGTCATTCCCTTGCAGCTGATCACCATCAACAGTAGCGCCAGGGCGCAGAGAATCTTCACCCGCGGGTCAAGACCGGTGAGGGGATGGTTGGCGGTAAGTACATGTTGAGTAAAATGGTGCATGGGCTATTATCTCTGGTCCTCAGACAGCCGTGTGGGCAAACGTCAAAACTGTTTGCCTCCCCTACCTGGCTTTTCTGGCGTCGGCCTGTATTGCAGTTCAATCTGTCAATACATCCAGTGGAACATCAAGTGCGCGGGCAATTGCACCGAGGGTTTCCACCGTTCCCTGACGCTTGCCGGTTTCAATCTGAGAAAGATAGGGTTTGCTGATGCCAGCCCGTTTGGCAAGATCATGCTGGGTTAGACCCCGATGCTCACGCCACAGCTTCACCGGCGATTCCCCGGCAAGCTCGCGGCGGACAATCTCTTCAGGCACCAAAAACTCCCGGCCAGCGGTGTAAGATTCATGAAATTCGGCAACGACGCGTGCGTCGGCTTCGTCCTCAATCAGTTCCAGAAAATGTTTATAATCGGCGTAGGAAATTACCGCGAATTCAGGTTTGCCGTTTTTTTCAATAATTTGTGCTTTCATTGATACACACCTCCCCTTGGCGCAATGCGGACCACGGCAATCAACAGCTTCTGCTCATGAACCGTGTAAACAACTCGCCAATCTCCCACCCGCAGGCGATACCCCGGATGGTTGGTCAACTTTTTTACATTGTTGTTGGGGACATGGGGGTCCACCGCAAGCGCCTCGATCTTTTCCATTACGAGACCCGCCACATTACGCGGCATGGCTTTCAATGCCTTGCGGGCAGCTTTTGAGTATTCGATCGAGAACATAATTCATGTTAGCATATCGCTAACCAACCAGCAAACAAATTGTGTGTATGGAATCTTGGGGCTAAACTCCTAGGATTTCCTCTGTGTCTCCGAGTCTCTGTGGCTACTTTTTTCGGACTTTCTCCCCCACTAGCACCCGCCAGTAATAACCCGCGGCAAAGCCACCCACGGCGCCGACCAGCAGGAATGCAAACAGCCGCAGATCTCCATCACCGAGATTAAGCAGCGGCTTGCGCGCCTCCCGGCCTTGCTCTTTGGCGATCTTCGCCACCACCGCCTCATCCACCCCGACCCACGGCTTCGGCCCGAGCGTAAAGAACGAAAATGCGAACAGCAACGTCGGCAGCAGAATAATATGCAGCAGGATGATTCTCAATTTCCGTTTCCGTTCAGGCATGGTCAGGGAGCTCCTTTTCCGTAATGACCCGCATCTTGACGAGGAGGTCGGGGCGTTTCTTATACAATAGTACCACCATTCCTGCAGTCATGGCACCTTCCAAAATGCCAAGGGGGAGCTGGGTCGGGATAAAGGCAAGCAGGATCTTCCAGAACAGTGGGAGAAAAGGTGCTTCCCCACGGATACCGGTGGCCAGAACCACCGAGGTGACCGCATAGGTGGCCCAGTCGGCACAGACCCCTGCGGCAAATGCAGCGATCGCCAGGTTGACGCGCGCCAGACGCAACCCCTTGAAGATGAAATAGCCGGCAAAGGAACCGGCCACTCCCATGGAGACAATGTCGGCGCCAAGGGTAGACAGCCCGCCATGGGCCAGAAACAGGGCCTGGATCAAAAGCGCCACGGCGGATATCACCACAGTCAGCAAGGGGCCAACCAGGATGGCGGCAATACCGGTGCCACACGGATGCGAGCAGGTTCCTGCGGAGGGAACCGGAATCGGCATGCAGGAGATGATGAAGACCACCGCCGCCATCAGCCCCAGCAATGGCTTGATCGAAAGGTCGTCCTGGGCCAGCGAGTTGAGCCTCCTCAGCCCAAGCAGGAGAAACGGCGCCGCCACCGCAAACCAGAGCGCCGCCCAGCTGAAGGGGAGAATCCCCTCGGCGATGTGCATGGCGTGAGCAGGGGTGGCAATGATCAGGACCAGGATTGCTAAAATCAAGCGTTGCATTGAAACCTCAAAACCTTTAATGGGACACGGAAAAGGCGGAAAAATCGGATAACTGCCGATCAAACAATAAAAACCGGGTCGGGCACACAACGCTTTGCCCCCGATGGTCTAACACCCATTGAAGTTATTAAATCTGCCTAGATCGGATTTTTCCGCCTTTTCCGTGTTCCATTAAGGTTTTCATTCTTTAGATTTTGTCCCCTCGAAGATCACCGGCAAACAGTTTCCCCGCGCCGCGCGAGGCGCAGAAATCGCCGCACATGGTGCAGGTCGCCTCATCCTCGGGGGTGCGACTGGCGCGGATCGCCCTGGCGTCCTCGGGGTAGAGGGCTAGCTCAAACTGCTTTTCCCAATTGAGGTCACGGCGCGCCTTGCTCATCTCCTTATCACGGCTTCGCCCCTTCTCCGGGTACTTGTTCATGTCGCCGATGTAGGCCGCTATCTTGGCCGCCTTCACCCCCTGGCGGACGTCCTCCTCATTAGGAAGGGCCAGGTGCTCAGCCGGGGTGATGTAGCAGATCAGGTCGGCGCCATAGCGGGACGACTGAGCCGCGCCGATGGCAGCGGTGATGTGGTCGAAGCCGGGAGCCACGTCTGTGGCGATCGGGCCGAGCATATAGTAGGGAGCGCCGCCGCTCATTCTCTTCTGCAACTGAATGTTCCCCTCGATCTCGTCAAGTGGCACGTGTCCCGGCCCCTCCACTAGCATCTGACACCCCATCTCCCGGCCAAGCTCGGCCAACTCGCAGTTGATCAGGAGCTCCTGGATCTGGGCCCGGTCCGAAGAGTCGTGGATGGCGCCTGCACGCAGGCCGTTCCCCAGGGAGAGGACCGTGTCGTACTTCTTGAGGATGCCGATCACCCGGTCGAACTTCTCGTAAAGGGGGTTCTCACGCTTGTTGGCGAGCATCCAGCCGACCATGCTCACCCCTCCCTTGGAAACCAGCCCGCCGTAGCGGTACCCCTGCTTCCGCAACCGCTCGATGGTATAAAGGTTGATGCCGCAATGGACTGCCATGAAGGCCATGCCGTCGGCGCACTGCTGTTCAATCAGGTCGAACAGCAGCTCCTCGTCCAGCTTGTTGGGGTCGCCGTACTTGCGCGCAGCCTCGCAGAAGGCCTGGTAGAGGGGAACGTTCCCCACCGGCAGCTCCACCGCGGCGAGCACCTCACGCCGCACCCGGTCGAGGTCGCCACCGACGGAGAGCTCCATCAGCGTGTCCGCACCCGATTCCTCGGCAGCCCGTGCCTTCCGCACCTCAGCCCCATAATCGATAATGTCGGAGGAGGTGCCAATGGAGGCGTTGACCTTGGTCCGTAATCCCTTGCCGATCCCGACCGCCTTCGGCTTGCGACCGTGGTTCCAGGGAATGACTATTTTACCCTCCGCCACCATCTGGCGAATGTATTCGGGAGAAACCTCTTCCTCTTTAGCAACCGTGGCCATCTGGGTGGAGACGATCCCCTGGCGAGCCAGTTCAATCTGAGTTTTCATTGACACTCCTTACAGTTTTTTGCCACAGAGGTCACAGAGAACACCAAAAAACGAATTAACTGGGATATTCAGGATGGTCAGGATAAGAACAAAAATCTTTTTGTTTGTTAGAATCCAACGGATTTAATCCTGAAAATCCTGAATATCCCCGTAAATAATGGTTTTCTTATGTGACCTCTGTGGCTAATGGTTTTTGTTTTTCCAGCAGCTCGCCACAAACGCCACCGCCAGCTCCGGACAGCTGCCAAAGTGGAGGTGGATGTAGGAGGCGAGGCAGTTCTTGTAACGGTACCCCTCCGGCCCGAGTTCCACACCGTTCTTCCGCACTTTATAGATTCGCTCTACGGCTGCCGGCAACTCCGCCATCTCCGAGTAATGGAACTCATGGCCCCGGGCCACCGTTCCTCGCCTGCCGATGATGGAATCGCCTGCCAGTTCCACCTCCCGGTAACCGAGGGCCTTGCGCTTCTTGAGCAGGCGGGTAGTGACGGGGAAGATGCCGGCGAATTCATGTGTTAGAGACGTATTGCAATGCGTCTCTACGCCGTTAGTCAAATAGATGAAACCGCCGCACTCGGCATAGACCGGCATTCCGGCATCAATGGCATTGCGAATGGCACACTTCATCGACAGATTGGCGGCGAGCCGCTCGGCGAACAGCTCCGGGTAGCCGCCGGGGAGGTAGATGCCGGCAATTCCCTCAGGCAACTGCTCGTCCTTGAGCGGCGAAAACTCCACGAGCTTCGCCCCGGCCCCACGCAGCAGACGCAGATTGTCCTCGTAGACGAAGCAGAAAGCGGCATCGCTGGCGATGGCGATCTTTGCACGACCATCTTTAAAGTCCCCCTTTGGCAAAGGGGGATTCAGGGGGATTTGGGCTTGGTTGGCAAATCCCCCCCTGCCACCCTTTCGCAAAGGGGGGAGATTGATCACTTCCTCGATATCCACCTGCCGCTCCATCACCCCCGCCAGATGCTCCAGAAACTCAGCCGACAGTGGGTTTTCATCCACCGTCAGCAACCCCAGATGGCGGGAAGGAATCTGCAAAGCTTCGTCGCGCGGAATGCAGCCAAGGACCGTTATGTCAGGGGAACTCGCAGCCAGCGCCTCCCGCAGAATCCTACCGTGGTTCTCGCTTGCCACGTTGTTGAGGATCACCCCGGCAAGTTTGACCGCTGGGTCGAATTCCGCGAAGCCCTTAACCAGCGCTGCCACGCTCCGCGCCTGGCTCCGGGCGTCCACCAGCAGAATGACGGAAGAGCCGGTTATTTTGGCGATCTGGGCGGTGCTTCCCGCCTCGGAAACTCCATCTATGCCGTCAAACAGCCCCATCACCCCTTCGATGACCGCAATATCCGCATCCCTAGTATGGTGGGCAAAGGTTTCCTTTACGAACTCTTCCGCACAGATCCAGCCGTCCAGGTTGATGGAAGGACGGCCACAGACCAGCCGGTGGTAACCGGGATCGATGAAATCCGGCCCGACCTTGAACGGGGCGACTTTCAGGCCGCGCCGCCGCAGGCACGCCATGATGCCGAGGGTAATGGTAGTTTTGCCAGAGCCGCTCTGGGGCGCAGCGATGATGATCGATGTCATGGTGAAAACCTTTTGCCACAGAGACACAGAGAACATCAAAAACAAAAGCGCTTCAACAGGGATATTCAGGATAAAACCTGAAAACTACTTTGTTTGCAGGTAAATCCTTCAATCCTGTCCATCCTGAATATCCCAGTTAATTCGATTTTTCAGGTTTTCCTCAGTGTCTCTGTGTCTCCGTGGCGGGTGTTAGGCATGTCAGCCGTTCAACAGCTTCACCACCGACTTGCCGTCCGCATAGTAGTCGATGATGTTGAGGCATGCGTAGTTCTGTTCGATGTTGAACAGAGACGAGAGCGGCGCGCCGATGGCATTCAGCAGGATGACCCGGTTGACCCCGCCATGGGCGACCACCAGCACCTCTTCCCCCTGGTGGCTTGCCACAATCTCGCCGATGACCGGCATGACCCGCCCATTGAGATCCACAAGGTTCTCCCCCTGAGGCACCCGGTAGTTGACCAGGTCGTCGAGCCTTGCCTGCCATTGGTCAGGATAGCTGGCCTGGATCTCGGTCCAGGTCATCCCTTCCCAAATGCCGATGTGCAACTCCCGTAACTCCCGTTTCTGAATTGGCACCATGCCAAACTGGCCAGCCAGGAGCTCGGCCCCACGTTGGCAGCGGGAGAGATCGCTGGTGTAACACGCGCTAAGCTGCACGCCGACGAAGCGCTCCTTGAGGGCATGGTACTGGCCCAGACCGCGGTCGGTCAGGGCTACATCGGCCTGGCCGTTGTAGCGCGGGGTGCCGACCCCTGCCACCTCGCCGTGGCGGAGCAGATAAATGCGGGTTTTCGTTGTCATGATTCTCCCGTAGGGGCGCATTGCATGCGCCCTGGGCGAACGCCGTCCGCCCTACAGATTTCCCCCCAAAAAAAGCACCAGCAGTGCCAGCAGACAGACGATCTCGTTCAACTCGCTGACACAGCCGATGACGTCACCGGTGATGCCACCGAGGCGCCGGTGGAACCATGCCTTGAGCCACCAGCTGAGCAAATAGGCAACGACGCAGGCAACGATACCCTTCGCGCCCAGGAGTAGCCAGGCAACAGCCAGGGTGATCATCTCGGCGCCGACGAATTGCCAGAGCCCAGCACCACCGATAAACAGGGAACCGAGTCCCTCCAACCTCGCCCGTTTCGCCCCCACCGCCAGCTGTACCTGGCTGAAACGGGCCACCATTGGGAAGAAGAGCAATGCCTCGCGTTTATATTCCACCGGGATCGAGAGGAGCGCCTGGTACTTGAGCATGAGCCCCAGCACCAGCCCGACCACCCCGACTGCACCGGTCCGGGAATCCTTCATTACTGCCAGGAACCGCTCACGGGAACCCCTGGCCGCAAGTCCATCGCAGACGTCGGCAAGCCCGTCCAAATGAAGGGCTCCAGTCACCACCGACAAGACGACAATCAGGAGCAGATCGACCAGCTGCCGGGGGAGCCAGGGGGTCAGAAGATAATTCACTCCGACCAGCAAAAAGCCAAGGGAGAGCCCCACCAGCGGAAACAGCGCCATGGAACGCCCAAGATCCCGCTCATCGCAACGGACTGCGAAGGGGAGCGGGATGATGGTCAAAAATTGCAGTGCAATGAAATATAAACGCATTGTTCTCCGTAGGGGCGCATGGCATGCGCCCTTTTGCGACCACGATGGTGTTGTTGGGACAGGGCGCATGCCATGCGCCCCTACGTTAATGTGTATCCTTCGACACCCCGGCATCCTCAAAGCTCGCCATCTCTTTCAGCACCTTTACTCCTGCCTCAATTAGCCCCATGGCCAGGGCCGCGCCGGTCCCCTCGCCGAGCCGGAACTGCAGATCGAGGATCGGCTCGGCGCCGATCCGCTCCAGCATGAAGCGGTGGCCAATCTCCACCGACTGGTGCGCGGCAAAAATATAATCACGGACATTGGGGTGCAGCTCTGCGGCGATCAGGGCGCCAGCGGTGGAGATGAAGCCATCCACAACCACCGGAATCCGTTCGGCGGCACAACCCAGCACCAGCCCGGCGATGGCGGCGATCTCCAGCCCCCCCACCTTGGCCAGCACATCCAGCGGGTCCTTGGAATCGGGGTTATTCAGCGCCACCCCCTGCTTGATGACCCGCACCTTGTTCAGCAGAGCCCCATCGTTGATCCCGGTCCCCCGGTGGGTCACCTCCTCCACCGATTTACCGGAGAGTACGGCAATGATCGCCGAGGATGGGGTGGTATTGCCGATCCCCATCTCGCCGGTACCAACCATGGCGACACCTTCCACCTTGCACTGGCGCGCCAATTCAATCCCTACCGCCATGGCGGCCAGCGCCTCCTCACGGGTCATGGCCGGCCCCTTGACAAAGTTGCGCGTCCCCTTCGCCACCTTCTTGATAATCAGCCCCGGTTGCGGCTCAAAGTCGTAGTCGACCCCCACATCCACCACCCGCACCTCGGCCCCCACGTGGCGGGCCAGCACATTGATTCCCGCCCCGCCCCGCAGGAAGTTGAAGACCATCTGCGGCGTCACCTCCTTCGGGAAAGCCGACACCCCTTCCGCCACCACCCCATGGTCGCCGGCAAAGGTGAAAATCACCTTCTTACCGGTTTCCGGCGTAAGCGTACCACTGATGGCGGCAAAACGGCGGCCGAACTCCTCCAGCCGGCCGAGGGAACCGAGGGGTTTGGTCTTGTTATCCAGCTTCGCCTGGGCGGCAGCAAGCAGGGCGGCATCTACGGGTTGAATCTTGGCTAGCGTCTCTTTCAGCAGGGTCATCATTAGCTCCTTGATAAAAATAATTGAACAAAAACAGCTACAAGATTCTAACTGGGATAATCAGGATACTCGTGATTAACAGTCAAATAGCCGTCTATCCACTCGATTGCGACGGAACGCTTAAGCTTTGATTTTGGCGTTTTGATATTGTAAGTTTTTCATCCTGATTATCCTGAACATCCCAGTAAATTATGTTTTTCAGCCCTTCAGCTTCAACGGCAGGCCGGAGAAGGTAACGTACACCTCGTCCGCTGCCGCAGCCAGCAGTTCGTTCGCCTCCCCCGCCAGGTCGCGGAAGGTGCGGGCCAAGCGGTTATCCGGAACGATCCCCATCCCCACCTCGTTGGAGACGAGAATGAGCGGCGTCCGGGTCACAGAAAATAACTCCACCAGGGCACGCACCTCGGCCAAGGCCTGTGTCGCATCGTCGTACTTAAGGAGCAGGTTAGTGAGCCAGAGGGTCACGCAATCCACCAGCATCGCCTGGAAATGGCCGTCATGTCCCCGGATGACGCCGGCCAGGTCGAGGGGCTCCTCCATGGTTTGCCAGTCTGGTCCGCGCCGGGCGCGATGGCGGGCGATCCGCTCCGCCATCTCGCTGTCGCCGGCCTGGCCGGTGGCAATGTAACCGAGCGGCGCGCCATAGCCAGCGGCGAGCTGCTCCGCCAACCGGCTCTTACCGCTCCGTGCCCCGCCAGTAATGAAGATTACTTTCGCCATCTCTCGCCACTCCCAAAGGCTTGGACCAATTGTACACGGATCAAATCTGAAAAAGACGGATTTAATATGAATTGGTCCAGCGTTTATGACTTAAATCCGCATTTATCCGGTTTGTTCAGATGTTATCCGTGTGCAGGTTTTTTTGACCAAAGCGTTAGTCTTGTTGTCCTATTCTGAGCAACAAAAAACCCCGCCTCCTGGAGAGAGGGCGGGGTACGAAAACCGATCGTAAATACGAAGGGGGCTTCGACGCCTCTCTCACGGAGGGTCCATGCAGCGTTCGACCTGGCAGGTTTCCTGACTCACGGATCATCTTACTCGCCGCGCCTTCCCGATTAAATCAGTGGCGTAGTTGCGGCTTTCATCACCGTTCACAGTTGCGGGACAGTGGAGGATTTGCACCCCCTTCCCTTTTACCTTTCGCGCACGCGAAAGCACCTGGTCGACATGAATCTATTCGATTGTGCGGCCATTTAACCAGACCGTTGTGGAAAAGTCAAACAAAACAGCTGGTCCGAGCCAACGGCTGGATTATTCTGCAGTGCCAGCCGCCAGGAGCTGCTCGATCCTGACCCAGAGCTCATCGGTCCCTTCTTTGGAGAGGGCGGAGAAGAAGCTGAGCTCCTCCCTTTCAACACCGATGGTTTTGGCGATGATGGCCGTCTGCTTGGCCCGCTCGTTTTTCGAAACCTTGTCGCACTTGGTCACCGCCAGGATGCAGGGGATGTCGTAGGTGCGTAACCACTGGAGCATCTGCAGGTCTTCGGCAACGGGAATCCGCCGGATATCGAGAATCAGTACTACGCCGCTCAGATTTTCCCTTTTGGCGAAGTAGGTCTCCATCATCGGTCCCCACTGCTTCTTGACCTCCAGCGGAACATTGGCAAAGCCGTAACCAGGCAGATCCACCAGGGTGAATTGCTCATTCACGTTGAAGAAATTGATCAGCTGGGTCCGTCCCGGCGTATTACTGGTCCGCACCAATTTTTTCCGGTTCACCAGGACGTTGATCAGGGAGGATTTGCCGACATTGGAGCGCCCGGCAAAGGCGATCTCCGGCAGGTCACTAACGGGGTACTGGCTGGGCTTGACAGCGCTGGTTATGAATTCGGTACTCTTGATTAGCAATGGTCACCACCGACCTAACTTTGAGAATACCGGCATTATAACCGGCGTTGGCGCAGCATGCAATCCTATTCGCTGCCGACGGGCGCTAGCCTGGTTAGAAAGTTGAGGCTAAAGTTCTGGGCGGACCTGCCGAATAGATAAAGCAGCTGGGCTCAGCGGAGTTTGACGAAAGGAACCATAAGATTATGAACAGTGAACTGGAAAAAACCATTATGACCGCCGGCGACTTGCCGACCATTCCGGTAATCGCGCTGAAGGTAATGCAGCTGCTGGAGAGCCCGTCGACCAGCGCTGAAGAGCTGGCCAAGGTGGTCGCTTCCGATCCGGCAGTGGCAGCAAGGGTTCTGAAAATCTCCAATTCCGCTTTTTATGGATGTCAACGCCAGATACAGACCCTCTCCACCGCCATCGTCATCCTTGGTTTCAGTACCCTGAAGAGCTTGGTGGTAGCAGCTTCCGTCAAGCAAGTGTATAAGCCGTTCGGCCTGACGGAAAAGATGCTCTGGGAGCATTCCTTTGGCGCCGGCCTGGCCGCCCGCATCATCGCCAGCAACACCAGGATCGCCAATGAAGAAGAGGCCTTCCTCGGCGGCCTGTTTCACGACATCGGCAAGCTGATCATGAATATCTTCGACAAGAACAAGTTCCAGGGAGTCATACAGAAGTGCTACAACGACAACCTTAGATTTGCCGAGGCGGAAAAGAGCGTTTACCCCTATACTCACGCCGAGGTGGGCGCCTGCGTCATCAAGAAATGGAACTTCCCCGAAGTTCTGACCAGTGCGGTTATGTACCACCACGATCTCACTGCCCCAGAACTGGACCACGCCTACCTGAAACAGCTCACTGCGGTTGTCAGCCTCGCTGACCTGTTCTGCCTGAAGCTTGGCATTGGCGAAAAAGATCCCGCCGAAGAGCTGCAGCTGATGGATTCCCCAGCAGCAAAGGTGCTGAAGCTTGAAGAAAGCCGGCTGGAACTGCTGCTGGAAACGTTCCGCACCACCTACGAAAAAGACAAAAGCTATTTCGTTGCCGAGCAGTGAGCTGCCAGAATTGCTCTCCATACAATCGAAACGAGGTCTTTACCGCATTGCCGGTGCCGGCCAATGCTCCGCCCCATGGTACTTTCTATTAATCTGGAGTAAGGGATCGACGACGTGCCGACAACGAACCCCGCAGCTGTGAACGTTGCGGGGTTCAGATTTGCTGCAGGGTTGACATTGCAGATTTTGCAGGTGGAGGCGGGGAAAGGCCGGTTATATTCCGCTGACCAGCCGCAGCGCCCTTTTGCCGGCGATCGGTTTGCGGCCGGCAGCGTAACAGCAGACCTGGTTCTTG